>JBFWRL010000011.1:0-61978 GCA_050248915.1 Candidatus Sericytochromatia bacterium
CTGGCAAGTGCAAACGGGCATGGCCAGTGTTCCCGATTTATTGGCCTTTGGCACCGCCCTGGCCCTGGCCATTGACCCCGTTCTGGCCTGTGTTGAGGCCTGGGGAATGGTTCAAAGTGCCATGCCTGCACACAAGAGATTGGCAGAATTACGGCCCAGCCCAACACAATCGGCCAGTCAGGCGGCTGCGGTTTTGCCCAAAGACCACCCCTTTCTCTTGGAACTCAGTTCCGTCAATTTTGCCTATCCAGGCCAAAAGCCCCTGTTTGAGAAGCTTAATTTGGCTCTGCCCGCGCACAAGTGGAGCACGTTGCTCGGCCCCTCGGGCTCAGGCAAATCGAGTCTTTTACATCTGATGGCAGAGATTGTGCCCTGCCAAGTTGGCCAACGGATGCTGCGCGAAGATCTGAAGACAACGGTACTGGTGCCCCAAAAATCGGCCTTTCTCAACATGAGTTTGCAGGAAAACCTCTGTTTGGGCCGCAACCTGGAAAGCGATTTTTTGGCACAAATTCTGGAAATTTGCCAAATTCAACCTGTGATAGCCCACTTGCCCCTGGGTTTGGCCAGCCCCATGGGCAATCAAGGCAGCCTCTTTTCGGGGGGAGAACGGCAGCGCATTGCTTTGGCACGGGCTTTGTTGGCTCGCCCTCAGCTCTTACTTTTGGATGAAGCCACCTCAGAATTGGATCCCCTCACGGAAGCAAAAATTTTGACCGCACTCAAAAAATACCAACCCCACTTAACCTGTCTTTGGGTCAGTCACCGCCCCGCAAGTTTGGTCGAAATGCAACATTTTTTTGCACTGGAACATGGTACAATCAGCGTAATCGACGCAATAGACGGACCGAATGTTTGAATCACAGTTTTCGCATTTGCCCCACGATTCCCAACCAAACTGGCCGCAAGACTTCCCCCAAGAACTCGTGAGCCCAGTGAGAGAAGTGCGGATGCAAGCCTTGCAGAAATTGAAACAAGCTTTATCTTCAGACGCCATTCCGGTGCTGATAGAACTTCTCAAATATGAAAGTGATCCTGAAATACACAGCCAAGCCAAAGTCCTGCTATTGCAATGCTCAGATCCTGCCAAATCCCCTTCTCGCCGGGATCCCCTCGGCATATTCAGGATCTAATTGATGGCCACTCCCTCCGCCCTGATCGCACGCCGACATCTGCGCCAAGCGGATTATCTTAAAAAAACGGGCCAATTTGATCGCGCTGAGCGTCTGTATCAACGTCTATTGCGTCTGGATCCGCAGGCTTTTGAAGCCGCCTATCAATTGGGGTTGGTGGCCGAAAAAAAAGGCTGTCCCTCACGGGCGATCAGCTATTATCGCCGCTCCATTGTACACAATCGCCGTTATGCCCCACCTTACATCCGTCTGGGCCAGATTTATGAGAATATGGGCGATTATTACCGGGCTTTTATGGCCTACGGAGAATATTTGCTGCGCATTCCCAAAAGCCAAAGCGGGGATGCCTATTTGCGTTTTGCCCGCATGTTAACCCTCTTGGATCAAGACGATATGGCGCTGCCATTTTATTTGCAATCGCTGGAATTCATGCCCGCAGATGCCACCACGTATTTTTTATTGGCAGAAACCTTGCAAAGCAGGGGAGATCTTGACGGAGCACTGGAATGTTTTATGGCTTTGGGAAAAATTAACCCGCAGGCCCTGCCACTGATCTCCTTTTTTATGGGCTATTTACTCGAAAAAAATGGCGAATACCAAGCGGCATTAAAATGTTATGATCAGGCCTTGGCACATCCAGGGCCCTTGCAGATTTGGAAACTCAAACGGGATCTGGCTTATCCCTTAATCATGCAGAGCCGTGAAGAGATTGAAATTTTTGAGAAAAAGCTCAAAAAAGCCCTCTTCGATTTCCGTTTTTCGCTCTTAAAACAGCCCCTCAATGCCCACAGTCAAAACCACTATTATTTCAGCATGTTGCAATTAAACATTGTGCACATTGCCTATCACCACTACAACCCCTTGCCCTTGCGCCGGGAATTTGCCGAATTATTGCCTCAATTTTTACCTCCCGTCACATTGCCTGCTTGGCAGCCCCGCAGTCAGGCGGGACATTTAATACATCTGGGGTTGATCTGTGCCCCCAAAAGTCTGAATATGGCTTTTGCTTATGCTGGGGCCCTGTTTAATGAATTGGATCCGGCCCGTTTCCGCATCACCGTTTTTTGCAATTCCCCCAAAGTCAGCCAGATTTTTAACCCTCAAAACCGCTATTGTTTTAACCATCCCAATGCCAATTATCGGGTTATTTCTAGGGATTATGTCGAAGCCGCCAAACAAATCCGGGCCGAAGAATTGGACTTGCTGATGTTTACCGAACCCAGTTGGGACGCTTTTCAGTATTCGCTCTCGGCTTTGCGTTTGGCCCGTGCCCAGGGCACGTCTTGGATGAATCCAGGCACCACAGGTATGCCAGAAATGGATTATTTTTTCTCAAGTGAATTGATGGAGCGCCCCGGTGCTGAAAGTGATTATTCTGAAACCCTGGTGAAATTTAAAACCCTGCCCTCCCATTTGCCACTTTATCCCTTTCCCGAAGATCCCGTCTCCCGTGCAGATTATGGCCTGGAAGGAGTCAAACGGCTCTACGCTTGTCCCCAGACTTTGCTCAAATTCCATCCCGATTTTGACCCGGTTGTGGCAGAGATTCTGCGCCGCGACCCAGAGGGCCACCTGGCACTGCTGGCCACCAAACAACAGGGGCAGCTCTGTGATCTCTTGCTCAAACGCTTTCAAACCACCATTCCCGACGTCATGGAGCGGATCTGGGTTTTGCCCGAAATGCCACTGCCAGATTTTTTGGGGCTCTTGCGCGTCAGCGATGTGATTCTCGATCCTCTGTATTATGGGGGAGGTACGACAACGTACCAAGCCATGGCCTATGGTATTCCGATCATTACCCTGCCCACAGAACGCATGGTGGGGCGCATCACTTCTGCCCTTTATCAAAAGATGGGCCTGACCGATACCGTGGCCACAGATCTCGAAGACTATATCCAAAAAGCCAATCGCTACGCCATGAATCCCGAATTGCGTGCCACTATTGTCGAAGGCACCTTGGCCCAGAGCATTTTGTTTGAGGACCGGGCAATCATTGCTGAATTTTCGGCCTTTATGGAAGACGTGGTGGCCGGACGAAGACTTCCCACGCGCCCAAAATCAGATTAATCTCAACCAGCGATTCAAAGTGCAACTTCAAGCGACTGAAAATGGGCCACCAATTGAGCTGTCTCAATTTCGATCATGTCCAGTGGAGCAGCCATTGACAACGCTTGAAACGGGGTTAAAACGTCAATGTGGGCCCCTTGATCTGGCCAATTTGCCATAAAGCCATGGGTCAAAAGGGGCACCCCGGCGGTCAAAACTCTGGCCAACAAATCTTCTTGCCCCCACAGACGTTTGAGCGGAAAAACAATCAGGTTTGCTGAGGCAAACAGGTTTTGCTCTTCCCCTTCAACCAGCCCACCGCCCAAGACTGCCAATTCAGGTATATTTTCGGGATCAAAACCGAGCTCCACAATTTGAGCGATCAATTCTGTTTCGACGGCATCCAGATCTTCAACGCCGCTGGATTCCCTTACCGTGGGCAGATAAAGCGTCAATCGGGCAGGGCTGTCTGCTGCATAAACCGACAAAAAAGCGGAAAGGGTCTCGCGGTGGCCATACAGGCCCTGAGGATGGTAAAAACACAATAGATGTGGCCCAGAGAGCGCCGCTTGGGTGGGAGGTGTAAGGGGCTTCATTGCGCCATGCACCCGCAAAAGTGGCAGGACTTGCACCTGCAAAAAGCCACAGGTTTGCAGATACACCTGGGCCAAATCACTGTAAACCTCAAAAGATTGTTGCAAAAAGACCTTGCGTTGTTCTGGATTGAGTTCCCAGACGGGGCTGAGATCAGCAAGCCGGTAAACCCGCTCCAAACCCTGTTTTTCGCTCGGGGGCACCAAATGAAAAGCCATCTCCCTGATGCATTCGCCCTGCCAAACCAACTGAAAGCCCTTTTCACGGGGGGACATGTGTTGCACAGCGACAAAGACCAGCTTCAGATCCTGCGCCATTTGTTCCCAGGTGCAGTGGCTTTGTACCAAGGCCCTGGCTGCGCTAATTCTTTGCACGTTGTCTGCCTGCCAAGCCGTTTCAATGACATTTCTGATCGACACAGGATCAAGTGGATCGAGCGTGTAAAACAGATCTTGCGCAAATTCTGCCTGAACTGAATTCTGACTCAAAACCACCGGACAACCCGCCCATGCTGCTTCCAAGGTGCTGAGAGGAAAACTTTCACTGGCACTGGGCAAGACAAAGAGTTTGGCTGCCGCATAAGCTGAGGCCAACATGGCATCTGAGAGATCTTGCAAAACATGGATCCGGCCATTGCCGAGATATTGGCACAGGGCCAGATAGTCCTGAAACAGATCGGCACTCTCTTTGCCCACCAAAACGATGGGTATATCTGTTTCGCGCAGGGCATAACAGAGCAACAATTGGTTTTTATTGGGTTCAATCCGGCCCACGCACAGCAAAAAATCTTTCAGACCATAGGACCTTTCAAACAGAGAGGGATCAGCTTGGGTGAAAAGTTCGGGGTCACAGCCATTGGGCAAGAGGCGGAAATTGGGCAAAGGCTTTTGGCTGTGGGCCATTAAATAGCTGATTTCGGCGCTCGCTTGCGGCACCAAAAAATCACAGACTTTCGCAAACTGTCCAGATATTTTGTCGATCTTGGCCTTCATCCCTGTTTTTTGCCAGTCGCCGCTCACTTTTTGCCAAAGTGCATCCATGCGCCAATTTTGGAGCCATTGCAAGAGATGGGGTGAGACCGCTGAGGCCTGTTTAAAATGGCTGCCCACTTGCAAATGGATCTGCCTGAAAATTTCTTCAGCCAGAGCCGATTCCAGGTAAAAAAGTGTGGCAATGGGCATGCCCACCACAGGCTTGGTTGTGGTCTGAAGCAGGCGAAACTGGTATTGTTCATGTAAATAGCCCACAGCGTAAATCAGGTCATAGGTCTCAAAATCCAGTCGGCAGGCCAAAGAAATATCGGTCTGCACCCCCAGTTGGCGCAGCCGGGCGCGGGAGCGAAACATTTGCAGATCTGCACCCCCAAAACTCAGCGCTGAGTCGGGGCGCATCAGAATTAAGACCCGCATTTCTACTGGCACTTGGGCTTTTTTCCAAATCGCCACCACCAGCCGATCAGAAAAGCTCTCGCGGTCGATCAAATCCGCTTCGGCCCCCGTGAGATCAGTCAAAGCCCTGCGCAAATCTGTGGGTTCCACTTCTGAGCGTGAAAAGGCGGCGAGCAGCAAGCCCCCACGCTTTAACCCCTGCCAGGCGAGTTGTATTTGGCTTTGGGTATCAGCAGCTAAAGTGCTCAAATGCCAAAGGGTGACCAGATCTGCCTCGTCAAAAGAGGCCTCTTCTGTCTGAGGATTCGTCTGAACCTGCCCCAAAACTTCGGCTTGGGCATAAAAGGGATCATACAGAGGACCGAAACAAGTAATCTGCCAAAAGCCTGCTTGCCCCCATTTTTCGGAATCCATTAACATGCGGATCAGGCCAATGCGCCAGCTCATTTGAGGCGTAAATGCGGGATATTCTCCCAATAAAAGCCTGAGTCGCGCAGCAAAGGCCTTGGCATTTTCTGCCGCAGACAGCGGTTGTTGTAGAAGTGTGTGTAGGGGAAATTCTGGCAAAGGCAGATCAAAACCCAGACTGTCACGCAGTGCTGGGTCTTGTTTTATGGCCAAAATGGTGGGTTGAAGCAAAGCCGCAGTGTGGGTTTGGGCTCTTTGTAAAAAGGCGCTTGAGCGGTTGGGTTCGGCAGGGAAAGCAGGTATTTGTTGCCACTTTTCAAAGGTCTGCTGCCGAACCTCTGGCCCAGGTGAGAGAAGCCACTTCACCAGACAAAAACTGTACTGAGCAGCTGCATGGCGAGGATTAAATGCCAAGGCCTGCTCCAGCGCTACTTGGGCCAGATCTAAATATTGAATTTCAGGCTCAAGCTGAACGGAAACCAAACAATCTGAATATTCGTGGATTTCTCCCAAGCGATAAAAATAGCAGCGGCCCTCAAAACAGTGCATCCAGGCCGCATGCAGGCATTGGCGGGCCAAATCCAGCCAGGCCTCAAAATGCACATCGGCAGAGGCCTCAGGCAAAAGCACTTCAGGATAGAGTTCGGCAATTTGAATCACTGGGTTTGGCACCACTGAGATTCAGAGGGAAGACCCTCGTTGTCGCCAACCATTTTGGGATTGGGACAATTTTTTAGATAGAAGAGGGCCTCTGCACAAGAAGTCATTTCTGAGCAATCCACTTTGCCTTCACAGCGATAGGGGTTCTCCACCAAGGACGTTACCGCAGGTGTGGGGGGGTTCATGGCTTCATTTTAAACATAGAGTGCTCACTTGCAAAGTCCAGCCGCCCAAGATGGGCTTTTTGATTCAGCAATTGTCAATTTTGGGGTGAAAATACATATAAGAAATGGTTAAGTTTAGATTAAATTTTCAAATGTTTGGAACTTATTTTTGCCCCCTGCGTCGCCCCGGTGTATTGCAGGTATAGTCTAAAAAAATGCCGCTTGATCTGATGGAATAAGCGCTGGCGCTTTTTTCTCTCAGAGGGGGACAGACACAGCCTAGGGGGTGACACATCTCACTCCCGTGATATAATGCCTGGGTTAATGTGATTTGAATCACGCTGTTTTTCGTTGTCGTTTTTAGTTGTCTTGTACCTGAAACACGAACCAAGAACATACCACTACTTTCAATCTGGAAAGGATCGTTGCAAAGTCTATGCAGACTAACTTTCCCCAACAAACCCCCATTTTCCCCGAACTCGACCAACTCTTTGATGATATCCACTCACAATGGGAGGCTGAGATTCAAGATCTCAATCACCGCATCCCTGCTGCACCGAGTGTCATCGCACCGGCCATCGCTCCTCTGACGGCCCCCCGTTCGGCCCGGCCCTCCCGCAAACCCCTGTTTAACCCAGATCAGCGCAATGATCGGCGTGCAAAACGCCCCAGCAGATCTATTGGCTTGCCCCAACATCTCCTCGTAGGCCTGAAATTCCCCCGTGGCCTCTCTTTACCCAAACCCGCAACACTGGTGAAAACAGCCGCCGTCTGCGCGACCCTCGCAGGAGCTGTCTCTGGCTATAACCTGATTCAGTCCGCCACAGCCTCAGCTCCCACCCCCAAAATTCGCAAGGTCATGGCCCAAAACACCCAAACCAAGGTGGCGGCTTTCCGCAAAGAAGTGGCTGAAGGCAATCATTTTGTCGTCGACAGCGACAAACCCATCCAATACGTGGTTCAGGATGGGGATACCGTTTCCAAATTGGCCAATAAATTCCACGTCAGCCCCAATACCATTATCAAAAACAATGATCGCAAAAAACTCAAAGCCGATCGCATGAAACCCGGTACCCGTTTGACCATTTTGCCCATGGATGGCATTGCCCACCCCGTTGAAAAGGGCGAGACCATCGCTGAATTGGCCAAACGCTATAAAAAACCCGTCGACGAAATTATTGAAGTCAACGATCTCGACAATCCCCACATGATTGTCGAAAACCAGAAATTGATCATTCCCAATGCCGCAGATTTGCGCCGCCGCCCCGTGGTAAAACCCCGTGTGGCCAGCCACAAACCCACCCATAAAAATGGTTCTACTTCTGCCCAAGCCCCCTCTGGCAACCGCCTCTCATGGCCTTCGGCTGGAATTGTGACCTCCAATTATGGCTGGCGCTGGTTCCGCATGCATGCGGGTATGGATGTTGCTGCCCCCATTGGCACCCCCATTCGCTCCGCCAAAGAGGGCCGGGTCGTCTACAGTGGCTGGATGGGTGGATATGGCTACGCCGTTGATGTCGAACATCCCAATGGCGTTGTCACCCGTTATGCCCACTGCTCAGAATTGCATGTGCGTGTCGGCCAGGCCGTTCAACGGGGTCAGGTATTGGCAGCCATGGGCTCCACAGGCCATTCGACCGGACCTCACCTGCATTTTGAAGTGCATGTCAATGGCGAAGCTGTGAACCCCCGCAACTATTTTTAAGCACACTGCCTGCAGGCCTGTTTTGCGTATATAATGCCTGTAGATGAGTAGAGAGTTACGCACCATTGCAGGGAGTGCCCCATGAAAGCAAATCCATCCCGCGAAACACTGTTACAGATAGCCGCTTCGGTCTGTCTTTTACTCTGTGCCGCCGTCTTACAACTGCTGTCGATCCCTTTCGGAGCTTTGATCCTGGGAGTGCTTGGCGTGGCCTTGCTGGCCACCCAAGCCAAATTCTTGCTGCGGCAGACCCGCACGGGTGCAGCCCAATTGGAAACAGTCTTACAGCAGGTTTTGAGCAATCAAGACCCCGACTTTGAAAGCCTGCCCGAACAGTGGCAATTGGTCGGAAAAAAACTGAAGTCGATCACCACCTATCTCTCAGTTATGAAACAGAGCATGGAAGATCGCATTGCCCTGCTGGAAGAAAAAAATCAGGAACTCAAAGAACAAAAGAGCAAAATTCAAGAGTCTTTTTTGGCGCTACAGCATTACCACACCATTCAAGACAAGTTCCGTGGGATTTTGGATATCGATGAAATCCTGAGCGAAGCCATGGAATTGTTGGTACAAGAGGTCTCACCCAACAAAGCCTTTTTTCTGCAATTTGATCTCGACTCCGAACACGTGCGGGTTCACAGTCCCGTGGGTGTGCCCTTGCAAGCCAATCAAATGTTGACGCGTGGCGAAATTTCGGGATATTTAAAGCGGTTTGAAAATGACCAGCAGAGCGTCATCGAAATGAGTGAAGCAGAAGGCCAAGCAGCTTTGTACGGCATTCCTTTTGGCTCGTGCTTGCTGGCCCGCGTGGTGATCGACGGTGAAGTCTGGGGTGTGATTTGTGTTCTAGACAAAGAAAGCCGCCAGGGCACAGAAATATTTGGCGAAAAAGACCGCATTATTCTCGGCAACATGGCCTCGATTTTACAAAAAGACCTGAAAAGTGCCCATCTGTTTGAATTGGCCACGACCGACAGTCTCTCCAAACTCTGTGTCCGCCGCTATTTTGAACGGCGCATGGAAGAAGAAATTCGCCGTTCTCAGCGCCATCAATTTGAATTCTGTCTGCTGATGATCGACATCGACTTTTTTAAACGCTTCAACGATACCTACGGTCATCTGGTCGGGGATGAAGTGATCCGGGAAGTCTCTCAGCAGGTCAAAAATCAGGTGCGCAATGGTGTGGACATCGTCTCTCGCTATGGCGGTGAAGAAATTGTGGTCCTTTTGCCTCAAACCCCCCAAGAACCCGGTGAGATGGTCGCGGAGCGCATCCGTCAGGCGATTGAAAGCCTGGATGTGCCCTCCTTGAGCAATACCAAAAACAGTCCCCATGTGACCATCAGTGTCGGTATGGCGGCCTTCCCCCAACATGGCCGAGATATGAAAGAGCTGTTGGAACACGCTGATTCCAGCATGTACAAAGCCAAAGAGTCCGGTCGCAACCGGGTGATGGTGTATCAAGAATCGTAAGTTTGGAATAGCCCATGTCCCGCCCTCCAAAACGGCCTCCGCTAAGACCCTTGGCCCAACCTGGCCCCAAAGAACCTTCGCGCCTGCGCAGATTCCTGCTGCGCAGCTTGGTGATCTTGTTGATACTCGGTATGGCTCTGGGCGTTGGGGGAGGAATTGCGCTGGCCGTGCTCTACAATCGCCTGCCAGATGTGCGGCAGCTCGAAAAATTCACCCTGCCCCAGGCCAACGAAATATATACCCGTTCGGGTCGGTTGCTGACCCGGATTTCGTCACAGGGTCGCTATGACCCAATTCCGCTGGAACAGATCCCCAAACACATGCAAGACGCGATAACCTCTGCCGAAGATCGGCGTTTTTGGGAACATACCGGCGTGGATTTGCTCGGTTTGGCCCGCGCTGCTTTTGTCAATATTCGCAAGGGCGGCACAGTGGGCGGGGCCAGTACATTAACCCAGCAATTGATCAAAAACCTGTTTTTGACCTCTGAGCGCACGGCCAAACGCAAAATTGCCGAGGCCCTGCTGGCGATTCAGCTTGAAAACAAATATTCCAAACCCCAGATTTTGGAGATGTATCTCAATTTGGTCTTTTTGGGCCACAATGTCTATGGCGTGGAAGCCGCCTCCCAGGTCTATTTTGGCAAATCTGTGCGCCAGGTCAGCATCGCAGAAGCAGCCATGTTGGCAGGAATTATTCGCAGCCCTGAATACCTCTCACCCTATCACCGCATGGAGGGAGCCAAAAAAGTCCAGGCGATTGTCCTCAATCAAATGGCCAAAGACCAGCGTATTACCGAAAAGCAAAAAGAAGAGGCACTCAAACAGCCGATTCAGCTGGCAGGTCTGCGAACGAGTTATCCCCACCCTTATTTTTTGGATTATGTGCTCTATTCACTGCGTGAAAAAGTGGGAGAAGGCCTGTTTCGCCGCGGTGGCTGGAAAGTCTATACCACCATTGACCCCGAGGCCCAGGCTTATGCTGAACGCGTCCTGCGCGAGCAATCCCCCCGGATAATGCGCTATGGCGCCAAACAGGCCGCGTTGGTTTCACTGGATCCCCGAACCGGGTTTATTCACGCCTTGGTGGGCGGTGTAGATTATTCCCAAAGTCAGTTTAACCGAGCCTTTCAGGCCCAGCGCCAAGTGGGTTCGACCTTTAAACCTTTTGTCTATTTAAGTGCTTTTGAACAGGGCAAAAACCTCAAATCAACCCTGCAAGATGGCCCCGTCAGTTTTGGTGGCTACCGTCCCCGCAATTGGGATCGCCGCTACCACGGTCAAGTGAGTCTCTTGCAGGCCCTGACCATGTCGATGAATATCCCCACGGTTAAATTGGCCAATGAATTGGGCATGGACCGCGTGATCGATGTCGCCCGCCGTGCGGGTGTGACCAGCGAGATTGCCCATGATTTGACATCAGCCCTGGGCTCTTCAGAGATGAACTTGCTTGAGCTCACGGCGGCGTATGGCAGCTTTGCCAACGGAGGCATGCGGGTGCTTCCCACCGCCATCGCCAAAGTGGTGGATGCAGAAGGCAACGTGCTCTTTGACTATTACCCCCCCCAGCAGCGCGTCTTTCCACTGGATGCTGTCAGCCAATTGAATATCGCCCTGCAAAATGTGGTCAATCAGGGCACGGGCACGGGAGCCAATATTGGCCGCCCTGCCGCGGGAAAAACGGGCACCACCGATCAGAGTTTTGATACCTGGTTTGTGGGCTATGTACCCCAATTGGTCACAGGGGTCTGGGCGGGCAATGACAATCCCAGTACGACCCGTGGCGGAGGCGGCTCAGTCTGCGCCCCCGTTTGGCGTCAATACATGCGTTTTGCCACCCGTGGTCTGCCTGCAGAAGGATTTGAAGTGGTTCAACCACAAAGTTCAGCCTCCCCCAGTGGAGAGGGTTCAGCCTCTCCCTCTGCCAGCGCAACGCCCTCGGGCCCTGCCATTGAGATTTCTGAAATCCCACCCCAGACTCCCCCGCCAACAATCGCCACCCCCAGCCCAGAGCCAACACCCGAGGTGACGGAGCCGCCCCTTGAAGAAACACCGGCAGCCGTCGAAGAGACGCCGGTTGAACAACCGAGCGAAGAGCCTTTGCTCTAGCTTCAGAGGCCTGAATAGCACAAAAGCACCCGTTCAAACGGGTGCTTTTATACTTAGAAACGGAACATTAGAAATCGAAAATTAGACATCGAAACGTGTTAGATGTGAACACTTGGAAGCCAAAAAACTGGGAAGCTAAAACATTTGGAAACTAAAACATTTGGAAACAAACTTGCCACTAAATTTTTTAGATTTAAACGCTTGAAGCTTGCAGAGTCTTCCTTTCTAAAGGGGTTTCAAAGACCAGAGAACAAAAATACTTGGAGCTTGCAGAGTCTTCCTTTCTAAAAGGATCTTAAAGACCGAAGAACTAAATTTTTTAGCGCTTTCAAGGTCTCCCTTCCTAAAAAAGGTTTTTAAAACCAAAGAATTAAAATGCTCGGCGCTCGTAAGTCTTCCTTTCTAAAGGGGGTTCACAGATCAAGTAAAAACAGGAACTATCTTGCCAAAATCATTCAATAACCTACCTGAGTACGAAGATTGTTAGATATTTTTCTGCTTGAATTTCTGTGCTTTTTGCACAATGCATCAGGCACTCAAGTACAATAACCAATCCGTTTTACAGGAATATATCAGTCAGGTTAAGCTCGGGATAATCTTGGCACAAAAGCCAAAAACTCAGGCCCCAAAATGACAATTGGCCTTTTCATGCAGGCAATTGAACTCCAAATTTTTGCCTTTTTGCACTGCCACGCCCCGTTTTTTGAGATTTTGAAGTTCAGCGGTATTCAGGCCCGGAGCGCGGAAAAATTGGCTCAGTTCTTTGAGTACCTGGCTTTGTGGCTGACAAAAGGAGCGAACCTGCAAGATATCTGTCAGCAGATCGTTGCGCAGCTCTGTGAGCTCTGGGGCAAAGAGCGGGGCCTGACCTTGTAAACGCTGCAATTCTTGCCAAAGCTGCAGATGTAAACCACTGCCCAAATGGGTACAACCCCCATAATCCCAAGTCTGGGCAAACCAATTGGGCCAATTCGTTGAATATTCACCTCTGGCCTTTTGCAATAAGGCCATGAGCTGATCATCCCCTTTTTCGGGGGTCTGCTGCGCCAATTTGGTAAAAGTGGGATAGTGCAAGGCCATCACCAATTCAGTTCCTTCTGCCACCAAACGGGACTTCAAACCAGGGGTCATCGGCTCGACCCAGTCAAAATCCAACGGTTTGGTCCGGGGATTGTTCCAGGCCGATTGGTGTAATTGACTCAGGGGGGTGGAAATTTTGGGGCTCAACTTGCGTGCCATCTGCAGAACATTGAACCATTGGGGCTGGGTTTTCACGCCCAGATAATTTTGACGGTAGCGAAATAATTCACCAAAAACCTCTGAGCCTATGATTTTTTTGAGTTTATCTTCGGCGTTGGCTGGGGTATTGCCACCCCAGGCCAGCATCGTTTTAGCACTGAGAGCACTTCCTGTGCCAGATCCCCCCCCCGAAACGAAGCTCAAAACCACGCTCAGGCAGGTGGCCCGCCACAATGGCTTGAATTGACTCAATAGGGGTTTTTCCATGTCTTTAAACCTCTGCTTTTGCTTGCTCAGGCAAACGCCCTTCTAAACGGCTGACCACTACCACAGCGGTAATATCCCCGGTGACGTTCAGAACTGTGCGGCACATATCCAGCAGGCGGTCCACCCCATAAATAATCGCAATGCTCTCTCCAGGCACCCCCAGCGAGATCAAAATGCTGACAATCAAAGGCAGAGAGCCACCGGGCACCCCGGCAGTGCCGACCCCTGCCAAAATCGAGAGAAAGACCACCAAAATCTGTTGAACGAGGCTGAGTTCCACCCCAAAACACTGGGCCAAAAAGAGCAGGGTAATGCCTTCAAACAAGGCTGTACCATTTTGATTGGCAGTACTGCCTACGGTGAGCACAAAACGTGAAATATCTGCGGGCATATGCAATTCGTCTTGGGTCACACGCAGGGCAGTGGGCAAAGTGGCATTGCTGGAACTGGTCGAAAAGGCCGTGAGCATGACTTCGCGAATTGCCTTAAAAAAGACCCTCGGTGAAAAACCCGCCAATTTGAGAATGGCTGAATAGACTATAAATTGTTGAATCGCCAGAGCGGCCAGCACCACCAAGACATAATTGAGCACCAGATGTAAGATCGCAAAGCCGGTATTGGCCACGAGAATAAACAAAAGTGCGGCCACCCCAAAGGGCGCCAAATTCATGCCAAAGCTGATGCCCTTCATGACCATTTCGTAGACCCCTTCGAGAAACGCTTTGACAGGGGCCACCTTTTCAGGGTCAGAGGCAGAGAGCGCCAAACCCAGCACCACGGCAAAGAACATCACGGCCAATAGTCCACCGCCAGTATAAGTGGGGTCAAAGGCACGGGCCATATCTTCAACGGGGTTTTTGGGGATCAGGGAGACCAGCAATTCACTCACGGTGCGGTCGGGAATGTCTGCGGCTTTGGCCTGTAAACCAGCAGCAGAGTCTGAGAATTTTTCGATTAAATACTGACGATCGGCGGGTTTCATGCCTTTGGCCGGCTGAACCAAATTGAATAAACTCAGGCCCACAATCACAGAAATGCCCGATGCGACCAAGGTATAGACCAACGTTTTGAGCCCAATCCGACCAATCTTTTTGAGATCGCCGAGTTCTGCCACGCCCAGAATCAGAGCCGAGAGCAAGAGCGGAATCACCAACATGAAAATCATACGCAGGAACAGATCGCCCACCGGTTTGATCCATTTGATCAGCTCTGCCACGGTCTCCGACGAGAGGCCCAGCAAATGCACAAGCGCACCGCCGAGAATCCCCACGATCATGCCAATAAAGATGCGGGTATGCAGGGGAATCGATTTCATCGGGGTACGTCCTGTCTGGTGATCTTGCGTTTGCTCTATTGTAAGCGGATTTAGTGCAAGACAGAAGGGAGAAAGCTTGATTCAGTGCGAATGATTGCTTTTGATTACCCGAGGCCAATACTAAAAAGCAGGTTTAAAAAAATTTTGCGCCCGCATCGCCAGCTTTTGCGAACAGAGCTTTGCAAAGGGTTCACTTTTGAGATAGATCTGAAAATCCAGCTCTTGAACGGTCTGGGCCAATTGACTTAAACCCGCCATCAAAATGGCCTGTTCTTCCATGCCATATTTGTCGCGGGGCAATAATTTGCGGGCGGTAAGATGCACCTCTTCGGCAATCTGGGCCCGCACTTCTGCCATGCGGCCCAGCAGAATCGCTTGCAAGGCCTGGCTCGCGTTTAATTCATCTGCGGCTGAAGCATAGGCCTCCAGCATCCAATAAAAGGGCACGTCTTTGAGTTTATTCAACATGGCTTCACTCAGCTCCAATTGCCAGAGGCAGAGAAAATCTTCCAATTCCATACAGTCTTCCCAGGCCTCAGGCCGCCCATGAAAGAGAATTTCTCCCGTGGTTTCGTCCCAGCGCTCCTGCAGGGCATCTTCCCAACTCAGGGCGCGCAGTCCCGCACCCGATTCAAAGGTCGGACGGGTATCTCCCGAGGGTTCCGCCAAAAAATCGGCGAGCAATTGATAGTCTTCTCTCCGGTAGCGTTCATCGCTGGGCTCAGAGTAAATGGAATAGTCATACCCCATGTCGCGGTGGACATATTCATACTTTTGGCCGTAATTGAAGGTGTGGGTCAGTTCGGTCAGCACTTGATGAAAAAAGGTCGTTTGCG
Source organism: Candidatus Sericytochromatia bacterium (assembly GCA_050248915.1). Taxonomy (GTDB): domain Bacteria; phylum Cyanobacteriota; class Sericytochromatia; order UBA7694; family UBA7694. The sequence continues at coordinate 15,337 of JBFWRL010000011.1, forward strand.
CCACTTCCAGAGATTCATTGCATTTGAGCCAAAAATGCTGGAGTTCACTTTGGTACAAGAGCAGAAATTGATCACTTAGACCCGCAGTCATGTCCTGAAAGCGCATGATTACCTCGCCTTTGCAATAAAACATCAGAATACAATTAGTATACACAATTGATGCAAAAATCTCTAGCGCAGGAGCCAAAGTGCCTTCAAAAATTCATCCCAATGGGTGCGTTGGGCAAAGGCACTCTGCAGATAAACGTCCCGCTGGGGATCGTCTGGGGCCAGCGCTGAAATGGTAATTCCATTGGCCTCGGGGTAATCGGCCCGGTGCCAAGCATGTAATAAACTGGCTTTTGCTGCCGCTTCGACCTGGGCAGAGGTTTCCCGTATTCGGGCATCGAGCAGATTGAGCTTGAAGAGCTGGGCCAAATGAATCAGATCTATTTCGTCTGCGGCCTCTTCAAACTGCTGGGCCTGTTTCAGGGCCCAATTAAACTCGGTCTTATAACGCGGGAGTCCTGCCATCAGGGCTAAACTCCACTGGTCAACGGCCTGGATCAGGGCATCAAACCGCCCATCCAGCACCACCGCAGAGCCTGTGCGCTCTTGGTTATAACTGGCGCTGAGGGCGCTGAGAATGGCCAATTCTTCTGCCTGTATGTCAGGTTTTAGATTCAAAACCTTGAAGATCCGGTCGTATGCGAGACCGTCCCAATCCACAAATTCTTGCGAGTGGACCAAGGTCTTGGCATGACCCTGCCAGAGCATTTCAACTTCAATGGAGGCCATATTGCAGCCATCATACCCGACCACATCCCAGACACCCAATTGGGGCAGGAGCACTTGCAATTCGTGGGGGTCGAGGGCATCTTGGCTGCTGCTGTCTTCCATAATATAACCTGAATGCCAATTCCAGCCATGGCCCCAAAAGTAAAGGGCGTAGCGCTCAGCCGGGTGGTTGTGACGCGCCCAGGTCACAAACTCTAACAAGGTCTGGGGATCACCCAGATTGCGCTCTCCCCAATTGGCAAGGGCATTGGCGGGGGTTGCTTTAAGTCCAGGCAAGACTTCAAACAGAAGAGTTTCACTCCAGGCCTGTTTTGGCGCACGATCTGCCAAGGCCAAGACCTTGACCCGCGCATTAGAACCAGGGATCGCCAACTCATTTTCGAGATCTTTGACAATGTACGCATCCAGGTCATTGTCACCAGACATATACACCATTACCGTCCAGGCTGCTTTGGGGGGAGAAGTGGGTTTAACATAAGGCGGCTGCGCCCAGGCAGGTATCAAGCAAAGCAGCAGCAAACAGAGAAAGAGTGTGCTCCCCCCCAAACCCAGATTATTGTTGCTACTTGGGCTCATCTGTCTTAACTGGCTCCTTTAAAAGGGGTTTGCAGCCGTTCACACAAACGCGCCAAAGCCAACACGCCTGCCCCTTCGAGCATCGAATAGTGATCACCGGGAACGCTTAATACAGTCAATGAAGACAGATAATCCTGCCAACCCTTGCCCGGTCGTGGATCGGCCAAGGCCAATCCGGATTCTGCCACAACCAAAGTGGCCGGCAGGTTCAGAACAGTGGGTTTAAAACTTCTGGCGGCATGAAGATTGGCCTCAAAAACAGCATACAACAAATCACGGGTCTGCTTGCGACTCTCCCCTTGCTCGACTTGGTTGAGTCCTTGCAGGTCTTCTCTCTTGCCAGCCCCTTCTGAAAGCCCCAGTTTTTGCATTTCCCAATCAAAACGCATACGCACCTGGGGCTCGGCAATCACCCGACCCGGTGGGGGCAAAGGCAGGTCGAGCAAGACCAAATGGGAGACATTTCGTCCCCGTGCCAGGGCCTGTCGTGCCATTTCGAAAGCCACCAAGGCACCAAACGACCAGCCCGAAAGCAGCAAGGGCCCTTCTGGCTGGACGTGAATCACACAATCCAAATAGGCTGCAGCCATCGCCTCTAAACTCAGATGGGGAGGTTGGCCCGTCAACCCCTGGGATTGCAGAGCATAAAAGGGCCCTGTTAAATGCTTGGCCAAGGTCTGAAAGGGAAACACGGTGCCCGAAATAGCGTGAACACAGTACAGGGCTTGGCCCTTGCCCTCGCGGCGCAAGGGGACCAAGAGAGACGGCACGCGCTCATTTTGCAGGGTTTCAGCCAAAGAAGCGACTGTCGAGCCCTGAAAGAGCAAGGCCGGTGAAACGGGGCGTTGCAGGTGCTCTGACAGGCGTTCGCGGACCTGCAAAGCCAAGAGTGAGTCCCCACCCAAATCTTGCCAACTCTCCTCGCGGCCCAGTGGTTCTACCCCCAGCGCAGCTGCCCAAATTTGGGCTATGGTCTGCTCAAGTCTTCCCTGGGGGTGACTCTCAGCGGGAATCACACGGGCGGGGCCCTGTCTTTTCGCGGTCAGGGTTTGCTGACTCAGGTAATACCCACTGAACTGCAGCAACTCAGCGGGTTTGAGTGGGCTGACTGCCACATTCGGATGATTGAGGCTGTAAAGCCAAGCCAAACTGGCCTTGCCACTTTCCCGATCAATCCCCTGAGCCACAAGCGCCGCCTGCATTTCCCGCAAACGGACAGGCAAATGGGCCAGGGCCTGCTGGGCCATGCCGCCCTCTTTCCAGGCCCCCCAAGCAATGGCCTGAACAGGCAAACCTGCTTGCCAAGCCGAGCCAGCTAAGGCATTGAGGGCAGCATTGGCTGCGGTATAAGCCCATTGGCCGGGCTGTCCGCTGAAGCTGCTCAGGGCAGAGCAAAAGAAGATCCGCTGGGGAGCCAGGCCCATTTCAGGCAAAAGCGCCAGAAGGTGTTTGGCCCCTTGCCATTTGGCAAAAACGGGCCAATCGGGCAGGTCCTCGGGGGCTGTTTGCTGCGGGTCGAAAACGGACTCTCCCAGCCAATGTTGATCTGGGCTGCCAGCGGCATGAATGACGGCAGTGAGTGTTCCCACTTGATCCCGAATGAGCGAGAGAGCCTGTTCCCAGCTCTGCTTTTGAGCCACGTCTCCAAAAATCCAGTGCACACGGGCTGCAGAGGCAAAACGCGTGTTTAAATCAGATGGAGCTTGGCGACCGATGAAATAAAGTGACGAGCCCGCTGGCAGGGCCTCTGCCAATTGCCCCCCGATCTCGCCACTGCCCCCACTGATCAAATAATTGCCCACAGGCAAAGGGGCCGGTCTGGCTGGTTTTTTTTGGGGCAAAAGCTGGGGTTCCCAGAGCCACCCATTGCGCAAAGCCAGCTCTGGAAGCCCTTGCTCTAAAAGGGCCACCAGCAAGCCTGAAGAAATTTCAACACTTCCGTCGCTCTCCAGCCAGAGACAGTGCAGGCCAGGCGTTTCACTGGGGCCCACTCTGGCCAGGCCTTGTAAAAGGGCAAAATCAGGGGCGAGATCTGTTTCAGAGCCCGTTACGGCCTGCACGGGGGGCAGCAAAAAACAGAGCTGTTTGACTCCCTGTAGCAGCACGAACGCCATACTTTGCAGGGCCCAATTGAGCAGAGCCGCTGAGCGATCTCGGGCCCAAGCCCGGCAGTCAAAAATAACCGTGCCGGATTCAGCCAAATCAGCCGGTTCAAAATTTTGCCCCGCTTTCAGCCAAAACAGGGGTGAAGTGAGGGACTCAGAGTGGGGTTCGCAATGGGCTTCAAACATGGCCCCAGCCATCCCTGGCAGGGGATGCCGCCGCCATTCCAAGCCCCAAAACCAATCCTCCCAAGCCTGCTGCTTGGGCAAAGTGCCGGGTTCAGAGCTTTGATTGGCTTTGAACCAATAATCTTGGCGTTCAAAAGGCGTGCCCGGCAAGGCCCATCTGTGAAAGGGGGGAGCAATGGCTGAATCTGCACGACCCGTAAAGAGGGCCTGCCTTTGGAGACGGTAGCCCCTTTGCCAAAGTTTGCCCAAACAGCTCAACCAGGTTTCACAACTTTCAGCCGGCTCAGACCCCAGGCCCCAAAGCGGTGCAGGCCCATCCCCTCCCCGAAGCAAGGCACTCAAAGTCCGCCCTGGACCTGTTTCAAGTGGCTGAAAGGCTTCTTGGGAGAACAAAAATTGAATGCGCTGGGCAAAGGGGACGGGTTCGCGGGTCTGGGCGCGCCAATAAAGGGGATCAGAGAGATCTTCGGGCACCAAGACCCGACCCAAGAGGGCTGAAAAAACCTGAAACTGTCCCTGACGCCAAGGCTGTTGGGCACAGGCCATGCTGAGTGGGTCCAAGAGGGGTTCTAACAAAGGATGATGAACCGCATGGGGAATGGGCAATTCCACCCAGCGCAACCCCGCCAAACGCAGCGCTTCAGCCAAGGTCTCGCGGTCGGACAAGGGGCCAGACAGGGTGAGTTGATGATCTGCGTTGAGGGCAGCAATACAGACCCCCTCTGGCAAGAGCCCTTCGACCTGGTCTGCCGAGGCCATCACCGCCCAGCTAAACCCAGAGAGACCCGCAAAGAGTTCTCCCCGCAGGCAAACCAAGTCAAGCATCTCAGGCAAATCCAAATAGCCCCCCAAACACAGGGCTGCGTATTCCCCAAAGCTGTGCCCCAACAAAAGTGCTGGCTGCAAGCCCAATGCCAACCAAGTCTGACCCAGGGCATAAGAGAGCAAAAAGATCAGGGGCTGCATCAGGCGGGGGTCAGCCAATTCAGAGGCTGCCAGTGCTCCAGCCTCTGCCCCCATCAACGCTTCTGTCAGTTGACGCGCCAGTTCTGAGCGCCCCGGCAGGGCCTCAATCAGCGCCAGAGAAGTTTGCAGGCTTTGGGCAAAAGCAGGAATATGGGCCAGCCCCTGACCCATTCCCCCCACCTGAGAGCCCAATCCAGGCAAGAGCCAAAGCAACGGGGGCGGAAAATCTGCGGCCTCGCCTGTTATATATCCCCGCTGGGGAGAGACCAGCTGCGCTGGGTCCAACTTTTGTAATAAGGCCGTGCGATTCTGAGCAACGACAGCCAAACGCCAGGGAAAGGCCTGCCGCCCCAAGGCCAGGGTATATGCCAGATCGGCCAAAGCTGGGGCCGGGTTTGTTTGGGCCTGCAGCCAAGCACGGAAATCCCCTTGCAGGCCTTCCAGGCTTTCTGGTGAGCGGGCCGAGAGCAGAAATAGCTCAGCGGGGACACGGGCAGGTTTGAGACCGGTTTGTGTCGATACAGCTTTTTCGGGTGGCCCCGCCAAAATGGCATGGGCATTGGTACCCCCTATGCCAAAACTGCTGACGGCGCCATAGATCAGCCCTGAAACCTGGCTCAAATCTTCACATGTCTGGGCCGGATACACGGGGGCTTGGTGCCAGTTAATGCCCGGATTGGGCAGTTTAAAACCGGGTTGGGGGGGGATTTTTTTGTGCCGAAGCACCAAAAGCGCTTTGATCAGGCCTGCCACCCCAGCGGCAGCATCGAGATGGCCCAGATTGGCTTTGAGTGAACCCAGCGCAGTTTGGGCAGGAGAAGATGCCCAGGCCTGGCTCAAAGCCTGAATTTCAACCGCATCCCCCAAGGCCGTGCCTGTGCCATGGGCTTCGAGATAGCGAATCTGCTCAGGCCTGAGGCCCGAATGGGCCAGGGCGGTCCGCAAGACATCCACCTGCCCAGCAATGCCTGGCGCACTAAAACCCACTTTTTGTTTGCCATCGTTGTTGATTGCCGAGCTGAGGATTTGCCCGAGAATCAGATCCCCATCGGCTTGGGCCTGGGCCAAGGGTTTGAGCAAGACCAGGGCCACGCCACTGCCACCGACAATGCCGGTGGCCTCAGCTTCAAAGGGGCGGCATGCACCATCTGCGGAATAGATTCCGCCGGGTTGATGCAAATAGCCCTGGGGATCCGGGTCAAGGGTCACCCCCCCCGCCAAGGCCATTTCACACTCACCACGGCGCAGGCTCTCACAGGCCAAATGCACGGCCACCAACGAAGTTGAACAGGCCGTTTGTACGGCCAGGGCTGGACCGGTTAAATTGAGGTGGTAAGCCACCCGTGTCGCAAGATAGTCTTTGTCATTGGCCAGCAGGGCCATCAAGGGATTAATTTCATCCTCAGAACGTTGCCCCTGGGCCAAATGCATCAATAAATACCGGCTGATCCCCGCCCCGGCAAAAACCCCAAAGCGCCGGGGTTCGGAACAATCGCCATAACCCGCCTGTTCCAGGGTCTGCCAAGCGGTTTCCAAGAACAGTCGCTGTTGGGGGTCCATGAGTCGGGACTCTGCCACAGAAAGCTGAAAGAGCCCGCGGTCAAAGGCTGAAATATTGGGCAAAACCCCTGTCACAGGAACATATTGGGGGTGATCCACTTGCAGCGGAGAGACCCCTTGGGCCAATAATTCTGCCCGGCTGAAGCGTTTTAAACCTGTCTCACCTTTGCACAGCATGTCCCAGAGGGCATCCACCGAATCTGCTCCCGGAAAGCGCCCTGCCATGGCTATCACAGCAATTGGGGCATCTGGGGCCAATCCAAGAGGGGCCCAGGTTGTGTTTGTCACAGCCACATTTGTCTCTGCTTGGCTGGGCTCTTGCCCCAGTGGTATTTGAGCCAGGCGCAGTTTTTCAGCCAATTGACGCAAGGTCGGCGCAGCAAAGAGATCCATCAAAGACAAAGACAGGCCAAATTCCGCTTCAATCTGGTATTGGGCCTCAACCAAAAGCAGTGAGTGCAGGCCCTGGTCCATAAAATTTAGGTCGGGGTCCAGGGGCAATCCCCCGTTCAAGGTCATTAAGATGGAATGCAGGCGCTTTTCGGTCTGGTTCAAACTGAGTGTGGGCGTTTCAGCTTGGGGCAAGGGCAGAGCTTTGAGGTCGAGTTTGCCATTTAAGTTCAGGGGCAAAGCAGGCACCCACACAAAATGGTCGGGAATCCAAGCGGGGGGCAAAAGCACTTGCAGGGTTTGGCGCAAAGCAGAATTTGCGGGTGGGTCAACCCCCACCTCTCCCACCAGATAGGCGATCAGGGCCGATTGACCGGGTAGAAGTTCTCGCAAAGCTACACGCGCATCCGCCACAGCAGGCAAGCCTGTCAGAGCACCTTCAATTTCTGCGGCCTCTAAGCGAAAACCCCGAATTTTGAGCTGGGCATCACGCCTGGATAGGTAGTGAATGCGGCCATCGAAGTCTTGGCGGGCAAAATCGCCGCTGCGGTAGACCCGGCCCAAAAGGGGATGATCCGAAAAGCGCAGTTGGGTCAACGGGGCGTTCTCAAAATAGCCCCTGGCCAGCCCCGCCCCTGTTACGTTGATCTCACCCGCCACCCCTGCTGGCACAGGCTGGTTCTGGGCATCCAGCAGGCAGAGCCCCAAGTCCTGTAAGGGATGGCCAAGGGGACTCTGTTTGCGTCCCAATTGGGTTTGTTCAATCCGAATACGCTCAAAGGTCACAAAGACTGTGGTTTCGGTAATACCATAGCTGTTGTAAACAGCCACCTGTTCGCCAAAACGGGCAAACCAGGGCTTTAAACTGTCTGTTTCAAGTTTTTCGCCACTTAAGATCAGCCAGCGCAGGGGAGGCAAGACGGAGGATTTTTGCATGGCGCCTTGCAGCCCCCGCAGGGCCGAAGGGGTCAAATTCAGGGCTGTCACAGGGGTATCTATTAAGGTTTGCCAAAAAGCCGCGCTGTCGCGGGCCAAAGCGCGGGGGATCAGCAAAAGACGGGCCCCGACATAAAAAGCCCCCCAAATTTCCCAGATCGAATAGTCAAAGGCCAGGGAGTGAAAGAGCACCCAGGTATCTTCTGGGCTTAAGTCCACCTCGCGGGCCACCGCAGGAAAGAGCCGCGCCACCTGTCCGTGGGTGATTTCAACCCCGTTGGGCTCACCCGTACTGCCGGAAGTAAAAATCATATACGCCAAGTCTTCGGGCTGAATAGGCAAATCCAAATTGCCTTCGTCGCCGTTGAGCAGAGGTTCTTGCAATAGGCGATCAGGTTCCAACCAGGTCAATCCCATTTCATCAGGGCTGTGGGGCAAAGCTGCAACCAAACCAGCGGACGCCAACAAAAAGTCAGGCTGGGCAAAATTCAAAATTTTGACCGTTCTGAGGGCGGGCTGGTCTTGATCAATGGGCAAATATAAGGCCCCCGCTTTGAGAATGGCCAATAAGCTGATCAGGGCCTCTGGTCCTACTTCATGCCAAAACGCCACACACATGCCGGGTTTCAGCCCCTGGCGGCGCAAGACCTGCGCGAGGTGATTGGCCTGGTGATTCAAGGCGTTGTACGTCACGTCCTGCCCCTGCCAGAGCAGGGCCACCCGTTCGGGGTCCTGGGCCGCCTGGCGTTCGACAAATTGGTGAATCCACGCTACCACGGGCATCTCGGCTTGGGGCCGGGCCATTTGCAAAAGCCCGGCTTGCGTTTCGGGTTTTAAAAGCGGGATTTCTTTCAGCGGAAGCTCGGGCTGGGCCAGCAAACGCGAGAACACAGCCAGATAATTTGCCAAGATCTGCTGGAGCAAAGCGGGTCCGAGATTTTCGAGCGAACTCGAAAGTCGCACCCGAAGTCGCCCCGGCTCCACCGTCAAGGTCAGGGGAAACGGGGGAGGCTGCTGGGGCAGATCCAGCCACTGCACCTCAAACTCCAGTGGGGGTGCATCCAAAGGGCTGTTTTGAAAGACAAAATACACTTCAGGCAGGGGGTGTTCACTTTTTGGCAGGGCTGCCACGGCTTTTTCGAAGGGCAAATCCTGCCAGAGCACATGCACTTGAAACTGCTGCGCATGTTGGCCACAGTTTTGGGCAAAGCCCCATTCGGATTTTACTTCCAGCGGCAGCAACAGGGTGTTGATCAAACAGCCAATCAGGTTTTCCAAACGCAGATCCGAACGGCCCGAAACCGGTGTACCAATGATCATTCGCTCTTGCAGGCCATATTTTGAGAGCAAAACCGTCCAGGCTGTTAAACAGATCTGAAAAGGCGTCAGGGCTGTATTCTTGCCAAAAGCCAAAATCTGTTCCCAGAGCGTTTCTGGTATCGCCAGCTCCACTTCCGCTGGGCCCGATTCTTGCGGACAGGTCTCACCCGGCAAGTCCAAACCCGGGGGAAACCCAGCCAAAGCCTGGCGATAAAAAGCCAGCGCCGGCTCGGACCAAGGTGCTTCATGTAAAGCTTGCTGTGCCAAATCCAAGCCCGTGATCACCGGCTTTGGCAGCTCTAGCCCGTGATACGCCGCCAAGAGTTCCTGCAGCAGCACCCCTGTGGACCAGCCATCCGAGATCAGGTGGTGCAGAGACCAAACCAAGATTCCCCGCTGCTCACCCAGGGGCCACCAACCCATGCGCATGAGCGGCCCCTGAGACAGATCAAAGGGCTGAGAACACCATCTTTTGATTTCAGTGAGTGCCTCTGTCTGCGTATTTTTTGAACTGTTTTGGGGCATGATCTCCAGTTGCAGCGCGGATTGAGGCAGAATTTGTTGAAAAGCCTTGCCAGCTCTTTCGGGAAAAACCGTGCGCAGCGCGCTCTGGCGTTGGCCCAGAGTCTGAAAAGCCCCTTGCAAACGTGGCAAATCTAAACAGCCGGAAATCTGACAGGCCCCGCTTAAATTGAGCAGATCGCTATTGGGGTGCAATTTTTGTAGAAACCACATGCGACTTTGTGAGGGAGTCAGTGGACCAATCGTTTCGCTGTTGTTGGCCAACAAGGGGGGGCGTTGCTCCAATTGCAAAAGGGCCAAAATCTGTGATTTTAAGTCACTTAAAGCAGCACGTCGCGATGCGGAAAGGGCCCCTTTGGGTGCACTGATACTGAGCTGACCGTCTTTGATACCCACCACAGCAGCGCTTTGGCGCAAATCACGCAGCAGAGCGCTGGCCTCTAACCAGGCTGAATAATGACGTGGCAGCTCAGACATCGCAGAACAGCTTTCCGTTGTTGAAATTTAACGCAGAGCGGCCATCAAAATGTGAAAGGCCAGAGCCAAATTGACCATCAGGCCCCCTGCAAATGCCAATGAACGCCAGGGCTGCAAGCCTTTGATATAAAAGAAGGTATGCCCCACACGGGCGGCTGTAAACAGCCCAAAGTAAATGGGGGCCAAACCATCTGCGGCATGTAAATGCAAGGCCGCCCAAGCCAGGCCCAAGAAGATCGGGATATTTTCGAAATCGTTGCGGTAGGCATTGCTGGCCCGGATATAATCGGGGTGTTCTGCCGCTGCAGGGGCTGTTTTCCCAATCAAAGCTGCATCTTCGGGATTGGTATAGACCTTGTTCTTGTTGCGCACCAACCCTTGGGTCAGACCAATGGCAAACATTTTGAAAAAGAGTACAGCTGTACATGCTCCCAAGACTTTGAGTGCAACAGGATTAAGTGCCAGGGTTTGGGTCACAGATTGGGCCAATTCGGGCGTGGGCATGGTAGATCTTCCTTGCAAATGGGCTGAATGGCTTCATTATAGCGGTCTGGAGAAGCAAAGCCCAAATTGAGTCCCCCAAAAGCAAGCTTGGGCTATACTGAAACAGCACCTGTTGAGGAGAATCCCAAATGTCAAAATTCGCACTTTCTCTGATTTTACTCTCATTCACAGCACTCTCTGCCTGCCAAAGCAATGGCACCAATACCAATCCCCAGGGCAGCAGCACCCCCGTTGCGTCGAGCAGCCCCAATACCCCCCTGCCCGGCGGTGAATCCCAACAGCCCACCGACAGCCCCCAGGCCAAAGCCATGTTGATCAATGCCCAAAACCTGCTCAACCAAAAATACCCCAATGCGGGCATTGTGCTCAGCGATTTAACGGCGTATACCACCCAGGTGGTCGCTGGCAGCAATCACCGCTTGCAGGCCAGTTATAGCAATGGTGCGGGCAAAAAGGGGATGATCAAAGTGACCATTTTTCAGGACCTAAATGGGGCCATGAGCCTGAGCGAAGACAATTATCCTTCCACCAATTAGTCTGCCCCTTGTTCTGGTGACTGTTCAGTTCCTTGTTCGTGTACCCGCAAAGCCGCTATAAAAAGTGCATCGATCTGGACCGGATCATATGCAGCTGACCAATTCCAGGCCAGAGTAGAACAAAAAGCTGTGTTTGTGTTTTCAAGCTTCCCGTCGGTTTGAAGAAAAGGCCGATGCCGGTAAAGCGTGGGAGCAAAACGCCCCAATAAGTTGGGTAATTGCGCTTGCAGGCCCAGCGCCCAGAGAGATTGGGCCAGTGCATGCAGAGCCGAGACCAGCGGCTCTAATTGGGGCAAAAGCCGGTTTTGGTGGGCCGCGATCCAGTCCCAGAATTCACTTTGGGTTTGCCAGAGGGCCCAAACTTCGGCAAAGCGACCTTGCAAAGCCCCATGGGCCAATTGCAAGGTCAATTCGTTGAGACTCTCCAGCCGAGTCTGGGTCTGATCACTGTCAGAAACATAGATAGCAGGCAGATCTTGGCACATGATTTGCCAGAGTGTATCCACACTCAAAAACGCAGCCTGTTTGTTTAAATGGATGCTGTCGAGGCCAAATTCAGGTCTGCGGATGTTATTTTGGGTCACTTTTTCCCAGATACTGATCCAACCCACCTGATTCGAGTCCGCCATTTCTCGCAGCAATTGGTTCATCAGCAAGAGGGCTTTGCTGCGCACTTTTAATGGGCAACGATAGCCATAAATCCGCGCATATTCGTCATCATCGGGGGTTTGTGGCACCAAATCGTGCAGGTAAAGTTGATCAAATCCCAATTGTTTTAAATGGTTCAGCCCGCGAAACAGTGGGGCGATCAGATCTTTGAGATAGTCGCGGGCCGTTTCATAGGGAAAAAGCCTGCGCGGGCCTGGGTCGGCAAACCCAGCCAAAAGGCTGTCTTGTTCTGGCAGATAAAAGTCATTTTCATTGCCCAAATGGCGCAGAAAAATATTCACCAGATCGGCACTGCCACAGAAAAAGACCAGCACAGGGGAAGCGGCCACCCGCCCGGCCAAAAGACTGAGAAGGCCTGCCTGGGGGCTCTCAAATTGGTAAAGGGCCTTGTTTTCGCGATCTATCAGGCAATCGCTGAGCAAGGCCCGCAAGATCGTTTCATGCAGACGCAGTTGGGGCTGCTCGGGGGCATTGGCAAAGGTATGGGCGGCCAAGCCTGGGCAATAGCGGGCTTGGGTCAAAAGTGAATAACACCGGCCCAAGTGTTCTGCTTCAAAAAGCAGATGGTTGAAAACCAGACATTGACTGTCGCCGAGCATGTAGATGGGGGCGGGGCGGCCCAAGAAATGGGTGTTCATAAGGGCTATTTTACAAGAATTGCTCTCAGCCGTAAAAGAGAACTCTGGTCTCAGCCCCCCCAGCCGGTGTATCATAGAGTATAAAGCAAGCCCTGAAAACGAAAGGCATTAACCCTATGTTTGGTATTGGTGTTCCCGAACTGCTCCTGATCCTCGTCCTGGCCCTGATCATCTTTGGCCCAGGCAAGTTGCCCGATGTCGGCAAAGCCGTAGGCAAAGCCCTGGGTGAATTCCGCAACGCCTCCCGCGAAATTGAATCTGAAATCAAGAAATAGCGAGTGGCTTTCGCGCTCAAAAGCAGTTACCAGCCCTCCGGTGACCAACCTGCCGCCATTTCAGCCCTGACACAGGGCCTGGAGGCCGGTCATCACTGCCAGACCCTCTTGGGCGTAACGGGCTCTGGCAAAACCTATACAGTGGCCAATGTGATTCAACAGCACAATGTGCCCACCTTGGTGATGGCCCACAACAAAACCTTGGCAGCCCAGCTCTGCAACGAGTTGCGTGAGTTTTTTCCAGACAACGCTGTCGAGTACTTTGTCAGTTATTACGATTATTATCGCCCCGAAGCGTATATCCCCCAAAGTGATACCTTTGTCGAGAAGACTGCCGCTGTCAACGAAGAAATTGATCGCTTGCGTCACTCAGCGACCCGCTCCTTGCTCGATCGCCGCGACGTAATCATCGTGGCGAGTGTGTCGTGTATTTATGGTTTGGGCACGCCTCAAGAATACCTCAATGCCGCGATTCAACTCAAAACGGGGCAGATGATTGATTTCAAAAAACTGCTTTATGCCTTAACCGAAGTGCAGTACCAGCGCAACGATTACGAACTCTCCCGGGGCATGTTTCGCGTGCGTGGAGAAATGCTTGAAATTGGGCTGCCCTATGATGAACACGTGTTGCGGATTGAATTTTTTGACCAAGAAATCGAACGCATCTCGGAAGTGGATCCCGTCAGTGGCAAACGCCTCAAAGACCTCAAACACGTCAGAATTTACCCCGCCAAACACTTTGTGATGGACCCCGAAGAGTTGCAACGCGCAGTGCGCGACATTGAAGCCGAATTGGCAATTCGGCTCAAAGAACTCGAAGCTGAAAACAAATTGCTCGAAGCCCAGCGCCTGAAACAGCGCACCACCTATGATTTGGAAATGTTGCAAGAGGTGGGTTATTGCAATGGCATTGAAAACTACTCCCGTCACATGGAAGGCCGCGCACCGGGTTCTGCTCCCTCGACCCTGGTGGACTATTTCCCCGACGACTTTTTGGTGATCATCGACGAGTCACACGTAACTTTGCCCCAATTGCGGGCCATGTACGAAGGCGACCGCAGCCGCAAACAAACGCTGGTCGACCACGGCTTTCGTCTGCCCAGTGCCCTCGACAACCGCCCGCTAAAATTTGATGAACTCTGGAAAAAACTCAAAAAGCAGATTTTTGTCTCAGCCACACCCGCCGATTTTGAAATTGAACACAGCGCCCAGGTCGTGGAGCAAATTGTGCGTCCGACAGGCCTGCTTGACCCCATGATCGAGGTGCGCCCCCTCGAAAACCAGGTCGATGACCTGATTGGCGAAATTCAAACCACTGTGGCGCGGGGTGAGCGCGTGCTGGCCACAACCCTGACCAAGCGCATGGCTGAAGATTTGACCAGTTATCTGGCTGAGCTCAAAATTCAGGTCAAATACCTGCACTCAGACATTGACGCGATCGAGCGGATTGAAATTTTGAGCGATCTGCGCTCGGGCAAGTTTGATGTGCTGATCGGGGTCAACCTGCTCAGAGAGGGGTTGGATTTACCCGAAGTCTCACTGGTCGCCATTCTCGACGCCGACAAAGAGGGTTTTTTGCGCAGCCACCGGGCCCTGATTCAGACCATTGGCCGCGCCGCCCGCCACCTCAGAGGTCGGGTGATTCTCTATGGCAATAAATACACCGATTCGATGGCCTTGGCAGTCGGTGAAACTGAGCGCCGCCGGGCCAAACAAGAAGAATACAACAAAGAACATGGCATTACACCCACGGCGATTGTCAAAGGGCACCACAATCCGCTGCTGGAAAAACTGAGGGTAGCCGAAAAATCTGAACCCTATCAAGCCAAGCTCAGGCTGGTGCCCGACCACGGCAATCTCGAAGACCTGCTCAAAAACCTCGAAGCGGAAATGCTCGCTGCCGCAGATATGTTGGATTTTGAAAGGGCGGTTGTGCTGCGCGACCAGCTCAAAGAATTGCAGCAGCTGCACAAAATGAGCCGGGCCTAGCCATGGCCGAATTGCGCACGATCCAAAAAGCCGAAGTCAAAGACTTTGTAGGCATTCGCTATTTGCTGGCTTTAAGTGATCAATACGCGGTCATTCCTTACCCTTTGCGCTCTTTGGGCTTGCAAAACACCGATCAGGATCTGTTTATGCTCGTGATCGGCCCCACAGGCATCTTTTTGCTCTCGTATCATTTGATTTACAAACGCGAACAATCCCAACACTACCTCACCCTGGCCTATGATATCGAGCGCAGTGCAGATATGCTCGAACACTATTTGCTGCGCTATCTCTCAGGCCTGCCGATGATTCGCCAGGCCATTGTGGTTCACGACGGCAATATTCAGGGCCAGGCCACTGAACGGGTGGGGTTTGTGGCCTGGAGCAAACTGCGCGCCTGGGTCGAAGAGGGGCCCGTATTACTCGAACCTGCGATCACCCGCAAAATTTTGCAGGTGCTCAAAGCAGAATTGCTCTACCAGCGGGTCTTTCGCTATCAGATTCTGTGTGAAATCGACCGCGCGCCCGGACAATTGCGCTACCTGGCCATGGACACGGTGGAAGATCGGCCGGTCGTCCTCAAAGAGGTCTTTTTGCCCCAGGGAGCCTCACACGAAGATTCCCACGCCCTGATTCGCGGAGCCAAACTGGCCCGGGAATTGCTTCACGAGAATATTGTCCAGGTTGAAAATATCGTGCCCCGTGAAGACCGGGTCTTTATTGTGAGTGAGTGGTGTGAAGGCGCTATTTCACTGCGCCAATACCTCGACGAGCACCCTGGCACAGTGCCGCTGACCACGGCTATTCAACTGATCAAAGATCTCTGCCAAGCCCTCATGGCAGCCCATGCCAAGGGCATTATTCACCGCAATTTGACCCCAGACAACCTGTTGGTAACCCCCGAACATCGTCTCAAGGTCTTTAATTTTGATGCCGCCAAAAAAGAGGGCATGCACACCCTACAAAGCACGGCTCTAAAAAAATTAACCGAAGAAAATCCCTATGCCGACCCCGATTACGCCATTGGCACCCACCAGGTCGATCAGCGTGTGGATGTTTACTCAGTGGGCGTGATCTTTTATGAATTGTTGACCGGCAATAAACCCACCCATTATGACGAATTGCTCTGGGAGCCGCCCAGCAAGTTGATCCCCGGTCTGCCGACTTACATGGATCGGCTGATTGCGCGGGCCATCAAATTTGACAAAGATCAGCGTTATTCGACGATCCACGCCTTTTATTCAGCCCTCGAAAAAGGCACCACCGACCTGATTGGCTCCCGCTATGAACTGCTTGGCAATGAGGTTCACAAAGCACCGAACAGCCTGATTTTTAAGGCCCGCGATACCCAAACCGGCCAGATGGTCGCCTTAAAAAAGCTCCTCGTGCCCCCCACCACAGATTACCAAACCCGCCTGCAGACCCTGCAAATGACCCTCGACCCACTCAAAGAACTGAAATACCTGCAACACAATGCCCTTGTGCGCGTGATCGACACCCTGATCGAAGACGACGACGGCTATGTCGTGATGGAATGGGTCGATGGCCGCAATTTACGTGAGCATCTCAAGGCTCTGCCCAATCACGATGGCCTGCTGCCTGAAGAAATTCGCCATATTGGTTTGCAACTCTCAGATGTGCTGCATTATATCCACCAAGAGGGCTATGTCCACGGCGATATTAAACCCGAAAATGTGATGTTATCTCAGGATTGGAAGGTCACATTGCTCGATTTTGTGCCCTGGAGCAAACATGAGACGGGCACCCTGCAAAAAATCCCCAAAACCACCCGCTATATGGCCCCAGAACTCTTAGACGGCAGCCATGTTCCCGATGAACAAACCGACCTCTTTGCCCTGGGGGTCTTGATGTATGAGTTGCTGACGCACCGCTTTCCCTATGATTACGCCCAATTGCGCAGTCAGGGCAAAGGTGAAAGTGTGCCACGCCCTTTGCCGCTTGATGAAAAAGTGCCCGAAGATTTGGCCCAGGTGGTCTTCAAAGCCTTGGCTTTTGAGCGTTTTGAAAATGCGGGGCGCTACAGCAGCTTCGAAGCTTTTCAGGTGGATCTGGAAAACAAATGTGATGTTTCAGAACCCCCAGCCCGGCTCGAAACGGCCATTCAAAGTCGTTTAAAACCGATCAATCACGATGAAATCCCGCGATTAATCTGGGTTTCAGCAGGCCTGGCTGTACTCTTGCTGGGGATTTACCTCTTTCAAGAAATACAACAATGGGTCAGCCCCTCGGATATTCCCGTTCTCAAGGAGATACAGTATGAGTAAAGTCTGGTGGCTCTCTTCGGAGACCCTCTTAAAATCCCTGCCCGACGAAGACTATACCCGTCTTTTTCAGTTGATGCACGTGGCCCCTTATGACGCCAATCGCACCGTTTTTTCTTCCAGTTTGCCAGGGGACGTGATTTATTGTGTGCGCCAAGGCAGCCTGCGTTTTATTCAAAATACACCTGCTGGCAGCACCCGGCGCTTGACCACCTTGGTCAAAGGAGACATGTTTGGCAGCCTCGATTTGGTCGACCAGGGCTTTCGCCGGGCCCAAATTTCAACAGAAAGCCCCGTGCAATTGCTGGTTCTGCGCAAACATTCTTACGAAAAACTGATGAAGTTTTATCCCTCCATGAGCGCCCGGCTGGTGACGGTCCTCAAACAGCACCTCAGCCAAAATTACCACGATCACCACCAATTTTTGGCCAAACAGAGCCGCATACGCATTTTGCGACTCTTGCACCACACCTTTGCCCATCCCGATTATCACCCCGAAGCCCACACCCTGATGGCCTGCCCCCTGCGAGAATGGGCTGAGCTAACAGGCAGCAGCAGTGAAGCAGTTGAACTGATCATGGAGAGCCTAGAAGCCCAAAAGATCATCCAAATCAAAGGCAATGGGGTGCGGGTCTTAGAGCCAGATCTGCTGCTGGCCCAGTCCCGCCTGTGAAGGCCTTACATCTGGCCTGGCTGCTGCTTTTTCTGGGAATATACTTGAGCCTGGGAAACCCTGCAATGGCACAAGATTACCTCTCTTGGCCTGGCTTAACCGGCTTTGCACGGTACAGCCCCCACGGCAGAAAAATCATCCGTCTGTCCGACCGCACGCTTGAACTCTGGTCAAGCCACAAACCCACCCGGCTGCGGCGCATGGCCGTCTCACAGCCCTTGGTCGATGCCCAATTCAGTCCCGATGGCCAATTTTTGGTGGCGGGCAGCGAAGCGGGGGTATATACGGTCTGGCGCAGTTCTGATTATAAACGGATTTTTGAACTCAAAGACCCCTCTGAAGGACGCTCCAATCAGCCCTTTACACTCAGCCCCGATGGTAAGTATTTGACGGTCTGCAAACTCTTTGAACGGGTGGAGAACAACAAACAGTGGTTGGATTTTTATCTGCATATTTGGAATCTCTCCACAGGCCGCAAAGAGGATACGATTTTTGTCTCACGCACCCCCAATCGCATGCCTGGGCATTTTCCCGTGGTGAGCGCATCTTGGCATCCACTGGGGCGCTTTCTCAGCACGGCGATGGAATGGGATCAGGGAGAAGGCAAATTGACACCCACTTTCATTCAGGTTTTGGATCTCTGGGAAGGGCGCTGGATCTACTGGGTTCCCGGTGCCCCCTCAGCAGAGTACAGTCAAAACGGTGAATATTTTGCCTTTTTAAGTCCTGTTGACCAGCGTCACAATCCCAAATGGCAAATTTCTCTGTGGCATACCCGTGCAGATCGTTTCAAAACCCTCAAACCCAAAGGGGAACTGTCCATTGATTCGGGATTAACCGTCAGTGCCAAAGGCAATTTACTGGCCTATCTGGTGGCGTATTCGAATAACCAGAAAACCGTCTTTGTGCATTCCACCCGCGATCTGCGTCTTAAAGCCCAGTTTCGCATTCCAGATTCTGCAGACAGTGTCTCAATCAGCCCCGACGAAACAACGCTTTTGGTTTCAAGCTTTTCAGATCCCACCTTTGCGGTTAGGATCTACGCTCTCCCCAAGCGTTGAATCATGGCGCGCACGAACAAATTTCATCACTTTTTTGCAGTCCCTTTATTGGTACTTTTGTTAAATTGCCAGGCCCAAAATGGGCAAGACAGCGGTCGCCAATTTAAAGTAAAACCCGAAGATCTGATCAAATTTCGCCCGCCAGACGTGGGCCCCCCCATCCCGAGTCCGATGGCCTTTGAGGCCCCCGTAGCGGTCTCCTCTTATTTGCCTGTCAACAAACGGGCGGCAGAGGTTCTGCGTACACCCAATGGTTATTCCCGCACGCGGATCTTTCAATTGAGTGAAGGCATTCTGTTTAAGCAGTATGAGCGCCTTGGCAAAGGGGCCCATCCTGAAGTGAGCATCCGGGCCTTGCGGATAGAGCCCAGGGCTTTCGGCAAATTGCAGGTCTTGTTTTCAGACACGGCCAAACGCCCTTTGTATTTTTATAAAGTGGCCCAACGAAAACAGACCATGGCGATTATGAACTGGGGCTTTTTTGGCACCATTCCCGCCGGGGATGTCTTGGGACAGCGCTGCAGCAAACAGGGCCTGAGCTGCAAGCCTGGACTGTTTTACAGCTCAGAAAAGCGCACGGGTAAACGCACCGATCGGCGCTATCTGCTCACAATCAACCGTCGCAACCAAGCCCAAATCCAGCGTGGGGGCTTGGGCCCCCAATCGGACAAATGGTACCAATTGGCGATGGGTGGCGGAATTTTACTCTTTGACCGCGACCTGGCCCCCCCCCTCTGGTTTGCCACCGGTCGCAAGCACTACAATACCCTCTTTGCCAGCTCTCGCTATAACGAAAGCGCGATTGTTTCCAACGGCCAAGCCGGAGACGTGCGGCGCAGTGCCCCCCGTTCAGCACTTGGCATTATGGCCGATGGCTCGCTGGTCTATATGCAAATCGGCGAAGGCAAATATCGGCTCAAATCAGGAGCCACGCCCGCCCGACTGGCCGTGCTGATGAAAGAACTGGGCTGTATTCGCGCCCTGATGTTTGACGGCGGTGGCGCCCCCGTAATGGTGGTGCGCACCAAAAAAGGGCAAATGTTGAGCCATACCCACCCCGAACACAGCCGAACCTCTAATTATTTTTACAATTATAGCTTTTTGGTGCTGACGCACTGATGGCAGTGATTTTGGCCAAACATCAGACACTCAGGATGGTGTGCCCCTAAGGCTGCGCCTTGATCCATTCCATGGCCACGTCAACCGAAGGGGCCTCAACCCGTTGCACCCCACGGGTATTTTCGGTTTCTGTATTGACCGAAACCTCGGACGCTGCTGGGTTAATCGTGACAAAGTATTTTGCGCCGGTCCAACCCAGGGCCGCAAAGCGATCCGCATCGATCATGGCCTGAATCTCTGGGCCAAAGCTGCCCGTGGCTGAGCCGGGATTAAAGATCCAGGCTTTGCCACGACTGGCCTTGATATGGTTTATGCCTTTGACAAAGACCGCTTTGCGGAAGTCTTCCAGTTCAACGTTATAATCGCTCCAGCTTTCCATCACCGTCAGGATTTCAGGGTGCCAGGAGACGTCGAGCTTATTATCTATGCTGGTAATATTCACTGGTTTCATTTCCTTTGTCAGTTAATTCAGGGAATGTGACAGAGGTATTTTACACGAAGTTGAGTGCGGAATTAAGCCAGGGTGGCAGTGACCAGAAAAACAGGGTAGGTCTGATCCGATTTGATCACAGTATGTGCGGTCTCAAATTCAATCTGCTCAAAGCCATTTTGACTCAGCAAGACCTGCAGGGCCTGCCGTTCAAACCCCGTATGAAAGACCCCTTCTGCATCTTTGGGATGAAAACTGCCATCTTCGAGGTCCAAATCGGCCAGCGCCAATTTGCCCCCAGGTTTAAGATGTGCGGCAAAGGTTTGCATCAAACGGGCGGTATCTGCCACATGATGCAAGGCCATCGCAGAAATGATCAGATCAAAGGTCTGCCCCAAGGGCTGTTCCAAAATATTCTGACAGACGGTCTCCACTTTTGACTGAAGCTCTGGCTTGGCTTGCAATTGCTTGAGCATGGCCTCAGAGGTATCTAGAGCCAGCACTTTGGCTACAAGTGGAGCCACGTGGCCACTCAAGAGCCCTGTACCCGCCCCAAAATCCAAAACTTGCATGGCATTTGAAAATGGCACCTTTTGTAACAAGGCAGAACCAATCCCCTGGGAAAGCGCTTTGACGGTATCGCGGGCATCCCAAGTCTGGGCTTTGTCTTTGAATAAATCTGACATTGTGATATTTAAACCTGACCTTGACTCATGATTCGTCATCATACCATACCCCCCACCCTAATAACAGTCGTTCGCTGCGGGGTGCAAGCTGAAACTTCGGATTTATGAGGTACACTGAAGGGCATAGACCTATTCATTTTACTCAGCAGAGGTTCAGCTTTGATATGACCATAGCCAGCTTTAACCCCGCCACCGAGACCCTGATCCAAACCTATCCGGCCCACAGCACAGACGAAGTAGAGGCCCAGCTCCAACTGTCTCAAGCGACTTGGCAAAAATGGAAACGCACACCATTGGCCGAGCGGTCTGAAAAGATGAAAAACGTTGCAAAATTGCTGCGCGAGCGCAAAGAGCAGTTGGCCCTTTTGATGACCATGGAAGTGGGCAAACCCATCACAGCGGCTCGGGGTGAAGTCGAAAAATGCGCCTGGGTCTGTGAGTATTATGCCGAAAAAGCCGAAGCGATTTTAACACCCATCCCGGTAGAAGCTGGGGGCCAAAAATCCTATGTGACCTACAATCCCCTTGGGGCCATTCTGGCGATCATGCCTTGGAATTTCCCCTTTTGGCAGGTCTTTCGCTTTGCTGCCCCGGCTCTGATGGCTGGCAATGTGGGTGTACTCAAACATGCCCCCAATGTTCCGGCCTGCGCCTTGGCCATTGCCGATCTGTTTATCCAGGCCGGTTTTCCCAAAGGGGCCTTTTGCAATTTATTCCTCGAAAACGAACAGGTGGGAGCTGTGATTGCCCACCCCGTGATCCAGGCCGTGACCCTGACCGGCAGCACCCGCGCAGGCAAAGCTGTGGCTGCTCAAGCCGGAGCAGCGTTGAAAAAGACCGTGCTCGAACTCGGGGGCAGCGACCCCTATTTGATTCTGGCTGATGCAGACCTCGAACAGGCAGCCCAAATCTGTGCCAGCAGCCGCTTGATCAATGCGGGCCAAAGCTGCATTGCCGCCAAGCGCTTTTTGGTGGTCGAAGAAGTGCGGCCCGAATTTGAAAGGCTTTTGGTGGCAGCCATGTCTCAGGCTGTCATGGGTGATCCCTATGCCGAAGACACAACCCTCGGACCCCAGGCGCGTGCCGATCTGCGTGAGGAACTGGTCAGGCAGGTCAAAGACAGCATAGCCCAAGGCGCACGCCTTTTATTGGGCGGCGAACTGCCTGATGGGCCCGGCTATTTTTATCCCCCCACGGTTTTGACGGACGTCTATCCGGGCATGGTGGCCTTTGAAGAGGAAATTTTTGGCCCCGTGGCAGCGATTGTACCGGTCAAAGACGAAGCTGAGGCCATTGAATGGGCAAATCAATCGGTTTTTGGCTTGGGCGCAGCCGTCTTTAGCCGAGATATCCAAAAGGCGGAGCGCATTGCCGCCGAAGAACTCGAAGCGGGATGTTGCTTTGTCAACGCCTTTGTGGCCTCCGATCCGCGTTTGCCTTTTGGTGGTATCAAAGAGAGTGGTTATGGCCGTGAGTTGGCAGATATTGGCCTGCGGGAATTTGTGAATACCAAAACCGTGTTTGTGAAATAATGGCCATGGCAAAATTCAAATCCCCCCTGATTGCACTGACAGCAACAACCCTCTGGCTGGGATTGACACCCGCTGTTTTGGCGGGAGGTCAGATACTGCCCATCGTTGATTATTTGACCCGCTATCCAGGTCAAAAGGTGACCATTTATGGCACTCTGACCGATGAAATTCACCAGCACATGGTACACCCCCCTCCCAGTCACAAAAAAATTGCCTATCTCAAACCAGATATTGGCGGCCAAATGGTGATCTACCTCAACAAAGAGGCCCCCCCCTGCAATGGGGCCCTGAAGTTGAGCGGCGAGGTTTTGGAATTGCGGGGGCCCAGCAAACGTCCCGGTGGCCCCCCCAGCAAAGTGGATGAGACCTATGTCGAACATCAATTGCAGGTGGATAGCAGCCTCTGTCTGCCCAGTCAGGGCCTGGAAGTGGATCTGCGTTTATTGGGCCTAGAAAAAGCCAGTCTGGCAGACAAACAACAGGCCCTCGCACGTTTATACAAAGCAAAAAAAGTGGCCATTCCGCTTTTAATTGGGCATTTAAATGATCAGCGGATTTACGAAAAAGGCCAAACTTTGCCGCCCCCGTTAAATGCCCCGGCCCATGCCACTCCAGCGCCCCAAATGGCCGTGGATATCCCTGTTTCAGAGCGGGTGAGTGAATTACTCTACCAGATCATAACCCCGGTTTACAGTTCTCCCCATGCCACACGCGGCAAGGTTTACAGCAACTCTGTTTTTCTGGTCAAAGACTGGTCACGCTGGTGGGATAAAAACCAGCACAAAGCCCTGGCTCAGATTCATGCAGAACTCAAACCCAAAGTGGATGCCTATTGGAAGGGCAAAGGTCAAACCCAGGTTCTGAACTAAAGTTACCGCGTTAGGGGACTTTTACCTTGAGCGGTGTGCCCACTGTCAGGGGATTGCCAGCAGGATCCAAAATTGAGGTCACGCCATTGATTTGGATTTCATGGCCCGTGGCAAAATAGCCTTTGTTATAATCACTGGGCAATTGGAGCAGCACACGGCTGTGGCTGGGATCGCTGGAATCATAGACCACAGTGCCCCCCAAGTCATACCAAGTGCCCGAAAACACAGTAAAATCCACCTCTGTGGGCCGCAAAATTAAGACACGGTAGTTTTTGGCGGCATTGCGCGCAGTGGCATTGCCTTTGTTGCCAGGGTATTCAGCTGGGGCCTGTAATTCAGCCCCTGGCAAATTGTAAAAATCCGCCATGCCACCTGCCACAACCCGGCTGCGGGTACTCAACCACAGGGGTTCGCTATAACTCAGGCGCAGCGAGGGGGCTCCGTTGTCCTGAGCGGGCAGATAATCCAGGCTTTTTAGACTGGGAGGAGTGGTATCTGGCCCAACTGTGAATTTCAGGGATTGATTATAATCATGGTGCTGCAGACGAAACCAATTTTTTTGGCGTCCAGCGCCGGTTTTGTCTGCCAGTCCTGCGTTGCTGATGGCGTTAAAACTGAGGATATAGCTGGGAAAATCCGTATCGTTGTTATTGGCAGGAAAGGAATGGCCGGGTTTAAAGTTCAGGGTCAGGACGGTGTCCCCAACATTCCAGTGTAAATCAAAGGCTTCTGCAGTCCAGACAAGATCTCCGCTGGGTTCCTCGGTATTGGCTGAACCCAAAAACGTATTTTGCCCAGACAATTGATCGACTTTCAGCTTTTGATTGTGAAAAGCGCGAATGGCCAGGGTCTTTTCGAGTGAACTGCGCTCCACAGGTTCGCTAAAAGTCAGGCTCAGCGCTTTGTCGGGAGCTATTTTCAGGTCCTTGAGAGGAGGGGCAACGGCAATCACCTCAGGGGCATTTTCGAGGGCAGATTTCCGACTGCCGTCCATCACAGCGCGGGTGTATTGATCGGTGGTCAGACGGTAGGTTTCTTCATTGACCCCAAAGTCAAAGCGGTTGTCGTAGGGATGACCCACCTTGCCAATTTTTAAGACTTCAATCCGTTTGCGGGCGGTCAGTCCCGGATATGTCACGCTGATATTCAGCAAAACCCCAGAGGGGGCTTTTAAGACATAATCGCCATTTTCATCCGTCAGGGTTTCTGTTTTGTAAGCAGGCAAACTCGCTACGGGACTCATTTCTGCCAGAACACGGGCCCCTTTCAAGGCTGTGCCCTGCTCATCAAAGACCCGACCTTTAAAGGTATCAAGAAGCGCCTCATTGCCGCCCCAAACGGAGGACTCCGGGGTGGGCACGGGAATCAAATCAGGCAAAGGCATGGGCGAAAATGTGACTGTGGGGGATGGCGTAGGCAGGGGAATCGCTGTCGCCGTGGGCGTAGGTTCAGGGGTAGGGGCAGGGGTGGGCTGCGCCGTGGGCACAGGCGTGGGGGCAGAGGTGGGTTGTGCGACAGGGGTTATCACCGTCGCTTGGCAGGCGCTCAAAACAAGCAACAAGGTCAAAAGCGGGAATTTAGAGTACATTGAATACCTCGATGTTAAAGCAATTTCAGAAAAAAGGAGAAATGGAGAGCTGCTAGAAATTAACCTTCCAGCCCACGTTGATACCCTCCCGTGAAATTTCGGTACTCAGGCGGCTGTTGGGAACAAATCCGCTGGTATCTTGGCGGAATTCAATTTCACCCCCTGTGGCCAAATGGGCGAGCCCCCCCAAGCCAATCAAACCTTTGGTTGCGGTCTCCCCGACAGCGTCTTCAAGCGCACCACGGGCCCGATCTGCCAATTCGCCTTTGGTCATGGGACGCGGAGCCATATCATTAAACTCCATAGTATTGGGAGTAAAGTCGCTGTAATTATTGGCCTGGGGGGCACTCAAATTAAAATCGCTGTTGAGATTTAAGTTGAGTACAGGGGCAGGGTCATCAAATACCACCCCATTTAAGGCAGCAACGGAGTCTGAGGCCTTGCTGGGCGTTGTCGGTGAGGGACTCGCTGTGGGGGTCAGAGGATAAGGACTTCCGCCCGATACGCCGTTCACATCAGCCATAAACTGTGATTCTCCTGTTTCTGAATGCGCCTTTGAAGCTGTGATGGACTTATTATACCCAGATCTTCGTCAAAATAACCCCGACAGCGGAAAAAGGGTGATTTCCCTGCTGCAAATCTACTGTTTAATCAAATTCCACAGGGCGATTGGCATAAGGGAACCAATAGTCTTTGGCTTCCATGACATAATCCAAATGCACGTGTTTGGGCTCACGGAAGCATTCCAGACCTTCGGCCCCGAGTTCGCGACCAATCCCACTGGCACGCATGCCGCCAAACGGGGCTGCCTCGTTATCGGTAAGCGGATCGTTGATCCAGAAACTCCCGGCTTTGATATTCTCCATGGCTTTCATGGCCGTGTGCAGGTGGTTCGTATAAATGGTGGCCCCCAAACCGTATTCTGAGTCATTGGCCATTTCTATCGCATGATCGGCATCTTTGGCGCGAAAGATATTGATCACCGGGCCAAAGAACTCTTCTGTGGTGGCCATGCCGCCGTGTTTGACATCAACAAAGACCGTCGGCTGCAGGAAATGACCTTTGAGACCGTTGGGACTGAAGCGTTCGCCCCCCACCAAGAGGGTGGCTCCTTCGGCTTTGAGCCGGGCAATCTGGCTTTCGAGCAAATTGAGGGCGTCGGCGCTGATCACGGGACCCATGTCGGTGCTGGTATCGAGGGGATCTCCGACCTTGACCTTGGCCACTTGCTCCAGTACTTTGCGGGTAAATTCATCAGCCACGGATTCTTCGACAATGATGCGTTTGGAGGACGTACAAACCTGACCGGCATTGAGCAGGCGGGCCCAAACCGCCCCTTTGACTGCCACGTCCAGATCGGCATCGGCAAAGACCACCAACGGATCAATCCCCCCGAGTTCAAGGTTGATCTTCTTCAATTGCTCACCTGCGGCAGCGGCAATTTTGCGCCCGACGGGGGTAGAGCCCGTAAAGGCAATCATATCAACATGTTTGTGGCGCACAAGCTGGTCACCCGTCACGCCATCGCCCGTGATCAGGTTAAACACCCCCGCAGGCAAATCGGAGAAACACTCAGCCAAAATCAGGCTCGAAAGCGGGTTTTGGTGGGGCGGTTTGACCACCACCGTATTGCCACAGGCCAGGGCCGGTGCAATTTTCCAGGCGCTGAGCAGCAGGGGAAAATTGAAGGGAGCAATACAGGCCACGACCCCAAAGGGCTCGCGCACAGTGAAATTGATCTGATGGGGGGCCACCGGTGGAAAGACCACCCCTTTGCTGACGCGAATCACTTCGCCATAATAGCGGAAACAGGCAGCAACCCACTCCACACAGTCTTTGGCTTCGATCAGCGGCTTGCCTGTCTCTAGGGCCAACAATCTGGCCAAGTCTTCGGTTTTGGCACTCACACGCTCAGCCACATGGTGTAACATGTGGGATTTTTCACTTTCGGGGGTTTTCCACCAACTGTGCTGGGCAGCTTTGGCGGCAGCCACGGCGGCATCGACATCGGCTTGGCGGCAATTGGGAACCGTGCCGAGATGCTCCAAGGTCGCAGGATTGTGAATCTCCAAAGCCAGGTCAGATTGAGCAGAAACGGCTTGACCGTTGATAAAAATGGATTTCATGGGTGAGCATCCTTTCGTGGGCAAGAAAATGAAAAACTGAGAAATGAAGTACTGAAGGGTATTTTACCCCGATTGTGTTCACATTCAAAGCAAGGATTTGGCCCAGGTGACGAAGACAAAACTAAAAAATATGTTTTAATAATGGCAAGGATCTTGTCACATCGAAACATTTACCCTCAGAGGTTGCTATGAAGCCTACCAAATTGCTGTTTCTCACTGTTTTTTTGCTGACTTTGCCAGCCACAGCAGAATTGCCTGAATTGCCCTCGGCCCTACTAGAAACAGAACTGCCCGCTTATAATGCAGAAGAAAACCTGCCCCCCGAATTTCTTGTCTACCCAGATCCTTTTTTGATCTCAATACGCTATTTCTTTTCGTTTGCCCAAGGGGGTCACCGCGATGGAGCATTAAACCAAGCTCTGTTTCAGGATATCAATAGCGTTGCAGTGAATCAGGAGGGCAATACTTTTTTTGTGGCAGACAGCGGCTCGCTGCGAAAAATAAGTGGCAATCAGGTCTCCACATTGGAGCGAGGCTGGGGCTATGAGGTGGTTATGACCCCCCAGAATAAATTGTATATCTTTCGCGACACCCAATTTTATGCCTGGGACGGCAAAAAGAAACAGCATTTGGCGGGGGTGCCTTGGCACAACAATTACCACATCAAAGATGGCCAAGGCACATCCGCCCGCTTGAACAAACCCAGTAGTTTGATCTCAGATCCCCAGGGTAATATTTATGGGTTTGAAGGTCATTGTTTGCGAAAATACACATCCAAAGGTCAAGTCAGCACCATGGCCGGAAATTGTGAGCAAGTCGGGAATCAAGATGGTCAGGGGGCTCAAGCCCGCTTTAATATGCCCATAGCCCTAACCAGAGACAAACAAGGACAATTCTGGATTGGAGAAGATAGCTATGGCTTTGGCGGCAAGAATAATTTTAGTCTGCGCAAAGTTTCTACCACAGGGCAGGTCTCGACCGTCCTGAGTTTTAAAGATTCTGGCATTAATTTTTTAACCACACTCCCCGAAGGCGACCTGCTATTCAGCCGTCTCAATCAGAATAACCAAAACCAGATGTACCGCTACTCTGAAAATGGTGGACTGAAACTGCTGTTTACAGGGCATTCCTTTCCCAGCCTAGCAGAACTCAACGCAGGTCAGTATACCGATGGCTTTGCTTTCGAACACGCCCGTCGCTGGAGCGCGTGGGGTGTCTGGGATGGGAGTGGCAATATGTATTCTGCTGTCGATGGGTATTTGCTGCGCATGGATTCCGAGGGAAACTTTAATCGTCTGGCGGGAGTTCCCCGCCTAAAACGGGAACTTCCCCAAGCTCAACCTAATTTTGCTGCTTTAAATCATCTCTTGATCAATCACAAACAAAATATCCGCTGTGGCATGAACAATTTCAGTCATGATCTGGTGGCATACCACCCCCAAGAAAAAAGTTTACGCCGCATCACCTGGATGGGGGAAGATCCACGCTATGAATGTGGACGCAGCTTACAAGGAGCATGGTCAGGAGAGCATGCTCAGGTCTTTTTTGGTAATCGCCAACGTCAGTTTTACCAAGTCGAACCCACTGGCCAAGGCCTGCAGCGCTTGGATTTGGGGCAGGGCAGCGCAAATTGGGAGATTGCCTTGCCACAGTGGTGGTCCCAGCTGAATCAAGTGGCTGTCTTACACAAAAATTTTGAGCAAAGCTCAAAGTACCAAATTGCCTTAATTGA
This sequence comes from Candidatus Sericytochromatia bacterium, assembly GCA_050248915.1. Classification (GTDB taxonomy): domain Bacteria; phylum Cyanobacteriota; class Sericytochromatia; order UBA7694; family UBA7694. The sequence continues at coordinate 43,858 of JBFWRL010000011.1, forward strand.
TGCCCAACAAAACCAGATTCAAGTCCTACCCATCCAATTGCCTGCCCAATATGAAATATCCGAGGGCTATGCGCCCGCCCTCTCGCCCCAAAACAAATCCTTGCTTTTACATGCCTGGGTGCTGGGCAAAGCAGAGACCCAATCAGGCTGGTTTCGCTATGATTTGCTTCAGAAAAAGCTAACGCCCATGCGCTTTCCCTTTGGCGGCAGCTTGCGGCATTTGCGCTGGTCACCTGATGGGCGATTTTTGGCGGGTTCTTATCAATTAAACCGGGAAGAAGCCCGCAAACGCAAATTGACCTGCCCGCATGGTTCTTGTCCTGAAACTCTCGTTTTGCTTCATGCAGATGGTCGGCTGTTTAAGCTGTTATTGCCCTTTCAGCAAAACCGTTTGATCGGTCATATCGAAAATCTGCGCTGGTCCCCCAATGGGCAGCTTTTGGCGATAGAAAGTTTGGGTCTGGGACAGCAACAGTCTGCGATCGAGCTGTTCAATCTCAAAGACTCAAAACTCAGTCTCTTGCTCAAAGATGATCCAATCAACGAATACAACCTCATGGACTGGTAAGACGTAGATTCATTATGAAAAAACTAATACAATCATTTTTTGTTATTTATTCTTCTTTTTATTTTATTCATCCTGGCAATTTAAATTATTTTGACTTATTTTCTGCAAATGCAACAACATCCTCATCAGCTCAGACCTTGAATCAATTTCAAGCAGATTTTAAAGATTATAACTACAGCCCGTTTTGGCAAAAACTGACCCCAGAAAGTCAAAAACAAATTTTAATTGCACTGATGGGCCTGGAGCGCTGGGCTGAAATGAATGTGCAGGAACTCCATGCCATTTTAAACAGAGATGATCACCACCACCATTACGCTGCTTGGAGCGATCTCTGTGAGCACTTAAATTGGCCGAAAAACCTCAATAACAAAGACTTTAAATGGGTTGAGGTCCAGGGCAAAAATTGGCTGGTCTGGAAAAATGCACCGATGGATCCGGCCTTGCAGCATGAAACGACCCCCAGCCCTCTACTGAGCAAAAAACAAAGCGTATTGCCAATTGCGCTGCAAACGCTGGTGGAGATGGATCGCATTCCCACGCCCTATTGGAAAGAAGTCAGTTTTGTGCCCCTCAGTGCGGTTGAAAGAGAATCGCGCGAAATTCAAACATACCTGGAGATTTTTAAGTCAGAATTTGGCAAATATCCCGCAGGCCTGATTGCCCTAGCAGACTTAAAAAAAGTGGCTATTGTCAAGGAACTGTATTATTACAAACAAGATCGGGCTGCATTGCCTGATTTTGTCAATGAAGTGCTCTATTTGGATGCCTGGAAAGGAAAAAGCAGCGAGGTGTATCAGCGCCATGTGATCCACCATGAATTTTACCATTTGCTGGAAGAAGAAGTCTTTGATGATCCCTATTACAAAGATTCGCAATGGGCCGCTTTTAATGCCCCCAGCTTTAACTATGGCAAAGGTGGCGCATATGCTCGCACAGGTGATCAATACAGCCTAAGCCACCCCCAACAGGGATTTATCAACCTCTATTCGATGTCTGGTTTGGAAGAAGACAAAGCAGATATTTTTGCGGCCCTGATGGTGCCCCAAGAAGCGGCATTGCTGGCCAATTGGGTCAAGACCGATCCGATCCTGCGCCAAAAAGTGGCTTATATGAAGGCCTTTTTGGCCAAACATGTGCCCGAAATCGATGCGGAATTTTGGGCTGGCTTAAAATAATCTCTATTTTTTGCCTTTGTTGATATCTTCCAAATCAACTAAAGTCTCAACCGTCTCCATGGCTCCTTTGCTGCCTTTATTCATTGCTGTTTCTAAGCCGCCTGCAGCCTCCTTAGACAACCCATTTAAGCCCGGTTTTTCTTTGAGTGTCGCCCCGATGATACCTGAGCCAACCGTTAAAACACCTTCAAGGGCTACTTGTTTGACTATCTCAGTAGCAACACCCCCCACTCCCTCAATTTCTCCATCGACCATTTTTTTTCCCACTGTCCCCGCAGCATCAGCCAGTGTAGAGATGGTTTTCTCTGCAACAAACTCAATGGTTTCTTTAGCGGCTTTCTTTGCCAATCCAGAAGAAACTGCCTTTTCAGCAATTTTACCGCCCAGAGCGCCAGCTCCAACGCCCAAAGCACCCGTTGCAGCTTCTATTGCAGCTTTGCCCAAGCCTGCGCCAATATCGTCAAATTCATAGCCGCCTTTATAACTGGTATCGATAAACTCAAGGCCGCTTTTTACAGCAATAACACCTGCTGCCACAGCTGTCGCACCTGAGACTGTAGCTCCCACTTCCAAAGCCACCACAGCAACAGTTTTGGTTACTTTTGCTGCGGTGATAGCCGTTTCTAAATTGGACAAAGTTTTGGCATCAAGTGCCCCGCTTGCCTTCATTTGAACACAAACATCTTTGATATCTTTATAGGTTTGATTTAAACTTTCAGTTTCTTTGTCTGAAAGCGGGCGACCTTCTTTTTGGGCATTTTCTACCATTTTTCGGGCATTGGTCAATAATTGATTCAAAGAAGTTGCTCCTACTTCAGTGTGTGTTCCCCCCACCTTAAACTTACCAGCGGCAATGATTACTGACTCTACCGCGCCTTGAAATTCTTTCCATTCGGGACTCACGGAAGCCAGAGGTTGAGTGGGTTGCTGTTTCGGTTCCGCAAATTCAGTTGTTGCTTGGGCCATATCGGGCTCTGTTGCAATGGGGGCAACTGGTGCTGGCGTTGAGGGGGGCGATTCTGGGGGCAGGACGGTTGGGTTTAAGTCATTTAAGACCTGAGTACCCTGGCCAATTATATCGTTGACTTTCTGATTGCTCACTTGATCCTTAGAAAAATAGGTGGCAAGGGTATCCAAAACGGCAGCAGAATCACCGCTGCCACTCATCACGTTGCGAATATTGTCACCCAAATTGCTCAATAGTGCCTGGCGATCACCTTCGGGTAGGGCATCAAGCCCCCCAACCACCTGTTTAAAGGCCTCTATATCTTGGCCTGAAATATCCCCGTCATTGAGACCCGACAAGACAGAAAAGGCCTGGTTAAGGGCCTCACTGGGCTGAGGTGTGGCCCCTTGAAGAGCTGTATCGTTTTCGCTCGGACTCTGACCAACAGGCGAAGCTGATGTTTTGACTGATGGCGTGGAAGGTGATGAGGTGCTTGAGGATGGAGGGGTCTCTTGGGGAGCAGAGATCCGTAAATTTTGACCTGGGGCACTTTGAAGCGGCGAAACCGCTGCGGGAGTGGTTGTATTCGGCAAACGGTTGATCATCATCTACACCTCATTGATTGATTATTGAGCCAAGATGGCCTGTTCTAATTCTGTTAACTTTGTCGCCAGGTGTTCATAATCTTTGAACATGGCCTGCAAATTATACGGATGGGTTTCGAGGGCCTCCAATTGATTGGCAAATTGATCACAGCGAAAAAACCAGCGATCCAACTGAGAGCCCAAGGTCGACTTGGTTTGTGGTTGATCACTCAGGGTTTCCAAAGCGTCTTCCACTTTTTCGAGCAGGGCGTCGATTTCATCGTGCAAATCTGCCAATTGGTGCGCGGTTTTCAGCAGGCGCTTGAGTTGCTGGCATTGGCTGGCAAGCCCACTCACACACAGATTGAGAGTCGAGAGAGAGGCGGGTTCTTTGACCTGATGCAGACAGAGTTCAATCAACTTTTGCAAATCTTGCAGTTCATCCAGATGCGCTTCAAAGGACTCGATTTTATCGGTATCGCTGGTGGGTTGAAAATAGCTCTGTTGGGTTTGTAATTCTAGGGCATGTTTGCTGATTTGCGGCAAAAGCTGCCGCATATGCGTGATACCTTGGTATTTACCAATCCACGGGGCATTGGCAAAAGCCGGCTGAGCCAATAAATCCTCGACCCGCATAAAGCGCTGCAGCGTCACAGTCTGGCCCCGCACGAGGGCCATCAAAGCCTGGGCATCAGCCTGTTGGGGGTCACATTCCAAGGCCGTTTGCAAATAGCGCAAAGCCCGCGCAGAAAGCCCGTAAGATAGCATCAAATAAGCCAGAGCCACGTAGGGTTCTGCTGCTTTGCGGTTGTTTTGAACGGCTTTTAAGAGGCTGTGGCTGACCTGTTTGGCCAAAACCTTGTCTTTAAAGCCCGTTTTTTCAAGCATCATCAGGCCCAATAAACCAATGGCATAGTGGTTTTGAGCTTCAGAAATTTTACCTTCGCGTTTATCTTGGTGGCTGGTTTTAAACGCGTGGCTCAGCGTTGAGAGAGCGGCTAAATCCATAGTTACTCTTTTTTAGCAGGTGTTCAGCACATAAATGGCCCAATAAATTGCCCAATAAATGACACATAATTCTTAACAATTATACTAACATTTAAATTGATCCGATTATTAATTTTTGTCATAATTCTATACATCCATCGTCATAAAGCAAGAGATAGGGGATTTTTATGGGCCATCATGCAAAGTGGGCACTTCACCTGGGTTTAACATTGGGTATTCCCTTGGTCAGTTGCGCGCCGTCGCCCTCCACACTTAACAATGCCTCCCAATCCACGGGCAATTTGAGCTTGCAGATTCAATGGCCCCAATCGGATTTTAAAACCCAAGTCATCCCCGTTGAAACACAAACCCTGGAATTTGAAATTCAGGGCAAAGGATTGCAGGGTCCCTTGCGCAAGGTTTTGCAACGCAGGAACAATGTCTCTGAAATCAGCGAAACAGTGACTCTACCTGTGGGAGAAAAAAATGTCTCCGTCAAAGCCTTTGATGCCAACAAAAAATTACTGGCCTTGGACAATCAAACCATTGAAATCCGGGCCGGGCAACGGAGCCGCTTGGTGATGGAGTTAAAGCCGCTGGGCCCGAGTCCGTTGCCGAGCCCGGTGGCCACCAATCCATCAACCAACATCCCAGTCCCCGTTTCTCCCAGTTCTCCACAGCCTGTTGGCAGCAATGCCCCCCTGCCCAGCAGCAGCCAAGCGCCGCTGCCCATCCCAGCCCCCATTGCCAATCCCAATACAGCTCCCCAGACACTCCCTGGCCCGCCCACAAATCTACACCTGGTCGAACAAACGACCCATTCGCTGGTGATTCAATGGACCTTTGATGCCCAGGCCCGCAGCCACAAGATTTTTAAAGATGGCCAATTGGTGGCAGAAAACTACACCTATCCCAATTTTTACCGCTTTGAAGGGCTCACCCCCGGCCAGAATATCCGCGTCGAAATTCGCTCAGTTAATGCCTTTGGCGAAAGTTCAGCTGCTCAAATTTCAGCCAGCACAACCCTGCAAGGGCAAACCGGCTCCGGTGGTTTTGGGGGCGGTGGAGGGGGAAGCAGTGCGGCTCCAGAGCCCATACTTCCCAGTGCCAGTCCCACGCCCCAAAATCTCCCGACTTTAACGGCATTCAGTCCCTTTGAAGGCACCAAAGGCCACTTTGTGACATTACAGGGCGCAAACTTAGCAGGAGCCACAGCGGTCCATTTTAATGGGATTCCCGCCAGTTTTGTCGTCGATGAAAATGGCCTTGATCTCGTGGCCACCGTCCCGAATAATCCCGCTGCGTCTGGGACGATCAGTGTGACAACCCCGCAAGGCAGTGCAAACAGCGCAGGCAGTTTTAGCTATCTCCAAAATCCGTTTATTACCCAAATTTCGCCTGTTTCAGGTGGCAATAACACGCAAGTGACCTTGACGGGCCTCAATTTTACAGGGGTCAATGCGGTTCAATTTAATGGCGTCAATGCCACCAATTATACCTTTAACAATGACACAGAAATTGTCGCTACCGTCCCCAATAATCCAGCGGCCAACGGCATACTCACCGTCAGCAATGGCTTTGGCACAAGCACACAAACCTTGGCGTTTAATTGGTTGGCAGCTCCGACCATCGGGGGTTTTACCCCTACTTCTGGCGGGCCGAGCACCAGCGTGACAATTACGGGCAGCAATTTTCAAAATGCCAGCGCAGTTCGTTTTAATGGCCATGATGCTGAAAGTTATACCGTTGACAGCGATACCCAAATTACCGCAGTGGTTCCGGCCAATCAACCGGCAGCGACGGGACCGGTTTCTGTGGTCACAGCAGGGGGAACAGCCACCTCTGCGGGCAATTTCTCCTTGACCACTCCCGTTGTCGGCGGCTTTGTGCCGACCACAGCTGCCGCGGGAACCGCCGTGACCATTACCGGCACCAATTTTACGGGGGCCACAGCAGTGCAATTTAATGGAATTGCAGCGTTGAACTATACGGTCAATTCCAATACCCAAATCACCGCTACTGTACCCAATAATGCGGGTGCCTCGGGTTCAATTACCGTGACCACCCCTGGAGGCAGCAATGCCTTGGCGGGCTTTACTTGGAATGCGCCCGTTACCGCCAATCCGATTATCAGCAGCAGCAATTTTACAACAGGTGGCGTTGGGCAGTGGATTACCCTGACCGGCCTCAACTTTACCGGCACGACAGGTGCCACGTTTAATGGGACTGCAGTGGCTTCATTCACCGTGGTCAATGACACCACCTTGCGCTTGCGCGTTCCGATCGGAGCCACCACAGGTCAAATCGCGGTGACCAATGCCAGTGGCACCGGCACCTCAGCCTTTAATTATACAGTCACCCCTTATCGCACTTGGTTCGTCAAAGCGGGTGCAAGCGGGAGTGGCGGCGATTGGCAAGATGCGATGGGCAGCTTGAGTAGCGCTTTGACCAGTGCCGCTCCTGTGGCTGGCACCGAAATTTGGGTGGCAGCGGGCACCTATAAACCCCACGCCAGCAATCGGTCGATCAGTTTTCAACTTAAGAGCAATGTCGCTGTTTATGGTGGCTTTGCGGGTATTGCCAATGAAACCAGCAATACGATGCGCAACTGGAGTACCAATTTGACCAATTTGAGTGGGGATCTGGCAGGCAATGACAGCGCATTTACGAATAATACGGAAAACGCCTATACCGTCGTGACGGGTGCCAATAATGCCGTCTTAGATGGCTTTCGGATTATGGGAGGAAATTCGAATACCGCAAATCCAGACTCAACCAGTCAGGGCGGCGGAATTTATTTACTCAATACGACGGGTATACAACTCCGCAATCTTAGCCTCTTTCATAATCAGGCTCAAAATGGAGGGGCTATTTACCAGAATGGGGGAACATCCGTCCTCAAAAATGTTTCGCTTGCTTATAACAAAACCATTAGCTTTACCTCCACCTCGATTTCTGGCGGAGGAATGAAGCTGATCAATGGGGGCCAAAGCAGTTTAGAAAACGTGACGTTTAACTATAACGAGTCCAGTGTTGCGGGTGGGTTGGATGTTTCGCAAAGCTCAACCTTTACGACCATTGGCAACAACAATGTTTTTATAAACAACCGCAGCCATTCTTTGGGTGGGGGGGGTGCGCTCAGAGTCTCGTTTGCCACCATCAATGTATCAGGTTTGCGCTTTAGCAATAATACCGCATATAACGGTCCGGGTGGCGCAATCCACCTGGATTATAGCGGCGTGGCTACCTTAACAAATTCGATTATTAACAATAACAGCAATACAGGAACGGGCTATGGAGGCGGGGGAATTCACATCAATGGCAGTGGCGTCGGTCCAGGTGTCTTGAATTTACATCGCTCAGTCTTGGCCAATAATAGCAGTGGAATAGCGGGTTCTGCGATTTGGCAGGGCGTTGGGGGTGTTGCGGATATCAATAATTCAGTGATTGCCAATAATCCGGGTTCTGGCCTTGTTTTGACTGGTGCTTGGACCATGAAACACAATACGATTTACAGCACAACGTTGGGTCCCGGTTCTACCAGTGGCACCCGAATCTTGCGCAATTGTATCTTCTGGCAGCCCACAGCCACAGCCATGATGGGCGGATTGGTGACTTACAATATCAACAATTCTGTATTGCGAACAAACACAGGTTATACGCTTACCGGCACCAATAACACGACCTCTGACCCACTTTTTGTCAATGCAGCAGACCCCGATGGGGCAGACAACCTCTGGTTTACGGCGGACGATGGCCTGCGTCTGCAAGCAGGCAGTTCTGCCCTGGGCAGAGCCATCAGTGATTTACTCAGCCCAGACATTGCTGGTCAGACCCGCGTCAACCCAGGCGATTCTGGGGCTTACGAACGGCCTTAAGCGAAACGGGTTACGTGGGTGATTGTTTTCACTTGTCACAGACCTGTGTCAGGGTCAAGACTGAACTTATGAAAAAATATCTCCTCTTTGCCTTTATGCTTTTGGCCTTATTCAGTGCCTGCACCCCACCCAATCAGCCCTTGGAAGTGGTTCAAAGCATCGATTTGCAACGTTTTTTGGGCAAGTGGTACGAAATTGGCGGCATTCCCACCCCTGAGCAAGCCACTTGCACCGGAACCACAGCCACCTACACTTCAAAATCTGCCACTGAGGTCGATGTCCTCAATCGCTGTTTTGAAAAATCCCTAACAGGCCGAGAAATCAGCGCCAAAGGCCGGGCCTATATTCCCAATCCAGCGGAGCCCACCAAACTCAAAGTCGAATTCTTTTGGCCCTTTGCAGGCGATTACCAAATCATGGCCCTCGATCCCGACTACCAATATGCCTTAATTGGCACGCCCAGCCGCCGCTATCTCTGGGTGCTCAGCCGCAGCCCCGAATTGCCCGAAAGCACCTGGCAAAAATTGGTGGATACAGCTATCGCCCAAGGGTATGATTCAAGCAAAATAATCAAGACCTTGCAAAAATAATTTCAACTTTTTTGCAAAAACTGCGCAAGTCCCCCTTGCTTTTTGGCGATGAGAATGATTATGATAAATGACAAGCCAATTCTAAATTGAAATTCCAACTTGGAATGCGGCACTCTCAAAAAACATTTAAGGTAACGACCATGAACGCGATAAAACGAAATAGTATGCCCGGCAGGACGCCATACGCGTCCGCCAAGCGTCTTGCGTTGCCTGGATACCGGCAGCACCCGTGAGTCTTTATTCTCCGGTCATCCAGGCAAAGACGGATGACCCGGAGATTGTGTGCAGCAGGTAATTTCACCTCTCTCAGCCCTGTCAGGCTGATGCACGGGATCCCCCCGTCATCTGACCTCCGACAGGGATAAATTTTTTTATCCCTCAAAAATTAGTTTTCTATAACGATTAGAATGAATTTTTATTCTTTTTGTTCTGATTAAAACATGGATATGTGGCAGAAAGGCTATTGCGTCTGTTTGCTCAGCGATTCTAGCTGAAACGAAGTTGAAGCTTAGAAGCCGCTTATGCAAAGCGAAACAGAAGCCGTTTTTTCGGTATCCAGTTTGCTTCGCAATACGCACTGCGTGCTTCGAGTCCTGGCATATCCGCTTGTATTCCGGTATAGCTCAGCGGTAGAGCTGTCGGCTCATAACCGACGTGTCGCAGGTTCAAATCCTGCTACCGGAACTTTGGACATGTGTCGCAGAAAGGTATTGCACCGGCCTGTTAAGCAAATTCTTGCTGAATCGAAGATGAAGCATAGAAGAGGCTTATGCAGAGCTAAGCCGGCGGCGTTAAGCCATTCCAGGTTGCTTCGCAATGCGCACTGCGTGCTCCGAGTCCTGGCATGTCCACTCCCAGGCAACTGGGTTCTCGAAGAACAGTATCAACGAAATGAGGTAAGCAACGATGAAACTGAATCAGATTCTGAAAATGGCCGAAAAATTGCGGGCCCGTCCGGATGCCACGATCAATCACGAAGGCGCATTGGCGTTTAAACCCAGTTCACAGCTTGACCTGTATTTAAGAGCCTGTACCTGCTTGGTAGAAGATCGTTTTTATACCAAAGCCGATCAGCAATTGGCTGAATTGCGCAGTGCCATTCAAGCCTGTGAGCGCAGCTATGTGCTTAAATTGGCCAATTATGCCCGCAATCAGATGCATTTGCGCACCCTGCCTATGATTCTTTTAGCTGAAGCCTCTGTGATGTACAGCAGCGATAGCAAAGAATCCAAAAATGATGTGCGCAGCTATGTGCCCAAAGTGGTCAAACGGGCCGATGAGCCTGGAGAATTGCTGGCCTATTGGATCCGCCGTGTGGGAGCGGGCAGCAAAGCCAAATTGCCCAATGCCTTAAAAAAAGGCCTGTCGGATGCTATGCGCCGTTTTGACGAATACCAATTGGCCAAATACAACCGCGCTGGCGAAGTCAAATTGCGCGATGTGCTGATGCTGACCCATGCCCGGCCCGACAGCCCTGAGCGGGCAGCCCTCTACAAACGGGTCTTGGAGGACAAATTAGCCACCCCAGAAACCTGGGAAGTGCTGATCTCGACCCAAGGCGCCAATGCCGAGACCTGGAACAAGATCGCGCCCAAAATGGGGATCATGGCTTTGCTGCGCAATTTGCGCAATTTTGAGCAGCACAAGGCTGAAATGGCCTTGGCCCATGCCATAAACGTCTTTGGCGATCCTGAGCGGGTACGTGAGAGCCAATTGCTGCCTTTTCGCTGGCTGGCTGCCGAGCGCGAAGTCAGTGGCAATGCACTCAAAGAGGCACTGCGCCAGGCTTTGAATTTGTCACTGGCCAACGTGCCCATTTGGGCAGGCAAAACGGCTGTGTTTGTCGATTTAAGCGGTTCGATGAGTGGCGTACTGTCGGCCCGCAGCAAAATTGCGTATATCGATGTGGCATGCCTAATGGGGGCCATGGCAACCCACCTGTCTCAGGGTGAATACCTCGTGGGCGGGTTTGGCGAAAGCTATCGGGATATTCCTGTGGCGCGCAGCGACAGCGTTTTGAGCAATGCACAAAAAATTCGCAAAACTGACGTTGGACACAGCACCAACGCCTGGTTAACGATTCGCGCATTGCGCCAACGCAAACAGGTCTTTGATCGGGTTTTGCTTTTCAGCGATATGCAATGTTACAGCACCCATTGGGGAAAAGAATCCCTGGTCGAAGAGTGGCAACGCTATCGCCGGGAAGTCAATCCCCAGGCTATTTTGTACTCGGTGGATCTGGCTGGCTACGGTCAAATGCAATTCCCCCAAGATGATTCTGGGGTGGTGCAATTGGCAGGTTGGTCGGATCGGGTGCTGGATCTGGTGTCTGCTTTAGAAAGGGGGCAAAGTGCCGTGGATCTGATCCAGGCTGAGTTTTGAGGGAAAGGGTTGGCAAGACAAGTACAGCTTGAATCGCCAACCTTCTCCTGAGAACAGCAGCGTTGAGCACCGTTACTTCGACTATTAAACAGAGGGTCATGGGTTCGAATCCCATTCCCTGGATTCATCCGGGGGTAGCTCAGCGGATAGAGCATCTGACAGAAAACGCGGTGTTTAAACCTTTCTCTGTTCTTTATCACACGGCATGCAAGGTGCATGCAATCAGTCTACATGGGCGGCAGCGCAGAAAACTGTTACTTCGATTCTTACTCGAAACGACCAAACGGTCTTTTAAGACAGTTTTCGCTATTTCTCCGCCCAGTGGCCTGATTCACTTTTGTATCTCAACAACCAGAAACACAGGCCGGGCAGCGCAGAGAAATGTTACTTCACTTGTAATGAAATCTCTCCCAAGGAGGGAACAGACATTTCTCGCATTACTCCTGGCATTTTAACCCTTGGGACGCAAACGGGATCGACCACCATCAATGCCGATGATTTGGCCGGTAATCCAGGCTGCGTCTGAACTGAGTAAAAATGCGGCCAATTTGGCAATGTCTTCAGGCTGGCCAATCCGTTGCAGCGCGTGTAATTGGGCAATCTGTTCTGCTGTCTGTGGATTGGTCAGCAATTTGGCCGCCAAAGGGGTATTGACCAGAGAGGGAGCCAGGGCATTGACACGAATTTTGGGAGCCAGTTCACTGGCCAAAGAAAGTGTCAGCCCCTCAACGGCAGCTTTGGCCATGCCGATTGAAGCGTGAAATGAAAAGCCCTGCTGTGCAGCCACACTTGAAAAGAGCAGGATCGCGGCGGTTTCAACTTGTTTTTTTAAAGCAGGTAAAGCGGCCTGAACGGCCAAGGCCGCTCCCATCGCATTGATACGAAAATCTTGCAAAAAATCTGCCTCTGTCAAACGGCTGATCGATTTGAGCTGAATGGTACCCACTGCATAGACCAGCCCACTGAGCTGCTCCCCACAGTCTTGACTCACACGTGAAAATAGCTCAGGTTCACATACATCTCCCAAGGTATAACTGGCCTGAAGTGATTCTGCCAGAGAACTGAGTTTGGCTTGATCCCGGCTCACCAAATGCAAAGATTTTCCCTGCTGATAAAGTAGATCGGCCAAACACCTCCCAATGCCACCCGTTGCACCATAAATCACAATTTTTGACATCAGAAAATGCTCCTTATTTGCTTAAGTGCAAAGATACGAGCATTAAAGCACCTGTTACAGGTTCTCCGCCTGAAACACCTTCAAAGGTTGTCTGACAGGGTTAAAAAAATGACTAGAGCGGGGATTTTTTCGCCTTTTTGACCCACTTACCTTGGATCCATTCCGAGGTGGTGGTGACCATCGTTTTTCCGTCACCGCCAGTGGCATCTTCGATCACCTCTTTCACGAGAAAAGGGATCTGGTTTTTGATTGAAAACTCACGGGTAAAATGATAACAGCAGCCCGATTTGCCAGAGCTGATCAGGCGTTTACTTTTTTTGTCGATTTGAAACATGCCCAGGTATTCACCCCGCGCCAAACGGGAAAAAGATGGGCTGTGAATAAATTTCTGGCTTTTGGCATTATAGAGATAGACCTGATAGGACGGCATGCCATAGCCCGATTGGGTGCCATCACACAGCGCCAAATCGGGCTGACCATCAAAATTCACATCCGCTAAATGCAGGCCCGATTGAATATCATAGCCCAGCGTTTGATTCTGCAAGGGCTTTTTATCTGGATTGAGTTGCAAAAGCGTATCCGAGAAAGAAAACGTTTGAAAAGGGCTCGTTTGGCCTTTGCGAAAGAGTTGAAACGTGGCCTTGCCACGGCAATACCCGTCTTCACAATTGGCCACAGCGATCTTCACTGAATAGAGTGGGGAAAGTTCTATTTGCATCTGAACCTGGGCCCCTGCTGAGACCTGAATAAGCAAGACGGCAAACAGGGGAACAAGCCAATTCACCAGAGTGACCTTTTTCATTCGGAGGCATCCTTTGGTTTGGGATTGCTAAGCGATTCAACAGTGGATTCAGACTGAATCATCTCATTTGACTGGGTTTCGCCTTGAGATGTCGGTTCAGGTCTTTCTGTTGGATGAGCGTCCAATTGAGTGCTAGCTGAATCGGTACTTTTGGGTTCGAGAAAAGCCATCAAGACAAAGAGACCAATAGCCACATTAACGGCAACATCAGCCACATTAAACACCGGCCAGATGTTTTGGCCTTGCCACTGGAGATCTAAAAAATCAATGACATAGCCACGAAAAAGTCGATCGTACATATTTCCAATGGCACCTCCCATTAAAAACCCCAGAGTCACGAAGGGCAAAAGACCTGAGTTTTTAGGTTGTTGCCAAACATACCAACAAATGCCCAGAGCCACACTGAGCGAGATCAGCCCCAAAACAAAGGCATGGCCTTGAAAAACGCCAAACAAACTACCTGTATTCCGAAGATAGGTAAACGACAAAAAGGGCAAAACAGGTTTTGAAAAACGAGCATTTTCAGCAAAATCCCGAAACGGGTACTTGGTCGCTTGATCCAGCGCAAAAATAATCAGCGAGAGCGCCAGAAAAAACCAACGCTTGGCAGCTATCGAACGCAACACGGGAGAGCCTCTCAATCATGCCCCCAAAGGGGGAGTCAATTTCTGTCGATTAAGTATAACAGATTCAGCCAATGGCAGGGGTTTAGAGCAATTCAGGCAGATTGGCAGGGGTATCGACCCAAAATTCCAATACCACGGTTTTCTTTTCCCAAGGGGCCAAAGAGAGTTGCCATTTGACCACGCCATTGTCTTCAATCTTGGTCGGTTTGGGGGTGGTTTCAACGACCTTGACTTTGATTCGCTCATCTTTGCTGATCGGAATCTGGTCAAAGACATTCACACTCTGGGTGTCTTTGCTAAAATTGCTGACTTCCATCAGATAGGCCAGTTTTTTGCGCCGGGTCTCGCGCAAGACCCCTTCGAGACTCTCTTCGCTTTTGGTTTGTTTGTGCGCCACTTTGATATTGCTGTCGACCCCAAAGGGAATCATGCCCTGTTCGTTTTGCAGCAGCAGTGGCAATCCCGACTTGCCGGTAAAATCTTCGTTGATATACGTGCGCACAGGGCCTGCCAGATAGGGCATGCCGCCCACATTTTTAAAACGGATCTTGAGAAAGGCCTCTTTTGAAAATTTGGGAAAGACATCGTATTCCGACTCATACTCAAAATAGCGGGTGGCGATCGCCACCCGGCGGGACTGACCTGAGCTTTCGATACTCACCGGTTGAGGGATCTTGTAGACAATTGAGACACCTTTGTCCACGACTTCAGACTGGGCAAAGTTGACCGAGCGCTCCTGGGCCACAGCGCCACCGAGAGGAGCTTGATCAGCCATTTCGCTGTAAGCGCGCCGATCGCGGGGGGCAGAGGGAGAAATCTTGCTGTCGTGTCGGCCCAGATCATACGACAAATGCCAAGGGTTGACTACAGGCAAGGTCAGATAGGCCAAGGCATTGGATGTCGAGAGCGCCAATTCGGCATTGACCCAATTTTCCTGGGTCTGCTGGCGGATATCGCCAAAATAGCTCAGGCGCAATTTTTGTTTTTCGGTGTCGAGACGGGCTTCGTAGGCCGATCCCCAGCTCACGCCGGGCACAAGATAAGTCAAATTGAGATCCAGGCTGCCAGGAGATTCGACCGAGAGATAGACCACCCCCGACTGTTTGCGCTGTTGGTTTTTGGCCTGTATTTTGCGGATCTCAGCCTCGGCTTCGCTGCGCTGTTTGTCCAGTTGAGATGATTTTTTGACCAGATTCCGTTCGCTGATGAGAATTTCTTGGTGGTGTTTGAGCAAAAAGCTGTTGAGGTCTTCCCAGTCTTTGAGTTTGATCTGGTAATAGGCCAATTGTTTGCGGATTTTTTCGTCGGAGACCGAACCCACTGTGCTTAAAAATTGGCGGTGTTCGCGATTGAGGGCATGCTGGTCTTGAATTTCTCGCTTTTGATCGGCAATTTTTTCGAGTAGGGCCTCCAGACGTTTGAGTTCGGGGTTTTCGGGCTGTTTGTCGAGCGGACGCACTTCGACATGGTGAATCAGGGCTTTGGCTGTGCCTTGGCCCGTAACAGTCAGTGAGTCGGCAATTAAATCGACGGGCAAATCGTTGACCACCACTTGGTGAGAACCAGGGGCCAAGGTCGACAAACTCAAGGAGCGGGTCACCATGGCTTGGTTATTGTAGGCCACCACTTTGCGGGTTTGACTTTGGGCATAGAGGTTGCTTTCGGCCAAAGCGGGCAATGCCAAAACAAACGAGCAAGCAGAAACGACAAACGAGAGACTGAGTAAGCTTTTCATTGTTAGACCTCATGATTATACTGATTGAGACTGATTAAAAGTTTGCAGTACAGGAAACAAAATCCATGCAGGTATTTTTTGTCTCGATTCGCACAGCTATCATCTATGGACCCTGTGAACTGATCGAAGTGTTCAGTCCCGATCCAGGGATTGCGATCATGACCTGCCAGTGGCCTTATGATTATACCTTTGGTGAGTGGGAAGGTTATGCTGTTGTGGTGCCTGAGCGCGAACAGGTCTGGGGCAATGCCAAACCCGAACTGTCAGATGGCGAATTGCGGGCCCGTTTTGAATTTACACCCATGGCAATCCCTGCCAGTGACCGCAAATTATTCCCCAAACCCGAAGCCAAAACAGATGATACACCTGAAGACGAGGGCATCGATTTTTCTTTTAAAATCTGAATCCTCTTAAAATATTTCAGATTTTTGACAAGTTTTTAACAGGTACTCCTATAATTAAGACAAGGTTAAATTCGTTTTAATTTTTGGAGAAACTATATGATTCAAGCCGTCACCCCCAACCGTTCTGTCAGTCTGACCCAGCCCCTTGCCAGCCCTGTGCAAGTCGCGGCTTCCCAGACCATTGCTGCCCCCAAAGCAGCCACAGACACCCTCAAACTTTCTGCCAGCAAAGGTTTTAGCGAAGCAGAGGCCCGAGCCACCCTCGAAGCCCTCGAAAAACAATTTGGCAGCTTTCGCAAACCGGCTTTTTTCAGCAGCCCCAAAATTGACATCAACGAAGCCCTTTCTCGCCTCAAAGACGGCAAAGATATCACCGTCACCTTTAAAGTACAGGGCCGCGAAGTGCGCGACAGTTTCGACAGCTTTGATGAATTGATGCTCTTTGACGATTTACAAGGGGCCAAAAAAGATCATGGCGTGGCCAAACCCGAATTGCGCCTGCCCCTGCTCTTTCTCGAAGGCAAAAAACTTGAAGCGTATAACAGCAACAACGACAATGGCCCAGATTATCTCTCCCTCTTTGGCGCTTACGACGATCTCAAACGCGATTGGCGGATTGTCGTCGAAGGCAAAGATGTCAAACCCAAAGATTTGGCCAGCTATGTCGTTAGCAAAGGTTGGACGGCTTCCAAAGATGCCAACCTCGCCACCTTGGGTCGCTTTCGCCAATTGCCCGATGCAGGTTGGCAGGTCAATGGCCAAAATGTCAACCGCGACACCGCATACATGGCCTTTTTGACAGGCACAGGCCGGATTCAATTGGGTGGCATGGAAGTGGCCAATGCCAAAGACTTTGACCTGCTCATGAATCTGGTCGCCAACGAAGCCAATGGCGCGGTCGATGCCGACCTGCGCAGCCGTCTGACCAGCCTCAAACTGGATCAGTTTAACTCTCCGGGCATCAACAATTATTACACCGTGTTTAAACACCTCAGCAACGGTCAAGCCCTTTCTTATCAGGGCAGCACCCTTGGCAATTTAGATGAAGTCTTTGTCTATGACGCCTTGGTGGGCAGTCAAAAACCTGCAGCCCAGTTGCCCGCAGAACTGCAAAATGCCCTGCTTTATTTGGGCCAAGACAAGGGCCTCAATACCCGCAATACCTACGAAGCCTGGCAAAAACTCCGGGCCGGTGAAACTGTGGTCTACGCCTTTGCGGGTGGCCCAACCGGCGAAGGCTTCCGCCTGACTGCCAATTCTTTAGACGGCGCACTGGCCCTGAAAAAGCAAGTGGTGGCCCAACGCGAACGCGATCAGTATCGCCCCGACCTGAAAGAAGCCAAAGGCATTTTCTCAGATCGCCTTTCACTCTTTGATCAGCCTCTGGCCCAGAACTTAGAGCGCACCCGCCAAGCCGCTGAACGTGCCCGCCAAGATATTCCTGTACAAGAATCTCGCCGCGACCAGGCCCAGCGCGATGCCGACAGCATTCGACCCGTGCGCGACCGCGCTTACCAAGATTTCCAAGATGCTGAAAGACAATTTGAACGGGCCAACAGCCGCTACCAGAGCGACAAACGCAGCTATGATTGGGAAAAAGACAAATACGATCGTTTGGCCCGCGATTATGAAAACAGCCGCCGCAATTATGAGCGCGCTTTGTCTTCGGCCCGCCAATACGAAAATTTGGCCAGTCAATCCGATGCCAAAGCCGTGTCAGATCCTCAGAATGCCGAAGCCCACCGCCGCCAAGCAGCCCAATACCGCAGCCAGGCCCAAGGCCAACATAACGAAGCCAATCGCGAGTACGGCAATATGCAGCGCTATCGTTCGGATATGGATCGCCAACGCTGGGATCTCGACCGTGCAGAGCGGCAGATGAACCAATCCCGTCAGGTCTATTGGGATGCCAAAGGTCAAATGGACAGCAAAAAAAATGAATACCAGCGCCAAGATGGCATGTTAAATGAAGCCACCGGTCGCCGTGATCAAGCTGAGCGTATGTTAAATCTGGCCAAACGCACCCTGGCTGAGTCTGATGTAATCGAAAAGCTGACCGTGGATGCCCAAAGTGCCCTGCGCAGCCTCAAGCAATCTTTGCCAAATCTAAAAAGTTACGACGACTACACCGCTCAACGCAGCTTGATTCACTCCCAGGCTCAATTGTTGCGCGGAGTGCTGAATAACCCCACTTATACCAGTGTGCATGGCAACGGTCTCAATAGCCAATACGCCCCCTTGTTGACCCTGCTCAACAATATGGACAA
>JBFWRL010000012.1:0-60428 GCA_050248915.1 Candidatus Sericytochromatia bacterium
TTTCTCTTTTTTGGTTTCGTGGGTGGTTTTGAGATCGAGTTTTTGTGAGCCTGAACCTGTTGAGATCTTTTTCTCAAATTCGTCAAACAGCGATTTTTGTCGTTGAACGGCATCCATGACCTGTTGAGGGGTTTTGGTCAGTGTAATTCGGCTGGGGGTTGTATCGAGGGTGCGTCGAATCAGATTGGGGGTATCCAATGTGGTGTGTTTCAGTTGGTCCAATTCTGAACCTTTTTCAGCACTGCCCTGACCGGCTTTTACCAATTGATCGACCAATTCGCGCACAATTTCCAAGTATTTAAACAGCCGCTCCATATGTTCGGTGTCGAAATTTTCTGGATGATCGCGCAACTCGCTCATGAATGTTTCCATATCATGGGCTGCCTGGCCGATCCAGGCTACTCCCAACGCGTTGGAATTGCCTTTGAGGGTATGCACCGCTCTGTAGATTTCTTCGATGGCATGAACCAGATCAATTTTTTCCTGTTCGAGATCCAGCAGGGTTTGACTGACCGTATCGATCAGTTCGATGGCCTCTGTCAGATAAATATCTCTGACCTCTTCTGGAATTTCGGCATCGGCTTGGGGCAAATAGGCTGTAATCGAAATCTCTTGAGCCGAGAGCGAAGGGGCCTGAGTCTGCGATTCTTGCTGAGGAGCGGGAGTTCCGCTGGCTATTGGCCTTGCGCCTTCAGGCAAGAGACGGTCGACCCGTGCTCTCACTTTGCTCAGATCAAAACCAAGTTGTTCAATGTGGCTCGGTTGAAAGCGCTCGGGTTTATCACGCAAATCTCTGAGCAAACTTTCCATGACCCCAGCCGCTTCTCCTACCCAACCAACCCCCAAGGCATTGGAATTGCCCTTGAGGGTGTGCATGGCACGGTACATTTCTTGCAGACCAAAAGCCACTTCCATTGATTCCTCTTTGAGGGCCAAGAGGGTTTGAGTGACCAGATCCAAGAGCTCAAACGACTCTTCTAAATAAATATCTTTGACTTCTTCGGGAATCTCCATGTCCTCAGGGGGCTCAGAATCATCAATCTCAGACGTGAATTGCATTTCTGCCACGTCCTCCAAACTGGGGGATAATGCTTCTGTCTCTGAGTCTTTGACTGCGGTTGGTGCGATTTCTGTCACGACTTCTTGCGTGGGTTCGTCGGCTAATTTTTGTATAAAACCCGCTAATTCATGCCATTGGGTCTTGAGCCGCTGTTGGGTACGAGCACTGATTTTTTCAGGGTTTTTGAGCTGCTTTTGCAGGGTCTTTGCCAGATTTTTGGCAGCCAAAGCAATGGCTGAAACACCAAGTGCCCGGGACTTAGACTCCAGGGTTTGGGCTATTTTGAGCGTATTTTCTAGCTCTGCGGATTTTTCTCCAGGGGGGAGATCCATCAGGCTGTTCAAATTTTCAGACAGGGCTGAGAGGGCCTCAGTGCTTTCGTTGAGGTAAAGGGTTTTGACTTCTGCTGAAAAATGATACGCTTCGACGTCCGAGAGAGATTCTGTCTCAGTTTCAGTCTCTTCCTCACCGTCTTCTGGCTCGGACGTGTTGGGGGCTTCTTCATTGCCCGACATGTCTGCGCTGGCCAAAGACTTGCTGTCCTGGCCTGATTCGATCTTTTCAATTAATTGCGAAATTTCTTCGATATTGGCAAAGAGCTGCTCTAGATGTTTATTTTCAAGCTTGTCTACGGCCTGCAAACTGCTCAAATAGGTTTCCAGGGTATGGGTGTATTCTCCCATTTCCGAAAAACCCAAAGCATTGGAATCTCCTTTGATCGAGTGGATTAAGCGATAGACTTCTTCTAAGCCTTTGGCGGGTTCGACTTTGCGGGCTTCCATATTCAACAAAATGGTGCTGATATCGGTGATGTGTTCACGGGTCTCAACCAAATACAACTCCTTGATCTGGGGGGTCATTTGAAAACCCTCTTCAGATTTCAGGAGTTGATCTATGGTTGCAGAGTTAGATGTATTGCGGAAATAAAAATTCAAAAAGGTCTCAATGCTGTCCACAAAAGAGAGCAGCATTTCCTGTACGTCAGCAAAATTCTCCTGGGGATTTTCTTGAAGACGCTTGAGTTCTCCTTCTAGCTGATAAGCCAGATTGGAGACATCAAGCAGACCGGCCAGATTGGCCTTTTGTTTGAGTTCGTAAGTTTGATCAAACAAAGAGCCAATCTGAGCACCCCAGTCTGTGCTGTGCTCTGCTGGAAGATTGTTGATCTCTTCCAGCAGCGCGCGCGCAGAGCTGACATACGTATAACCTTCGGGTTGAAATGCTTTCCGTAAATCATCTTTCTCTTCGGTCTGCATGGCCGTCTACCTTGAAGAAACAGCGGCTTGCAGGGTTCCAACAAGTGCTTCTAAGCGCATTTGTTGCTCAAGCGCAGATGAGGTGATCTGGAAGGCGGCTTCAGAGGAGTTCTGAATCGAAAGGGTGAGCTTGTTAATCGTTTCACCAGCGGTTGAAGACAGCTGATAACCGGCGTCAGCCAATTTGGTTGCGTCTTCGGCCAGCATAACCGAGGTATTGGTCAAGCCCTGAATTTCGTTCAGAATTTCAGAGATTTTTTTGGTGGCCTCTTTGGATTCTTCGGACAGGTTTTTAATTTCGTTTGCGACGATGGCAAAACCTTTGCCGTACTCACCCACTTTGGAGGCCTCGATCGAGGCGTTAAAGGCCAAGAACTTGGACTGTTTGGCGATATCATCCACGGTGGAGATGATATTGCCGATGGCCTGGGTCTGCGAACTGAGTTCGAGAATTTTTTCTGCCACGTCTTCGATCTGGCGTTTGATACGTTCAACCCCTTCGATTGAATCGCTAACGGCCCGTTCTCCATCACCCGAGAATTCGGCGGAGGTGGTGGCCATTTCCGATACGATCTTGGCATTGTCGGTTACAATTTCGCCGTCAGATTTAATATTGCTGACCTCTTCGGAGATCTCTTCCACCAGTTTTTCCAGGGCCAATTTGTCTTCTTCGGCCTGAATGGTGAACTGGCGGATATTGCTGACCATATTGTTGAATGAGGTACTGAGCGTGCCCAATTCGTCTTGGGAGTTGATATTGACCTCAGCAGCGAGGTTGCCTTCGGTGACTTCCAGGGCTGCTTTGTTCAAGCTGCTGATTCCCTTGACGATCTGGTAAATGATATACCCTCCCGCCAACAGAATTAAAAGGGTCAAAAGGCTGACCCAGGTAATCGTGAAAGAGCGGTTGGCTTTAAATTTGCCAATACGTGTAAGCAGTAAGCGATCTTCACCTTTGATGGAGGTGTCGTACATGGCCATGGTCTTTTCAACAGCGGTTTTGCTGATGGCACCAAAAGGAGCGACAGCTCCACTGACGGAGCTTGACTTTAAAATATTTCGGTCAATATACGCCAGCATTGCGGTAACCGCATTTTGGCCCGCCACAACATTGGCTTCGATATCGCCTTTTAAGGCCGTGTCTGTGGTGTTTTTATAGGTGACATTGTGATCTGAGCGAATGGCGGCCAAGTCGGTAGCAATCAAGCCCGAGAGCACGGTCAAATCGGTTTTTTCCTGGTTGGTTACAGATTTTCTGTGCAGAATATCTTCTGCCAAAACCTGAAATTTATACATATTGTCGACCATGCTGGGAACTTTCAGCAGGGTGACGTCCATCAGATAATAGCTGTCCAAATCGGGGTCGAGAATCAGGTTTGAATAGTCACCCACATAGGTGATCACGCTGCGCAGGTCGGCAATTAAATCATCATGGGCTTTCATGCTTTGGGCATGCCCCATAGCACCGCTGGCTTGCTGTAAGGTGTTCCAACGGGTTTTTAAATCTGCAATCCGTTTGGTGGACTCCAAAAATCCTTTGTCTTTGCCATATTTGGCATCCACAGCTTCAAGTTCTCCCATGGCCTGGTTAATGGCTGCTTGGGTGGCGTCTAAGCTGGCGGGGATTTTCAGGCCTTTGCGGCGATTGTCCAAGACTTTGTGTTCAGGCATGGATTCCAGCATTTTGCTGAGTGGAACCAAGTATTGGTCCCCATAATACTCTTTGGTCCCGAAATCAATTGCGATATTTTTTTCACTGACCAACAAAAACAAGAGGGTCACAATCGGAAACAAGAGAGCAGCCCCGACCAGGGCCATTTTGGCAGAAATATTTATGCGAAGCAATGACACGAATTTCTTCCTCCTCAGGTCCCTTCGGACCAACTTTAAATGCGCACGAAATTTTAGCTTTGGTATTTAACAGAACCAGCGCAATTTTAACATGATAGTATTTGCTGTTTGATTTGGCAAGCCCTTGTTAGTATTTACTACCATTTTGTTTTTCCGTAAAACCCTTGTCTTTGCTCACTTTTTCAAAATGGAATTTTTGATATGAAAAAAATGTATTTTTTTTGTTAATTTTTTTGTAGCGTCATTTTTTTTAAAGTAGGCCACTTGATGGGTAAAACCTTGATAAATATATGATTTGGATGGTATTCATGCTCGGATGACCCTGATCTGATCTTTGCTTGGGGGGATTGACAGGAGTGGATTGCCCCAGTCTATACTATTGAAAGCAATTGCTTTTATGAATTGGGTGAAGTGCTTTACTGGCGCTAAAAAAACCGATATTAATAGTAATTACTATTTGTCAAATCTTGCTCAATAATGCCCCAGTTTTGTTATTTCAAGATGATGATGAAGTGTAGATACCAAAGATTGCAGAACGCAGACATACTCAATGGGTTTCTCAATAGCGAAACTCACGACTGAAATTTTCATAATTATAGTGAAGGGGAATACACCTGAATGAACATCTCTCAATTGATCAATAAACGAAGTGCTTTATTGGCCACGACAATTCTTTGTGGCTTATTAAGTTCACCTGCTTGGGCCCAAGAAGAAGCTGCTGCAACAGCTGCACCTGCAGCTTCTCCACTCAAGCTCGAAGTCTATTTGGATGCTTACTTCCGCACCGATACCGATTCTCATATGAAAGTGACCGAAGGGACTGGCGCTGATGCCAAAGAAACCCTGGTCCGCAAACTGGATTCTTCCCTCAATTCAATCGGTTGGCGTCGCAATGAATTCAATCTGAACACAGCCCAGGTCACTGCCAGCATGGAGCAAGATTGGTACCGGGGCCGTGCAACCCTGCAATTCGGGACCGTTGCCCAACAGGCTTGGACTCCCGCTGCTTTTAGTGCCATTCAAGAAGCCAATATGGGCTTTAAAGCCGCTGGCAATTTGGGGGGCGATGGCAATAACCTTTGGATCGATGGGGGTATTTTTCTAACCCATATCGGCAACGAGGCATTGATGCCCCGTTATAATTGGCTGAGCAATTTGGCCCTGGTGACGATGTACGAGCCCTTTTATCAATCCGGTATTCGTGCCAGCTATAACTGGGGCAGCATGTTAACGGCCCAAGTGCATTTGCTCAATGGCTATGGCAATATTGTCGATAACAATATCAACAAAAGTGTGGGCTGGTTGGTCGGCTATAATCCCCTGAGCAATTTGGGCGTTTCATGGAGTGGTTTGGTCGGTGATGAGAGCAATACCGGTGATGCTGCATTTGTTCGTTTTTATAATAACTTTAACGTCAACTATATGATTCTCGATACCTTGGGGATTCGGGCCCAGATGGATGTCGCCAACCAAAGCAATCTGGGACTTTATTATGGCGGTCAATTAACGGCCCGTTACGACTTTTTGGACCATTTTGGTGTAACTGTTCGCGGTGAAATGATCCAGGACCCCAATGGCGTGGTCACCACTGATAAACTTCAGGGTTTTGGTGCCACTTTGGGTCTGGAGTATCGCCCGACCAAGCAGTCTTACGTGCGTTTAGAAGGACGTCAGCTCTTTATGGACCCCACCAATAACAAGCTGTTTATGGATGCCAACGGCAATGCATCCAGCAACCGCTTTGAACTACTCGCCAATACAGGCATCTGGTTCTAGACAACCGTTGCCATCAGGCTTTCAGCATGACGCTGCCGGAGGAACTTTCCTCCGGTTTTTTGTTGCTTAATTTTTGTGGGTTGTGTAAGAACGGCTTTTAAAGATGACTAAAGACTTGAAATTGTTCTTCGTATGAGCGCACGAAATCATTCATTTGTTCGAGATTGTCTAAATCATGCCCCTCTAAAGCGGCTGTGAGCACAAAAAACTTTTCCTGGCTCCAATGGGCAGGATCTTGAGAACGGCTCAAGATTTGTTCTGAGATGTTTAAGACCGATTGTTTCAGCTTTTCAGCCTGAAGCAAATGTTTTTCGTGTCCCAAATAGTTAAAAAATGCAGACAAAACAGATGGCATCGCCTCAAAAAAAACGGGCTCGGCGACCATCCAAGTTGGCAGGTCTTCCAAACAACAACTTTCCAGGGCCTCACTCTCCCATTCGTTGGGGCGGAGCCCTTGAAAACTGTACATATATTCACCAAAACCCAGAATTACGGCAGACGCTTCGTCTTGTTCTATTTCTGACATGGCTTGGTATTCAGAACTGTGTGAGAACGCATTTTTCCATAGAACCATTTGCTCCAAAATCTCGTCCAGATTTTGGGCGTCTATTTCTTTGAGCACGCCAATTTCTCCCGATTTCTAATAAGTAACCCATTTTATCTTACTGGGAAGATTTTTCATTCCTGCAAAGCAAACGCGCTTCTCTGTTTGAATTCAATTAATTTTTAATTAAGCCGTTGATTAAAATAGGGCTTTAAAATTTGCTCATAACTCTCAATGAGACTATCAAAAACATAATCACTCTGGGGGATGTGCTGGTATTCGCCTTTTAAAACCTGTTCGCCATAGCCCGAACGCAGCAGAATGGTTTTGCAGCCAACCCGCAGACCCACATCAATATCTGTGGCTTTGTCACCGATCATAAACGAATGGCTCAAATCCAGATTGAGATCTTTGGCTGCTTGTTCCAACATGCCAGGTTCGGGTTTGCGACAATCACAGTCAAAACTGTATTCAGGCACTTCGCCATCAGGCAAATGGGGGCAATAATAAACGCCATCCAGTTGAGCTCCTTCTGCTGCCAAAAGGGTTTTTAAGCGACCGTGTAATTGCTCCATCCAGCTTTCGGGATAATAGCCCCGCGCAACCCCTGATTGGTTGGTCACCACAACCACAGGAATGCCCATCTGATTGAGCTGCCGTATGGCTTCAGCGGCACCTGGAATCAAGGTCAAATTGTCCAGATCGCGGATATAACCCACCTCTTGGTTGATGGTGCCATCCCTATCAAGAAAGACGGCGGGTTTGGGGGGGGGCGTGGTGTCAGACGTTGGCAATGACATATGGGTTTATTCCTGAATTAAAGCTTCTTGCCTCTATTTTACAAAGGAAGTGAGCTCTTGAGCAGGACAAAGCCCAGGGAAATCCTGCCTGACTCAAATTGCGCTCGGCTCTAAATGGCTTCCAGACAGGCAGGGTTGTTAAAGCGCACGGCATTCACCTGCGTAGACACAGGGTAAAAATCCACCGCTTCATCCGGTAGGGCGGAGAGTAGATTTTGTAAATCTTTCAGATTTTGTGTTTGGGGATCCAGCCAGAGAGACTGCTGCTCAGGGCTTAAAATGACAGGCATGCGATGATGGACTGCCTGTAGTTTTACGTTTGCTTCGGTTGTAATCACAGCACAGGTTGAGAGCCAACCCCCTTCCGGCTTTTTCCAATGTTCATAAATAGCCGCAAAGGCCATTGGCTGTTGGGATTTTAAGTGGATAAACACGGGCTGTTTTTGTTTCTCGTTGCCTGCTTGCCATTCATAAAATCCATCCGCAGGAATCAGACAACGTCTCGCTTTAAATGCTTCGCGAAAACTGGGTTTTTCCGCTAAGGTTTCAGCCCGGGCATTGATCAGTTTGGCTGCGCCACTGCTGTCTTTGCTCCAGGCGGGGACAAGGCCCCAACGAACAGGCACCAGGGCGCGTTTGTGTAAGCGCGCATGCCAAAGCACCACAGCGATTTCAGCGGTGGGGGCAATATTATAATCAGGGGTTAAATCTGCTTCCAAAGCGGCGTCAAAGATTTCTGCCAGCTCATTGAGCGGGGTTTTGCGAACAAAGCGACCACACATAATTGGGGCTCCTTTGGGGTGAACACTCAGGCATACAATATGTTTACTGGATTTTAGCATTGTTAAGTTCAAGCCAGCGAGTGAAAAGATCGGGTATCCTGATCATGATCCGCTTTGAAGCGATTTTTTCTGTTTTCAACAAATCCATCATGACTCAAGGAGATTTACGCAATCATGGTCGAAGTCAAAAAAATCAGCCTGATGGCCTCTCAGGATTGGAGCATGCGTTATGCCATGCGAACCTTTGTCGATTTTCTCGATCGCCCTCTGCGTTATAAAGGCAAGGAGTATAAAATTGAGTTGCATCGCGTGATTGCTGAGCCCGTGGCCTGTGGTGCCAATCTTCAGGGCAGCACCGATTTTATTGTCGATCGCACGATTCATTGGAATGATTATTACAAATGTTGGGCAGCCACGGCTGTTAATTCCGGTCTGTCGTTTGCCAATCACAGCTATACCTTTAATATTTACGATAAACACAGCACCACCGATTTGCTGACCCGTGCTGTACACCCCAAAGATCGTGTTCCCACCACCGTTTTGCTGCCCCAATTCAGCCCCTATTCTTATGATCAAAAAATGGAAGAGTGGTGGCAGTATGAGCAGCAGGTGATCAATGAAAATACCCAATATGGCTGGGACGAAAGCCGCAGAACCACCGATTGGGCCAAGGTCAAAAGCACACTGGACCGCTCTAAAAAATATATGGAAAAACACAAAATGCTGCGTGAGCAGTTCTATGTGCAGGGCAATTATATCCAAGATGCTGTCACCAAATTCTTCAACAACGAATTTCCGCTCTTTTTGAAAAAGCCCTATGGGGGCGGTGGCAGCGATGTCTACAAGATCAAAGACATGCAAGAGCTTTATGAAAAATACGATACAGTCACCAAAGGTCGGGCTTTCCACTTACAGGAAGCGGTTGAAGATTATGATGCTTTTATCCGCTGCATGGGGATTGGACCCCAAATTCTGCCGATGCGCTTCCAGCCAGACAGCCCCCTGCATGAGCATTACAGCCCTGAAAAGCTGAAAGTGGATCGGGAAATTTTTGGCCGTTTGGAAAATTATGTCAGCTTTATCAATGCCTTCCACCGTTGGACCTACAATTCCTTCGAGGCCCTGATCAAAGATGATGTGATTTATCCGATCGACTTTGCCAATGCCTGCCCCGATAGCAATTTCACCTCTTTGCATGTGCATTTTCCCTGGCTGATCTGCGCCTTGCTCAAATGGTTCTCTTTCTGTGCGGTGACCCAAAAAGACATGCGTTTGGACCTCGAACAAGAAGATTACCTGGGTGTGCTCAACGATCCCAACAAATCCCAGCAGGAAAAATACGATTATTGTATGGCCAAAGCGCGGGATTATTTCAGCGTTGATGCTTTTAATGCCTTCTGTGAAGAAAATTTTAGCGATCTCAATGAGCGCATGATTGAATTCTATGATCAGCATTTTGATGAATTGTTGGAGGTCTTTATTGAGCACAGCGATTTCCCTGAGCATGAGCATGAGAAGTTCTATCACTATTACAAAGACATGATGGACAATACCTTCCGCCCCAATGCCGAGGAATATTTAACCACCGTGATCTACAGCTAAATTTCATTTTTTAGCGCCAAAGCCCTGTTGTTCAACAGGGCTTTTTTGCTATGATCTCAGCCAGATTCAGGTCTCTAATCACCTAAATTTCCGGACGAGATGCGCCGTACCCGGTCAGGACAAGACGACGCGCTTTACTTTTTAAGGAGCAAGCGCTATGTCTTGGTTATTTTTGTTTTTGGCCGGAATTTTAGAAGTGGTCTGGGCGGTGGGTCTGAAATACACCGCCGGTTTTACCCGACTTTTTCCCAGTTGCATTACCCTTTTGGCGATGATTGCCAGTATTCTGCTTTTAAACAAAGCCCTGGAGACCCTGCCTTTGGGTACGGCTTACGCGGTTTGGGTGGGTATCGGTGCCACCGGTGCTGCTTTGGTGGGTATTTTCTTTTTGCAGGAGTCGGTCAGTGTGGCGCGTTTGGCGTTTATGGGCTTGCTGATTTTTTCGATCATGGGACTTAAATTGACCTCTGGACACTGACTCAAACACAGATGCAATGAGGCAAACTAGCCTGAATTGCCCTCAGACAAGGCCATTTCCTCAGCCAACTCTGGTGCTGGCGGCGGTGCTTTGTACCATTGCGGTAGCAGCGAGCCGAGTCCCATACCCAGAATTGCCGTGCTCAGGCCCCAAAGTTGGGGGGGCCAGGCTTCGCGAAAAGTGACTGTGGTGAGCGTCTCCATCGCAATCCAGACGGTTAATCCACCCAACATGGCCCAGAGTGCGCCTTGGGTGGAGGCTTTTTTCCAAAACAGACCTGCAGCCAAGGGCACAAAAGCCGCCACCAGGGTGATTTTATAGGCATTTTCGACCATTTGATGAATTGAGGCATTGGATTGTAAGGCGTAGATCAAAACGCAGATCGCAAAAATCACGAGGGTGATGCGAATCATGCGCAAAAAAGCCTGATCAGTGAGTTTTGGGAAAAACCCTTTGAGAATATTCTCGGAAAAAGTAATCGAGGGGGCCAGCAGTGTGGCTGAAGACGTACTCATAATCGCGGAGAGCAAAGCGCCAAAAAAGAAGACCTGGGCCAAAAGTGGGGTGTGTTCCAAAATCAGGGTCGGCAAAACCTTGTGGGCATCGCTGGCCACCAAAGCCTGGAATTTTTGGGGTGCCACCAGCAAGGCCGAGTAGGCCAGCATCATGGGCACAAAGGCAAAGAGAAAATAGAGCCCGCCACCAAGAACGGTGCCATTCACTGCTGTATTTTCATCTTTGGCGGAGGTCATACGCTGAAAGACATCCTGTTGCGGAATCGAGCCGAGCATCATGGTGAGCCAAGCGGCAATAAACGGCAACCACTGGGCGTTTTGTTTGGGCCAAAATTCAAACTTGCCCTGGGCATGGGCATGGGCAATCACATTGCTGACGCCTCCCACTTCAGGCAAAGTGCTCACAAACCAGGCAATGCCCAATAACCCTGCCATGATCACGACCATCTGGACAAAGTCCAAAATGGCGACCGAAAGCATGCCCCCGAAGGCGGTATAGGTCAGCACAATCAAGGTTCCCACAATCATGCCTGTGTGTTCACTGATTTGGCCATTGCTGATGATAAAAAAGACCAGTCCCAGGGCCCGGATTTGGGCGGAGACCCAGCCCAAATAAGAAATCACAATACAAACCGTGCAGAGAATTTCGATCACGCGGTTGTAGCGGATTCTAAAAAAATCCCCAATTGTGAGCATATTCAGGCGGTAGAGCGGGCGCGCAAAAAACAAGCCCGCCAAGATCAGGCACATACTCGCCCCAAAGGGGTCTGAAGCAGTGGCTTTTAAGCCATCTTTTAAAAAGGTCGCAGAGAGTCCCAATACAGTTTCTGCGCCAAACCAAGTGGCAAAAACAGTGGCTGTGACAATGGGGAAAGAGAGGTGGCGACCTGCCACTGCAAAATCACGGCTGTTTTTGACTTTTAACGCCGCCCACAGACCAATGCCCACCGAGAGGGCAAGATAGAGAATAACAAACCACAAAAGCATGGTTCAGTATAATCAGCATCGGGGTCTCGGTCTAGCTTTCAGGTGTACCACTTTTCAACTTTATTTTTTGGCAGCGGTCACAATGCCCGCAAGGTGGCTGAAGGGGGACTGAGAAATACTGCTCTAAATGCTGTCGCCGACATTGAGCGCTGCTGAGATAGGCTTTTAGGGAGCGCTCTTGGTTTTTTTGACTGGTTCCCAGTGTTCTTTGTTTTGCGAGGGCGAGTTTCAACAAGGCCGGGGTTAATTTGGGCTCGGAGATCTGGTAGTGCTGACCAGGCAAAGGCTGAATGGCCTCTTTTTCTATCCAAGCCAATAAAATTGTCTGCAAGAGATTGGGGCCCAGGTCTAATTTGTCTTGAATTTCCAATAAGGAGCGCCCCTGCCCCAAATATTTCCAGATTTTCTGCAAGATCTCTGGTTCCCAGGCCTGAACTTTCACTTTTTTTTCGGCCCAGAGATCCAGAGCCACAGCCCGAGCCAGGAATGCCCTGTTACGACCAGCACGGCCCACTTCCTGAACATAGGCTTCGAGACTTTCTGGGAGTTGCCAATGGATGACTGTGGCAATATCGGGGATATCCACACCCATGCCAAAAGCCGTGGTCGCAACCAAAATTGCTGGGCCGGGTTCGCGAAAATGTAGATAGCCAGCCTGTCTGTCTGCCAAAGAACTTCCAGCATGATAGAAACGGGCTGAGAAGCCTTTTTTTTGAAGGTGGATCGCCAGATTTTCACAGGCTTGGCGTGAACGGGCATAGATCAAGGTTTTTAACGGTTGTGAGGCCAAGGTTTTGAGTAGGTATTGTTCTTTTCCCCGTGGGGTCCACAGACGTTGAATTGCCACAGCAATATTTTCCCGCAGTACATTGCCTTGGTAGATCTGGGGGTGCGTCATTTGTAGTACCTCACAAATATCGGCTTGAATAGCTGGGGGGGCCGTTGCCGTAAATACACCCAGAACGGGCCGGAGACGCCAATGGGACAGTAATTTTCCCAGCTCGCGGTAAGCTGGACGAAAGCTGTTTCCCCACTGAGAAATACAGTGGGCTTCATCCACAACGAGCAAACGCGGTGGCTTTTCTGCCAGAACGGCTTGCAATGCACCACTCTGCAATTGCTCTGGAGCCAGATAGAGGAACATCTGGGTGTTGCTTTGCAAGCTCTTGAGCAGTCTGCGCCGCTCTTCGGGGCTGAGTTGGCTGCTGAGTTGCCAAGCGTTGATTTGTTTGGTCTGTAATTGTGCCACTTGCTCTTGAATCAATGCCAGCAGTGGAGAGATAACCAGGGTCAGCCCCCCCAAACACAGGCCAGACAATTGGAAACAGAGCGATTTTCCCTCTCCAGTAGGCAAAAGGGCCAATACATCCTGACCTTTGCACAGGTTTTCCACAATCGGTTGCTGGTGTGAGCGCAGCACAAAATGTGAGCCCCAATAGTGTTTGAGCAATTCTGGCCAGGGTTTGGTCATTTCTTGTTCATTCTCCTTTGGCTGGGCATTCTGACAAAAATACGTTATCCTGCCATTGATACTAGCGCATTTTGAGGTACCTCCGTGCAGACTTGGCCCCAAAACTGTTACGATTTGCTTTTGCATCCAACCGCTGCTTTGAAGCGTCTTTCTGAGCGCGGTCATTGGGGCTTTGCTGCCTGTGTTTTGGCTTTGACAACCCTCTTGCATACTTTTACGCAAGCGGGTTCTATGGCTCAAGCTTTGCCAGCCCTTTTCCCTCAGTTTTTGGTCAATGGCATGGGGGTGTTTTTATTGTGGCTGACTTTTTCGCTGATGATCAGTCTCTGTGCCGATCTTTTTGGTGGCCAGGGTCGGATTACTGATACCATGACTGGTTTGGGCTTGGCCTCTTTGCCTTTGATCTTTTTGGCTCCTGTGAGCGCTTTGCCGAATTTATTCGGACAAGCGGGTTTTACCTTGCAATTATTAATGACCCTGGGCGTGGGCTTTTGGGTTTTGGTCTTGGTTATTTTGGGCATTCAATCGGCCCAAAATTTTAGTTTAGACAAGGCGATTGGCAGTTTGGTGATCAGCGGTCTCTGTGGCTTTGCCTTGGGGACTCTTGCTGTGCTCACAGGTGTCGCGCAAATGGTGCTCAGTTTGCAGCTTTTGGCTGGTTAATTCCCCTCTTTTTCTCCATCGTTTAGCTCTTTTTGTGCCGTTTAGACAACTCGGCACCGTGTTGTCTTGATCATCGCGCCTAATTATTCCCACCAACTTTATTCTTTTAAACTCTCCCATTGACTTATTGTGATCAAAAATATTAAGATTTATTAAGAATTGTATCGCAACGTAAATGGCGATCTGTGAGGGAGAGGAAAAATATGTTTAATATCCGTTCGAGATCTGGGATGTCAAAGCGTTTGATTCAGGCCGAAAGAGGTCTGGGCATTGTAGAGGTGATGGCTGCAACCACTATTTTGACGATTATTGCCGTTGGGGCAGCCAGCTTTATTCCAACCGCTTTTCGCTCCAATCAAGATTCCCGAGATATGACAGCCACCACACAAACCATGAACTATGTCATGGAAGAACTGAACAATATCCAGTTTGAAAATATTCGGCCTTATCCTTTTGTGGCGGAGCCTGAATACACCCTTGCTCAGCAACAGGCCGTGATCGATACCACTGCGTTGAGCGCCAGTGCGGCGATCACCGTCTGTCTCAAACGTACAGAGGGCTCTGAGCAATGTGCCCCCAATACAGCACAAGAGACCAATCAACTGAGCTTTCCCCAAAAAGTCCGTTTAAATAACCGGGATTATCGGGTAGACTTGGTGGTTTATAAAGGCAAACACACCTATCTGGCTGATATCCCGGCGGGAATTCGTACAGGTTTGGGTTGGGATTCGCTTTCACAATGGGTTTTACCTGCTGCAGAAGCCGCTCCTTCAGAGGGCAATTGTTATGTAAATTCACCCCCTTCCAGCGTGGCGATCGGGCAGACCTTGAATCTATCAGGCACCAACGGAGTGGGTGGCGGGTATAATACCCTGCGCTGGACATTTGGCCCGAGCCCAGGCACAGTTCAATCGGGTGATTCCACGTCTTATGCTTGGGCACAAGTGGGTACCTATGCTGTGGATTTGGTGGCATTTAAATCTGGGGGTCAGAGCAAACCCTGCAATAATGCGCCCTTTTATGTCACTGTTTATAATCCAGGGGTTGATTTTTCAGTCTCCCCAGGGCCCAACAATTTTATCAATGTGCCCTTTAATTTTACGGTGAATTCTTCCCAATGCCCGCTCTGTACTGCGGCAAATACGACCTGGGATTTGGGAGCAGCGGGGCCACAAACAGCAACGGGCATGTCGACTTCTCGCGCTTATAACTCAGCCGGGACCTATACCGTGCGTTTGACCGTGAATACGCCTTACGGCAATTTTTTCAGTACCAAGACTTTAACCGTCGGGCAATCGGGGGTTTCGATTACTGCTCCCACAACCTCAAATGCAGCGGTCGGACAGGCGGTTAATTTTTCTGCAGCCTGTACCAGCTGTGGCAGTCAGCCGATTTTTGTCTGGGATATGGGAGACAGCTCCGGACAACAAACAGGTGTTTCTGCTAGTCATGCTTACACGCAAGTGGGTTCACCCACTGTTCAGGTGACGGTCAAAGATGGCAGTGTCAGCCCTGCTCCTGTGATTGGTTCTGCCACCTTGGTGATGAATGTGACCGACAATAAAGATGTCTCTGTTGCCCTTTCTCCCGCGACCGGTGTTGCCGGTGTACCGACAGATCCTGCTACCACTCTTTTTAGTTATCAAATGTCGTCCTCTGGATTGAGTGGTGAGCCGAATAACGCGCTTAATGCCCCCGTCAATTATAAAATTTGGTTTGGTGATACCCCCTTCAATTTGGCTACGCCTGATGGTTTGGCCGTTGATACCAATCCAGCTGATACCAGTTTTCCTGCCTTTACACACAAATACGCCACATGCGGTACCTATACGGTTACTGCACAGGCGGAAATAGGTGGGCAGTCGGCTCTTAAAACCACCCAGGTGACAGTGGGTGCAAATGCTGCCATCACAGCTTCTGCTACCCAGATTCAAGCGGGCTCATCTGTTTCTTTTCAAGCGGCCTCCCAGGGTGCGGGCACAAATCCCACCTACCAGTGGTCTTTTTCCGACGATTCATCCAGTATCACGGGAAACAGTACCAGCCATGTTTTTGCTGCCCCAGGTACTTATCAGGTGGGATTAAATGTGGCAGGGGATTGCCCAGCCAGTGCCACAACCCAGATCACAGTTTTGCCAGATACCAATCAGGTGGCATCGAATCAGGCCTTGATGAAAAAAATTGTCGTCAAAGTCGCTCCCTGGAGTGATGCTCCGCCCGATCCCCGTAGCTATTTGGCCAGCGCGGTGCTCTTGAAGGCCAACAATGATAACTAAATTAATCAAATACAGGTATATGATGAAACGCTTTCAAAAAGGATTCACCTTAGCTGAACTGCTGATTAGTACTTCTTTGCTCTTTATGTTGCTGGTTTTGGGCACAACGGTATTTAGCAATATTCAAAGCCATCTGGTTTTGGCTCAAAAAGAAGCGCGTATGCAGCAATATGCCAGAGATGCCATGACCCAAATGTCGCGTGAATTGCGTCAGGCCAAAATGGTTTTGGGTTCGCGCAGTTGTTTGCCCGCCCCTTGTACCGTTCCTGAAAAAACAGATATTTATGCAGTGGTGCCGGATGTCAGCGGTGACGGATCCGTTTCTGGCAATTACCGACTGGTTCGCTATTGGTTTCAGGAGGATCACGAAAAATCAGGCTCTGGCATTATGTCTCTCTATCGGGCCTGGAAGGCCAATGGCGCATCTCCACGTTTGCCTGACAATATTGCGACCGATTTATTCTCAGATCACCGCACACGTCTACTCAAAGAAGCTGCGGCTCTCAATCCTGGGAGTGAATCTTATTTTAAAATTGCCCCATCAGGGGAGTTGGTCGAAATTGTTTTGATTGTTGCCACTTATATGAGCAAAGCCAATTCCGTCGTTCAATCACAAATTGAGCGCAAATTTCGTGTGGATACCCGGGTTCAAATCAGAGGTGCAGAATAGTGGAAAAGGGAAAAAGGAAAATGAATAAAAGTATATTAAAGAGCCAAAAAGGAACCGCGTTGGTGATGGTGCTCCAGCTTACCGTTGTCGGGGCTTTAATGATGGGAGGGGTGGCTTATTTGGCTACCAGCCAAACCAAATTTAATGCCCGCACTTTGCGCAGTGAGCGCGCTCTTTGGATGGCTGAAACGGGTACCCAGCGTTTTATGGCCGGACTGAAAAATGAAAATGACTGTATCAATTGGGCGCTTTCAAGCAGCAATCTCAATACCACTTGTACGGGGTATTGGTTGAATAATTGGATTCCTGTTCGGGACGATCTCGGTAAAACAATTGGGGAATACCGGGTCAGTCTTTTGCCTTCTCAGTTGCCCCATCTCAAACGAATCAAATCAGAGGGCAAAACCTACAGCTCCAAATCAGGCACAACCGAAGTAAATATTGTTAAACGGGTTGTTGGTGCCGAATTGACTCGGTTTTCTCTGGATAATTTTGCGATTGCTTCCAATAATCAATTGGGGGGAGCCCGGATTAATGGGGGAGCCCGGATCCATGGAGGGATTTTTACCTCGGGTCGTCTGGGATTGGATGCTTCTTCAACAGGGATTTACAATGATTATGCAGATCTGCAAGACAGTCAAAATTTTCAGGGTTACAGTACACCCGGTGTTGCTCCCCGTGCTGAGGTCTACGTCTATAAAGACAACTCAGCAGACCCCTCCATGACCCCCAATGGGGGAATCGAGTTGGCTTCTCAGGCGGATCTTGGTACCAATACGGATGCGATGCAAGCTATCCATACCCATTCTGACGTAAATGACCCAGGTGTGGGAACGCCTCCTGCACCCAGTACTGTGGGTGATAGTATTGTTGGCAATGGTGAAGACACCAAGGTTTTTGCCGATAAAAAAGATCATCAATTGCCGGATGTTAATTTTCCTGATGCTTCAGAGAACAGTGCTTATATGAATGCCCGTTTGGCAGAGGCTCAGGCCAATGGCTGTGTTCGCGGCAGCGCCTTGGCTCCCAGCCCACTGATTTTAGGGAATACCAGCGTTGCTGCACCTGCCGGTGGTGGCTGTGGCTCTAAATTTACCTATACAGTCAGTGGTGGGACACGGGTCTTACATATCAGCGGCCCTGTTTTTATTTACGGAGATGTGTTTCTAAATGGGCCAATTGTCTATACCGGCCAAGGTGCCCTGTTTGTGCTTGGCAATGTCATGGGTGAAAAGGGGCTTGAGCCCCAGGTCAAAACAGATTATCCTGAACATGCCGCTTTGGGGATTGTGGCTTCCGGTGATTTGTCTTTAACCGAAGGTGGTGGCTCTAGCGTGAAATATGCGGGATCATTCTTTGGCAATAAATCAGTCACGATCGAAAAATGCAAGGTGTTTGGCAATATCTTCGGCGGTACCGTTAATTTGCCCACCACAGGTACCCGTCCAGACATTTATGTGCAACCAGAAGTGCGGGCCAAAGTGGGGGTGCCCATGCCTGATTTCTCCAATAACCGCGTGATCAAAAATGCCTGGTGGGAAATGCACAGTCAGGCCTTGAAATAAAGCCCATGATTGGATCTGTCGAAGCTATTTTCCGTAAAGGCTTTGATAGATCCAATAGGCAGTAAAGACTTTTTTGACATAGTCTCGGGTTTCAGGATAGGTAATGGCTTCCGCTTGGGCATCATAAGGCAAATGAGAAAAGTCCTTTTTCCAACGCAAAACAGGCCCAGCTCCTGCATTATATGAGGCTACCGCAAACATCGCATTGCCACCAAAGGTCTTGTGGGTCGAGTTGAGATACCAAGTTCCCATACGGATATTGGTCTCAGCATGTTTGAGATCATATTTGTTCAGGCCCAACTCTTTGGCAATTTGTTCGCCTGTTGCGGGCATAATCTGCATTAGGCCCGTGGCCCCTACCCAAGATTGAATATCTGGCTTGTACTGGCTTTCTTGCCAACTCAAGCCCGCGACTAAAAAGGGGTTGAGTTTGTATTTTTGGGCTTCTTGCTCCATGGTTTCAAACCAGTGGGCGAGCGGGAAAGCCACCGGTACAAAAAGCGGGTTCTCTTCGGCCAGATAGCGGTAATGGGTGATGGCTTCGTAATAACGCCCTTCTTGGTTGAGCATTAAACCCCGTAAATACTGCCATTCAGGCTGGCTGCTGTTTTCAGCGAGCTTGAGGAAATGCTCTTTTTGCCCAAGATAGAACAATTGTTCTGCTTCGGGCCAGTCCTTGTCTGAAAACTCAGCCGCTTTGAGCCGGGCCTGAAAAGCCGCTTTGTATCCCGGCGCTTGAATGGCTCTGGTTTGGAAGCCTTGATAAGTCAGTGTTGCAAATTGATCTTCCCCACCCCTGAGTAAAACGCGCAAACGCTCTTTGCCCCGATGGCTATAATAATCCAGCAGTGGTCCTTCCGCTAAATCTGTGTAGATTTTGCGCGCCTCTTCTCGTTGTTCGAGGCTTTCTTGTGCGCGGGCCAACCAGTACAAAAAGCGGGATTTGAGTTCATGTTTTTCGAAGTCGGAGCGGTGCTTTTGAATCAAACGCACCACTTCAGCATAATCGCTTTTGAGATAGGCCTGCCAGACAACGACCCAAAGTGCTTCTGGGGCTTTTTCTGCTTTTGGATCGGTCTCCACCAGCAGACGACAGACACTCGCCTGTTTTTCTGGTTGATTCAAAAAATCATAGACGATGCCCTCTTCCCACAGCGCTGCTGTGAGCACTTCGGGAAGACTTTTATAACTGCTTCGGATCTGACGCAATTGATTTAAGGCGGCATTGTAAGCTTTGCCCGAGCGCTGCATGGCGGCCAGATGCACACTGGCCAAACCGGCTTCTCGGGTGCGGGGATAAGTTTGTAATAATTGCCCAAAGGCTTGGCGTGCAATCGGGAAATAGTCTGCTTTGCGGGCGTAAAAACCCAATAAATAGAGATCTTCTTTGCTGCGTGGATCGGTGGCCTGCAGTTCACCCACTGCGGTTTGGTACATATAGCGCTCAAATGCCGCTTGGGCCAAAAAAGCGTGATCTCCGCTGCTCAGATATTTGCCCAGTTTTTCGCGAATGGTATAGATCAATTCCCGGCCAGCAGGGTGTTTGGGGTGTTTTTGTAAAAAATTGCGAAAATAATTCAAGGCAACAATCGGATTTCGCTCGAGATTATACTCTCCTTGACGCAGCAAAATAGCAGCTTTGAGTGTTTCATCTTGGCTTTCTTCTTTAAAATGCACCAAAAAACTATTGGCTTCGCCGATCTTCTTTTGTTGGGCCAATTGATCGATAATTTGCCAATACCAGAGGGGACGCACACTGCTTTTGGGGTAGCGATCCAAGAGGCGAGGCAACTCTTCTTTGAGCGAGAGAGCGGTTTCCCAATCTAAAATTTGTTGAATGAAAGGATCTTGGCTCTCTTGTTTGAGCTTTTCAAACAGAGTCTGTCGCTCTTTTTTCTGTCCTGACGCTTGATAGCTTTGGATTAAGAGCCACTGAGCTCGCTCTTTGAGATAGGTGTTGGGAGCGGTTTTGAGGTAATGTATAATTTTTTCGGTTTCAGGGGACTGAACCAGCGCGTCAAACCGTTGATATTCGTTCTCTATCTTTTGGATTAATTGTCTGACAGGCAGGGCTTCTGCTTGTTTTTGTGCGAGTGGATAGAGATGAGAGAGAGCGGCCAAAGGACCCTCGGTATAAAAGAGGGTTTCAGCCAATAGTGCTTGGGCCTGTACCAAAGCAGGATCTTCGGCATGTAATTTTTCCAAAAGTGGCTTGGCTTGTTTGTATTTATGTGCGGCCACCAGATCTTCGGCCTTGCGCAAAGGGGGGGAACAGGCTGTTCCCAGGCTGATGTACAGCGCCAATATACAAGAAATGCGTGTGGCTGAGGGCCAATCTTTCACGCCCATTAACCCAGCAACGTCACAAGTGCAGAGGTGAGGAAATAGTTTACACAGACAATCAGCAAAATCGAGTGGACCACAGTGGTGTTTGCGGCCAAACCGACTCCCAAGGCCCCGCCTGTGACGTGGAAACCTTTATAACAGCTAATAATGCCCACAATTAGACCAAAGACACAGGCCTTAAACATTCCGCCCCAAATATGAGAGAGTTTGGCAAAGCTGAATAAATTAGCCAGAAAAACGCCTGAGTTTAATCCTTTAAGACCAATTGCTACGGCGTATCCCCCAAGAATCCCACCAAAGCAAGCAATGGCATTGATCAGTGGAACCATGACAGCCAAGGCTATCAAGCGCGGAATAATTACATATTGGAAGGGATCTACAGCCATGACCTCCATCGCATCAATTTCCTCTTTTACACGCATCGTGCCAATTTCTCCGGAAACAGAGCTACCTGCTTGGGCTGCAACCATAATGCTGACCAATGTTGGCGAGAGTTCTCTGAAGACGGCTTCGGCCAACAGACTGCTTAAGAGGCGTTGAGCGCCAAAGAGCTCAAAAACGTGTAAACCTTGCAAGGTCGTGACCATCCCAGTGGGAACGACAATCGCCAAAACCGGCAGTAAGCACTGAAAACCAATGGTATACATCGAACGCAAGGTTTCCCGCCAAAACAAAGGCGGACGAAAGAGGGCTGAAAAGACCTGCCCACAAAACAATCCCATCTTACCCGTTGCTTCAAAAAAGTTGAAAACGGCGTTCATTTAAAATTTCTGAACGGAGATAACGTCTTCCCCTTCTGCACGGGGATGATGGGTGATGATTTGATGGGTGCCCATTTGCTCAATACTCAGACGCCCACGCAAAGCCACTTTTTCAGTGCGGTTCATGGCGTTGGTATTTTCTTCGATCAACCAGTCATCCAATCCCTGTTTGGGCATGGGCATAATCGCCTGTTCATCTCTGAGCATATCCAAGATACTGCGGTCATGAATAATATAACGGGCCAGTTCAGTGACAAAGGGCAAATCACGCTGAAAGTGTTGAATACGGCTGGGGGATAAAGCTGGCAAAGTTCCATAATTAATATAGTCTTTTTGCCAATGTTGAGCCAGATCCTCAAATGTTTTGTCTAAAAGTGAATAGACATCTAAGAATCCCCAATTCTCTTTTACATGAATCCCCAATGGCGAAAAATTGGCGGGTGCAGGGCGGAGTGCGTCTTTAATCGCCTCGCCTTTCCAATTATCGTATTTCACCAAGGTCATCCACTCACCCACATTGAAAGGGTCAAAACCCTTGATATCGGTAATGACCCGATCTGTGCGCTGGTAAATTTGACGCTTGATCCGCAATGCGGAAAGTTGGTTATTCAGAAGCCTGATCTCAAAAGAAAGACGATCATCTCCTGTGATTTCAATAAAAAATACAGGCATTTAAGTCTTCCTTTCTCTTGCGTGTGTTTTATTCACTCTTCATGATGCGCGGGGTAATCATGATCAAGACTTCAACTTCTTCTTTTTCCTGTGTATTATTGGTAAAAAGATTTCCCAAAAGGGGAATATCACCCAAAACAGGTACTTTGCTTTGACGCTCGTTGGTAATGGTTCGCATCAGGCCACCAATCACCGCAGATTCTCCATCCCGAACCCGCAAAGTGGTCTCGATCATGCGTTTGCCTTTTTCTGGAATGGATTGTGCGCCCACTGTAACTGTTTGACCACGGGTGCTGATATCCGGCTTGATCTTCATGGTGACCATCCCCTGTTCAACATCAATGAATGGGGTGATATCCATCTTCTCCCCAATAGGGATATTTTGGACTGTTTCTGTCGCTGCTGTTGCCGTTACAGTTGTGGAAATAATCGGAATTTCTGTGGTTGAGTCAAATTTTCCTGTGACTCCGTGTTGAATGGCCATGCGGGGATTGGTTAAAATACGGGCCTGGCTGTTGGAAATCAAGGCATTCAAACGGACATTAAAATTGGGGGCAAAATCAGCCAAAGAGTTAAATGAAAACCCAGAGCGATCTGTCCCTGTTGAAGGATTGCCAAGAGCTTGAGGATCTCGTGCCAAGGCATTTAACGGGTTTAAGGTAATGCCTCCTCCGCCTGCTGCCGGTGCTGCGGCTCCTATTGCCCCAGCTTGGTTAAAAGAAACGCCAAATTTCCCTTGCGAAAAACCATAGGCAAAGCCCAGCTCCTCACTGCCGCGTTTGGTTAATTCAATTAGTTTAATTTCAACCATGACTTGAGGCAGGGATTGATCCAAAATGGGAATCATTTTGTCTGCGATATCAATTGCCTCTTGGGTCCCAATCAAGACCAATGTTGTTGTGCGCGGATCGAGAATCATCTTTGGCAAAGGTTTGAGGCCTCTGCTTTCGAAAATGGTTATGAGTTGCTTATCGATACCACCTCCGGCACCTGCTCCGCCAGCGGCTCCGCCAGCGGCTCCGCCAGCGGCTCCGCCAGCGGCTCCGCCGGTTGAGGCCGCAATCATTTGATTGTAGACAGTATAGGTTTTGATCAACGGAGCAGAAAAACCGAGCTGGTCCATTTTTTCTGGCGTGGTAATCAAAAGCGTGTTATAAACGCGGCGGGCCACCAGTCCCGTCATTTGTAAAACCAGCGCAAAGGCCTCACTTAATGGGATACTTTTGAGATCTAGATAGGGAATACGCAAACTCGCGCCAGATCCAGATGATGCAGCTTTTGTGCCCGTATTGGTGGCTGGGGCTTCCAAATCTTCTTCAAGTTCGTCATCCTTGCCAGCTGCGGCTGCTGGGGCTTGAGATAAAGATGCGGCCCCGTTTCCCCCATCCAAAAAAACCAAGCTCAACTTGGCTCTTTCTGCCAAAACACGGAGTACTGCTTCTGCAGAGGCATCGCGCATTGTCAAGCTGATAGGAGGATCATTCTCTAATTGAAATGCCTTGCGGATGGTTAAGGGATCGCTGGAGCCTGCAACGGGAGAATTGACTACGGCACTTACGGCCAAGGCCTGAGAAACAGGCATTAAAATCATGCTGGCTGCCAAAATGGCAGTTAAAAAATATTTGGATTTCAACATAAGAGTGTATTTACTCCTCCTCAAATTCAAGACGCGCTTTTTGATTGCCTCTGGAAAGGGTGATGTATTTCCCTTCATAGTGAATGGATGTGACCAGGATATTACCAGGCAAACGCTCACCTACCCTGACCAGTTGACTTTCATTGTTGAATTCAACAATGGCAACAGGATCCAATCCTCCGTTAATAATGCCTCTGAGAGACAATCCCTCCGTGATAAGCGGTTCCGGAGCTGGTCCAGACAGCGTTGGCAGCGCTGTTTTTAAGGGGGCAGGAGCATCTCCTGAAATACTTAAAGGGGGTGGCGGAACATAGGCCAGCTGTTCTGGTTCTATTTGGGGGGCAAACTCAGGCAGCTCGGGCGGCAAAATCGACTTAAATGGATCTACCCTTCCTGTGTGAACTTGGGCCTCTCTCAGCACTGCTTCGGGGGTCGTTGCTGCGATCCCAAACGAGGGCAGAGCGCTGGCCGTTGGAGACGGGCTGGGTGATGCTTTTGGCGTCGCACTTGCCGCTGGAGAGGGGGCTCCCGAGGGCTTTGCGGAAGGTTTTCCACTGGCCGGAGTTTGACTGGGTTTGGCAGAACCAACGGGCGCGGCCGTCTGCAGGACAGAGGGCGTGCCAGTGGGATTTGTGACGATGACGCTGGTCTCGTCTTCCATCGAGAGCGACCAGAACAACAGCGCCGTGGCACTGACAAAGAGCAGGGGCAAAATAATGATGTGTTTATTCATGGTTTATTGCCCTCCCAAAAGAAACGCTTTAAGCGTGAAACTGACATCAACGGGTGTGTACAAC
The DNA here is from genome assembly GCA_050248915.1 of Candidatus Sericytochromatia bacterium. Classification (GTDB taxonomy): domain Bacteria; phylum Cyanobacteriota; class Sericytochromatia; order UBA7694; family UBA7694. The sequence goes on from JBFWRL010000012.1 coordinate 24,509, forward strand.
AATTCTTTGTTGGGTGACGGAATAAGAGAGATACCTTCCACACTCAGCGTTCGCTCGTAGCTTTCATAATCGGTCAACAACTTGATAAAGTCAGGATAAGAAATATTACTCAGACGCACGGTGATGGGCACCTGTTTTAGCTGTTTTGCCACAGCTGAGTCTTTGGCCTCTTGTAATTCTGCTGGTAAGTCAAAATTGACAATTGCGCCGGGTCGAAACTCGTTCAAGAGGGCACCGTTACCAAAGAGCTCTTTGTTTTCTGTGATCTCTTCCACGTCAATCAGCAGCGGCGCTACGTTAGGCTGCTGGGGAATTTTGCGACGTAAAACAACCAAACTCTCTTTGATCTTCACAAGCTCTTTTTTTAGTTTGACAATATTTTTGGCTTTGGCTTCTTTTTCAATAATTTGTTGCTCCTGGGCCTCAATTTGAACAACCAATTCTTGGTGCTGGTTCCATTGTGGCAGAGCCAAATACCAGATGCCCAAACCCAGAATAACAACGGATACAAAAGCCCCCATCCCAATTTTGTGGGACATTTTGAGGTTATCGGTATCCAGGGTAACGGTTTTTGTGAGTTTTATCTCCATAGCTTCAACTGGCCTTTTTACAGGTAATTACAAAGGTGGTGCTTTTGGTATCTTTCACGCTGGACTGCAAGACCACTTCCGTAAGTAATTTTGAATTTTGTAAACTGGCCAAATAAAGGGCAACAGTTCGATGATCTGTGGTGGTTCCGGTTAAGGTAAAATCACCCGCAGGCCCAATTTTTAAATCGTTAATTGATACATCAATGGGCATGAGCGCTCGAATTTCTTGCAGGAAGAAAGACCATTTGTAATTTTCCCCAGTTACATACCTGAGGATCTTTTCTTCCATTTGCAAATTATTGCGCTCGGTTTCAAGGGTTTTGATTTCCGCTATTTTCTTGTCGAGTTCTGCAATTTTGCCTTCATTTTCTAACTTTTTGGCTTCGGCTGTAGCAACCATTCCACCCAAAATATTATTAATGATTAAAATCAGGAGGCCAGAGACAAGAATACTAGCGATCGCAATAATCCACCCTTTATCGAGGGGAATTCCTTTGCGACTCAGCGCTTCTTTTTGCTCTATACCAAGGAGGTTAATACTTATCTGTGTCAAAGTTCGTCAATTCCTCTCCGTGCGAGTCCAATTGCTGTTGCGAAAAGGGGAGCATTTTCAGTGAGATACTGAAGAGAAAACTTACTTTCATCAAAGGTCAAAAACTTAATCGGATTGCAGACCTCAACATCAATTCCCAAGGCATGAGAAAGATAGAGATCCAGATTTTTCATCTTGGCACCCCGATCGGAGAGAATCATTTGCTGAATGCGGGCATTTTCTTGTTGGGACTGGTGAAAATACTCAATCGACTTTTGAACTTCGTTGGTCAAATCCTTTAACAAGGGCCTGACTTCCTGAGAGGCTTGTTCTACAAGTGGGTTTTCGTAGACCTCATCGCCAGCAATATCAATCACAATCTGATCAAATAAATTAACCGCTTCCTCAAGGTCTACGCCCATATTGCTGGCGATGACCTCGATAAAAGTGCTGCTGCCCAAAGGAATGCTGCGTGAAAAAAGCGGAACGCCAGCGCGCGTGACATTCAAATCAGTGGTCTCTCCGCGAATTAAAACCATGACCGAAAGCGTGTCAGTATTGAGATCTTCAGCCTCGTCTTCGTTGATCGAGCGCATAACAGCAAAAGAGGCGACATCAACAGAGATCAACTGCATCTCAGCCTGTCGGAAGGTTTCGATATAAGTGTCGATCAACTGTTTTTGAGCCGTCACCAGCAAAACGTCATATTTGCTGGCCCCATCTTCTTCAACTGTGCCTGTGACTTGGAAGTCGATATAAACATCTTGAATGGGGAAGGGAATGTAGCGCTCAGCATCGTGGATCACCACTTCTTTGAGCTCTTTGATCGGAATCACAGGAAACTTAATCCGGGGGCGAATAATGGCCGCTTGACCCGAAACCGCTGTAATCACCTTGTGGGACTTAATCCCTTGCTCATTCCAAATCTGACGAATGGTATCTGCAACCCGCGACGGATCGATGACTTCTCCATCTCTTACCGCGTTTTCAGGGGTGGGGGTAATGGCCAAACTAACCAATTGAGCGGTTCCTGGCTGGCCTTTGACCGGTGCTAACTCAACGACAATAATTGACTCGTTGGTAATATCAATCCCAACAGGAATTTCTTTTACAAAGGGGTTTTTCAGCAGACCCTTCAGCGCTCCTGCGTTGATTTCACGACCTCGAAACTTCATTGTTCAACTGAACCTTTTACCCTGTTGCTTATCTGCTTCATATGAGACCCAGTGCGTTGCCATAGATTGAGTTAATATACCACGTCCAGAGCTTTTCACCAAGACGCATGGATACGAGACCGCCCAACACCAAGGCTGGGCCAAAAGAAAACGGTGTGCTTTCACGCTGACGCAGGAGCAGAATAACGCCAACTGCAGAGCCCAGAATGAATGCCAATGCCAGAGCGGACGAAAGACTGAGCGGACCAAGCCAGGCCCCTAACATCATGACCAATCTGACATCACCCCCTCCCATTCCCTCTTTGCCAAGCAAAACAATGCTCAGAAAGATCAGGGCTTCAAACAAAGCAAAGCCAATGAGTACACCCCATAAGCTATGAGAGGTAGATCCTTTAGACACATTATATACGATCCCTATTAAAATACTTGGGTAGGTTGTCACATTGAAAATAAATTGATGATCCAGATCTATCCAGAAAATGACCCAAAGCACAGCAACAAAGACAGCCCAAAGCAAAAAATCTAAATTTAATCCGGTCATTCCGTAAACATATAAAAAAAGCAGACCACACACAAATTCGTTTAATGGGTATCTATAACTGAATGCCGTTTTGCAAATTCTGCATTTTCCGCGCAGAATAAACCAACTTAAAACAGGTAGGTTATCGTACCAGGCTATGGTGTGTTTACAAGCAGGACAATGGGAGGCCGGAAAAGAAATGGATTTTAAAACCAACCCCAATTCCTGGGGGAATTCTTTGACGAGGTAGATAAACATCCAGCCGATATCCCAGGCCACATACTTGAGGGCCCAAAGACACCTTGAAACAAATGTTTGTGGAATTTCTGTTGCTTCTTCTGTCTCCTCGGGCTCTTCCTGAGCGAGCAGGGTCTCTGGTAGACGATAAATGACCACATTTAAAAAACTGCCTACCAGGGTTCCTAAGAGAAATACGAAGGGAAAAACAACGATAGAGGGCAACGCTATGTTCATTTAAACATGAAAGCCTGTAGTATCTTTCTATTTGCTAAAGATTCTCAGGAGCCAGTGTGGATGCAGTTCACAGAAACAAGACTATCTTAACAAAATATAACATTTCTCAATAATTGTCAATCTGATCAAGGACTAGCGATAGGGGTGTTCTGCTTCGAAATAATCCACCAACAGCCCTTGATACTCAATCAGAATCTGCTGGAAAGGTATTTTGTCGGACAAGATCTCTTGCACGATATCTCTCACGCGCCATTGGGTGGCAATTAAAATAATATCAACAGGATCCGTTAATAGGTCTGTTTTGCTGCTGATTCTCTGACCGGTGCCAGGGACAAATGTGCCGACTTTGCTTGCGTCTGAATCCACGACCCGTGGAAAACGCTCAAGCTCCAGTTCAAAGCTGTTTAGAAAGGCGGCCCCTTTGCCTGTTCCTCCCCAAATAGCCAGGCTTTTTCCCTCTTGTAAGAATCTATCCAAGGTTTTGGTCACCGATGCAAAAGTCTGATCTCTTTTGGCTAAAAATTTGAGGGTGTCCTGGGCGTGTTGAACAAATTGCCCATTTTTTTCAAATCGGGTCAAACCAAAAATGACTTCCTCCCCATAACCCGTCTCAATGAGAAGTGGCTGGGAACTAATATGTCCCAAAAAGTGGGCAAAGGATTCCCGTGAAAAATGAGAGTTGTGTTCATAATAAAAATCTTCGAGTCGTCCTGTTGTCAATGCGCGATCAATACACGGAACCTCGACAAACAAGAGTGGAAAAATATCGAACCAGCTGCAAAAAAACGCTGTTTCTTGAATGAAGGCCAAGGGATTCATGAGGTGTTCGAGTACATGACGACTGAGCAAAAGATCGGGTTTCAGTTCTTGTAAGTGGCGATGAGGTTCAAATAATTCAGCCCTGACTTCTACACCTGCATGGGGTGAACTCAAATCAGCATGGGGATCAAATCCGATATATCTTCCATGGGGGTGGGCCTGTGCCAAGCGCGCCAATAAATGGGCCTCTCCGCAGCCTATTTCAACCACTACAGGCTGTTTGGGCAAATAGGGCAGAAGGCGAGAACAGACATCTTGCAGATGTTCTTGCCATAAGGCACTGCGATTGTACATCCGATTGGGATTGTTGACATAAGGTACCTGTGTATAATCAAACAGGCGATTAAAGATATGGCCACAATGCAAACAGCGAACGAATTCCAAGGGCAAACGCTTCATGTTTTGTGCCTCTTGGGCTGAGCGAGGCCAACCCAGGGTGGCCAGTGGTTGGGCTTGACCTATATAAAAATCCAGGGCCCAATGAAAACCACAGGCCGGACATGTGCTGTGATGCAGATGTTCAGTGACTGAAGAAAAGGTCTTTTCTGTCATAAATGAGTGGGCGGGGGGAGATCAGGGGCAAGTGCGTTCATAATGTGTCATAATTGTATAGCATAAATCAGGTGGCTGTCACTTCCGACGATGCTGATCTCTCGAAAGTATCCGGATTCAGTCCTTTTTCATCTGATTGCATCAGGCATATAACTATTTATCTGAAGAGAAAGGATACAGACAAAAGCCGCCCTTATTCCTTTACGTGCTTTTGTCTCATCAACGATCATGGCTATTTTAATTGATAAATATACCCGGGTTCTGGTTCAGGGCATTACCGGACGGGATGGTTCTTTTCATACCCGTCAAATGCTGGATTATGGTACATCCGTGGTAGCAGGTGTCACTCCCGGCAAAAAGGGCCAATCCCTCGAAGGTGTCCCCGTTTTTAATACCGTGCAAGAGGCTGCCCATGAAACCGGTGCCAATTGTTCGATTATTTTTGTTCCTCCCCGCTTTGCGGCTGACGCTGTTTTAGAAGCGGCAGATGCGCGCATCCCTCTGATTATTTGTATTACAGAAGGTGTGCCTGTTCAAGACATGATCCCTGTCTATGATTATGTGCGTAAACAAGGCTGTCGTTTGATTGGGCCCAATTGCCCTGGTTTGATTTCACCCGGGGCTGCCAAGGTGGGGATTATGCCCGGTCATATTCACACCCCCGGTCGGATTGGTGTCATTTCTCGCAGCGGCACTTTGACCTATGAATTGGTCTATCAATTGACCCGTGCGGGTTTGGGGCAGTCTTCCTGCGTTGGTATTGGTGGAGACCCGATCATTGGTACCAAATTTATCGACCTGTTGGAATTGTTTGAAGCAGATTCCGACACGGACGCGGTTGTCTTGTTGGGTGAAATTGGTGGCAATGATGAAGAAACGGCTGCTGAGTACATTGCTAAAAATATGAAAAAACCGGTGGTGAGCTTCATTTCTGGGCGTACAGCCCCTCCTGGAAAACGCATGGGCCATGCGGGAGCCATTATTTCGGGCAGCAGTGGTACCGCTGAAGCTAAAATTGAGGCTCTCAATGCCGCTGGTGTACCTGTGGGTGACACTCCTCCCCAAGTTGTTGAACTCCTGATGGAACGCCTGAAAGCTTAGTTTCTCTACAGGAAAAATAGCTCTGTTATTTAGTTTATGTGGAGCAGGAGAACCTGAATTTGGCCGCTGAATCACTGCCTGATGATGTATTTGGTCTGAAAGATCCTTTTCAGAAAAAATTGGTAGTGGTCATGGCTCCCAATGAAACCTCTTTTCGTTTGGTTGAGCGGGTTTTGGTGCGGATTCCTGATTTGGACTTGCGCCATTGTAAAAGTAAAATTGAGGCCCTGGCAGAAGTATTTATGTATAAGCCAGGGCTCTTGATTGTTTTTTGTGAAAAGAACGACGAGACATTGGGGTTTGTTCGCTTGGTTCGCAATAACCCCAACTTTAGAAACACCCCTATTTTTGCCATTTTTACTGAGCCTCAGACCTGGGCACAGAAACTCAAGCCTGGCTTACATATTGCTGAAAAATTCGAAACCCCCTTGGTGCCTGACATTTTACAAGCCAAGACCGAGGGGGTTCTAAATCTACAATAAGTCAGGTTTATTTGCCTAAAATCGAAGCACCTAAACCAGGCAATCGTTCGATTCGTTTGAGACCTTCTGCTGCGTTTTCATTTTCAGAATCCAAAAGCAGAATTTGCTGATAGGTCTCCTCGGCTTTTTCTAGATCGCCTTTTTCTTCATACAAAATGCCACATAACTCCAAAACTTGGGGGGTATCTACCCCTTCTTCCAGGGCTTTTTCGAGCATGGGCAGAGCTTCTGCATGGCGTTCGGTTTCGATATACAAAATACCCAAACGCACATAAGGCGTGACCAATTGTGGGGCTTTTTCGATCAGGGCTTTGAGCTCAAACTCAGCAGCATCATAACGTCCCATACGCCGGTAGATTTCTGCCAGCATAATGCAGGACTCCAAATGATTGGGCTCCAAGCGCAATGCGTAGAGGATATTGGCCAAAGCAGGGTAATAGTCCTGGGTTTCAAGATAGACCGAACCCAGTAAAAAGAGGGCTTGGAAGGAACGTCCACTGAGTTTCAGAACGCGCTCAAAGGCCTGTCGGGCTTTTTCCAATTGATTGGCTTGACCATAGAGCACACCCAAATTTAAGTGTGCGTCGATATTGCGGGGTTCTAACTGAACCGCTTTGGTGTAGTTTTGCTCAGCTTGGGCCAGTTCTCCCAATAAAAAGTGAGCACTTCCCAGATTCAGATAACCATGAAAAAGCCGATCGTCACTTTTGATTGCTCGAACCAAATAGGGAATGGCCTTTTGGGGGCTCTGACGCAAGAGTTCAAGCATGCCCAAATTGCAGGTTGCGGCTGCCGAATCGGGATCCAGCTCCAAGAGGTGAAGAAATCTTTCTTCAGCCTCATCCAAGCGGTTCTCGCGCAGAGCGGCAATTCCCTCTTGAAGCGTGGAATCAATTTCGTCTGACATACAAAATCCCTGTCTGTCTTTACTGCATCGAGAAAGTGGTGTTAAAAGACATGTCTGCGGAATTTTCACCCGGCTTGAGTGCGGTGGGTTTTTGTTCGCAGGTCATTTTGTTGGCATCTTCGCGCTCTTGGGCCTGTTTTTGCAGCGCACCCATGTCTTTTTGCAATTGTTCCATAATGGCGGTAAACTCTGCAAAAAGCTCATCAATGCCCCTGGCTTCAGGGGTTGGAGCCATATTTAGCGTGCTTTCAAGCAGATCTGCTTTGGCCATCAGGGCCTTTGTTTTGGCAGACAATTCAGCGGCCTTTTGTAAAAGGGCTGTGCGAGCGGGGTCCTGGGTTGCTGGGCTTTGGGTATTTGCGTTATTGAGCAGGGCGCTCAATTGATTAAAGAGTTGATTAGTGGCAGGATCCAGCCCTGGCTGAGCCGCTGCTGGGGCCGTCTGTTGAGACGCATTTACCTGTTGTTGCTGTTGTGCAACCTCCAGAGCTGCGCTGAGTAGAACGTTTACCTTGCTTAAATCGATCATAAATAGCCTCCTTATGACTTTCCGACTAATTTATCTTGATTGACGATGATCATCTGTTTTTGTTGATCATAGTAGAGAGAGAGATTGCCCTGTAAACTTGAGCCCGAAGGCAAGTTTGCCGAACCTTGAATGGCCATTTTATTGAGGTTGCTCAACATGCCCATTCGGAAAATATCCCGGTATTTCTGCTGGTTAATAAATTGCAGAATCTGATCCACAAATGAGTTGGTTACTTTATAAGCGGAGCCTGTTTTTTCTGGCGAACTGGCGTGTGTTCCCATGCGAGAGTAAAGTTCGTAATTGGTATCTGTCACCGCCAAAGCATTGATCTTGGCAACCATGGTTGCACGGTTGTCTCCAATCAGAACCCCACCCACACCGACAAAATCACTGATGGGATCGATGGCCAAATTGGGGTTGAGGGTGTGCGGTACGGCCCTCGCCTGCCAACGGCTTTGCACTTTGAGCAAGTTTTGACGATCAAATTCGGGGTTGTAGACCGCTTCTCCCACCGTATTATAACCCGTGATGATTTTATTGTTGATCACGGTATTGACGGCTGCTGTATTGGCGGCGTCACCTGTGACGGCAATGCTTTCATTGCCGTTATCAGCGACAGCGAGATTAAAGGTGGCATCACGGGTTTGCACCACAATGGTGTTCATGCCTTCGCGCAGATAATCTTTGATGTTCATGCGCAAGCCGACATTGTAATTAAGCGAGCCAGCGGGAATCGTTTCAGTCAAGCTGGTGACTGTTAATTGAGGATTTGGTTGCCCAGGAATGGGGGTTCCTGGGGGCTGCTCTGATGGCGGTTTGAGCAATTCGCCATTGACAAATATTTTGGCATCTTCAAGATTGATGCCAAAATCTCTGCGTGTTGGCACCTGAGCTGTGTCATCTGTAGAATCAAAATAATTGGCTGCCGTTAAAGAATCATGGTGGACCCCTGTCAGGTTCACATTCAAGAAATAGTCTTTTTTGGTGTAAGTGGGTTGGTAATAACCGGTGACATCTTGAACAAAACCCGCTGGCAGGAGAATATCTTCTTTTTTAAGCTCAAAGGTATTGCGGGCCTGAATCACCTGATCGACAGAACCCAGTTTGCCATAGCCCCCTGCCGAACCACTGTAGATGGTGTCGGCCAGCCAGGGGAACCACATTTTGCCTTGGGCCAGATCTGCTGCCAAATTGCCCGTGGCAGACGAGACCAGCATTTCACCCTGATACCAATCGGTGGGAACCGTGTCGGCTGCATTGATTTCCATTTTGGTGGGTGGCGTATATTCCACTATATTGCGGGACATATGGTAAGAGCGCAGAATGCCCTCATAGGCCCCAATTTGGAAGTTACCCAGAATGGGAGAGGCTTGTTTCTGTTCGTTGCCTGCCAGATTCTGGCCATTGACACTTTCAATTTTGTGCAAGCCCTGAACAAATTCTCCATTGAAGGTGCGCGAGACATTGCCAGCACCCCGGCTGATTTCTCCTGTGTCTTTGAGGCGTTGGTAATCTTTACTTGCATCGACGCTATTGGAGCGCTCCAAACCGCCGACCACCAACAACTGCCCTGTATTGTCTGGTGCACCGGGCAAACTGGTGGAGTCTGAACGTGTGGAGTTATTGAAGTCGACAGTGCGGGTCTCAACTTCGTAATGATTGAAAAAGAGCGAGCTGTTGATGCGGCCACGGCTGGTGGGTTCGTTGTCCGCATTGAGGGTGTCGTTGAGTGCGCCATTCCAATCCACGGTATTTTTGAAAACGGAACCGTCTTGGATATTGGAATTGGCGTAGAGCACACCATTGGCGCCCGCTGTTTCGGTCAGGCCGACATTGCTGTTGATAAATGTGCCATTGGTGTATTTATAGGTTCCACTCTGGAAAAGCACACCGTCGACTACTTGGGTCAATGCGCCTGGGTTGGCTGTGCTGAAAGCGCCTTCTGCATACCATTCGTCGGCACCATATTGGTTGGCTCCGCCCCCCTGGCTATTGCCGTCCAGCCAAGCATTGGCCCGGTTCACCACGTTGGGGAAACGGGAGCTGGTACCAGAAATTTCGTGCTGATAGCCTTCGGTGGGTTCAAAGCTGGCCCATTTGACACGTTGATCTTTTTGCAAAAAGGCATCGGTGGGTCCTACTACGTTTTCGCGGGCGTCTACCAACAAACCGCTCGACAAATAGGCGTCATTGCCAGCTTCATCGCTGTTGACGGTATAACCCACGGCATAAGAGTATTTGATTTCACGGGGGGCAAAATTGTAGAGGTAATTGATGGCAGACCAAAACCCACCCGTTTTGTATTGGGTTTCATGCTCTTCCACTTTTTGGTTGAAATAAGTGGGAGCTGGAGGCGGGCCGGTAACGGCAGTGGTAATGGTCGACAAAATATCCATCAAAATATTGACTTCTTCGGGCACCGGGGGATCGTCTTCTGCGCGCATGGTGATTTGGATGTCCCCTTGGACATTGCCTGCACCTGTGGCATATTCAAGCAAAGAGCGGAACTGCACGGGGGTGAGAGCCCCACCCAAGCTTCTGGCCCAGCCCGCAATGGCATCTTCGGGCAAAGCACCATTGATCGTCATGCCATCGCTGAGTTTTCCTGGGGTGCGCCAGATGGATACCAGGCCCTGTGCAATTGCGACGGCATTTGCAGCCGCATCTTCAAGTTTGAGATCGCCTTCGGGAGTGACACCAATATCTTCAAACCCGTTGGCCCCCAATACACCTTTGATGAGTTTGGCCGCAGCAGTAGAGTCAAAACCATCCAAGCGTACATCGGCACGGGTTTCCAAGCCTGAGTTCTGACCCACTTGTTGGGCCATGGACGTGTTTAAAACGTTGGTATAGGCATCTTTCATCTTTTCCTGAAGGAAGTTCAGGCGGTTTTGCATCAGGGCTTTGTATTTGGTTAAAAAGGCATTTTCAAATTGATAATCCAGATTTGAACGCATGATAAATGCAGCTTCCAGGGCACTGGGGGTAAAGCTGCCGCCTGCAACCGGCTTGCTGGCCAAGCGCAACTGCGGTAATTTATTCCCGGTCAGGGTGACCATTTGGCGGCCGACATTAAAAGCTGAAAAGCTCATTTTACGTTCTCCTTGATGCCTAAGATACTGCTGGGATAGATTTTCACTCGTTCCTTATCGGCCTGATTGCCTGTCCTCTGGCGTGAAGCAAAGAATATTTAACAGTCTTAAAATATACCTTTAATACAGAGTGGGCTGTGCTCTCATAAGCGAACACAAATTCGGCCCCTGGGACAATTTTCCCCAGGGGCCGAATAGCCATTGATTTGGGTTTATTTGGTCTTCGGCGGACGCTTAAAGGCAAAGAAACTATTCAAGAAAATATCCATCTTGCCACGGCTGGAATTCTTGAAATAGGTCTTGCGCCCCAGATAACCAGGATCCACGACCAAGCTGCCCGTTCCAACCACCTGGTTGTTGCGATCATTCTCGAAGCTTATACCGGTCCCGAGGTTTGCGACAGAACTGGGATTGAGGGAGTCTGGCTCGTAACCGTGGAATTTGAGGCGAATGGAGGAGGTCACCCCCCCACCGGTGGGGGCATTGGCCGAACTGGTGATATAAATATCATCTAATAAGTCCAGGTTAAACACATCGCGAAAATCGCGAACAAGTTTGGCATTGGAACCTGATTCGTTGACGCGGAGGTATTCGGTCAGAACCGCATTTAAGGGATTGTCTTGACCTGTGAGGTCATACCCCATACGACCCTGGTAGTCGACGTTTTTGTCGACAGAACCCATTTTGATGTTGCCGCCCAAAGTGGGCGTTAAGGCCTGTTTGCCTGACAATGAGATGCTTGAATTGCCCGCAGCAAACTTAAAGCTCATATCGTACATTTTGGTGCGGTCATAATACCCTTTGCCGCCATGTAAATACATGGTCGAGGTACCATCGCTGTCACTGTCAATGCCCAACATCTCTCGGGTTTCGATATTGTCCATGGCCCCTTGTGTATCACGGATATAAGAGCCAAAGTATTTATCGGCAAAATACCCATAGCGGAATTCTTGCAAATTGAGGGGCTTTGCACCGTCGTAAGCACGGCCCACGATGCGGTTGCCAGAACCGACATAGCGATCTACCTGGGTATCTACCGTAACGGTATTGGCTGTGGCATTGCCCAAACCACCGGCTATTTCGCCATTGAGATCGGTGCCCCAACTGACGTTATTTTTGCGCACATAGACTTCGTTGATATCTCCCAAGCCGGTATCTTGCCAAAAACCGTCATGGATATTCCAATTTTCGTCATGTTGGCTGGGATCGCGCAAAAGTGGATTGACCTTGGCATTGCCGGTTGTGCTGTCAGGGGTTCCATCCCCGTTGGAGTCAAAGTCACCTGCCCGGGCACCGGCCCAGCCCTGACGACCCGCTCGGACATCGACCCCCGTCAGATAGGGTTTATAACGTCGGGTATTGGCCGTTCCTTCCAAGACGGTATTGGGGACTTCAAACGAGCCCACCAAATTGTCTACCACGCTGCCAATCACCCCTTTCTCTGCGGTGACTTGGTAGTCATTTTGGAAGATTTTGCGCTCATCTTCAATAAAGTCATAACCTTCTGATTGCAGGTGACTGCTCATAATCTTTGAGGAGGTAACAAAGCCGCTTTGGTTTTGGTCATGTAAGAGCAAATCCCACATCAGGGCTTCGTTGACGCTCTGTTGCAAATTTTGCAAGAGCATATTGATAATGGTGACGGTGACTGTCGAAAGGGGATCTGTGGGGTTGAGTTTGCCTGCTGCGGCAAATACGGCTTGATTTAAGAAGGACATAATCTCTTTGCCCGAAACCAAGAGCATGCGCATGGTATCCATATTGGCCATTTCTTCGTTCTGATGGGTGGCTGTCCAATAGGAGTAGTCCATCTCATTCAGATTGAATTGTGAGAGGAAGGCGGCGGTGGTAAAGAAACCACCTGTTTCCAACTCTCTGGCTTCACCCGCTTGATAGCTGTGGCGCTTTTTCAGCAAGCGCTCTTCCATATCTGCGTTGTTGACTTCGCCTTGCACCCCCAAAATACTGGAAACCACGCTTTGGGCGGCAGAGCCAAAATCAATCGGGCCAATGCTCGGCATGTTTTCAAGCGTATCAAAAGCGCCTTTTTCAATAAAGTGATATTCTCCACGCATGCCATAAGAGTCCATGGCGGTGCCGCCACTGCTGGCGTAGGAATAGACCGAAACACTGTCCAAGATCTCATGTTTGAGAGAGTCCAAAAATTGCTGCATGTAATCGGTCATGACGTCCCACGACATGCCGCCATAAACCGTCATTGGAATATTCAGCCAGAACAGACCCACGAAGGGAATGGGAATGGGGATGGGAATATTGAAGTCCATATTGGTGCCAAATAATCCCACGTTGGGGAATACGCTAATGTCGCCGGCATCAGCGCCGCCAACCGTCGAGAGAACGCCCAAGGTGGCTTTGACTATGTTAAACAGTGGGCCAGGATCGGTCATCAAATATTCGATATCGTCTACGCGGCCAATGGCGGAAGTATGACCCCAAAAGAGACCCAGGGTGCCCATGCCAAAACCAACAGCAATATTGTATTTACTGGTTGAACCGTCAATGTCGGGGAAACCCGAAGAATCGGAACCCCCACCAACTCTCAAGAAAGACCCGCCCAAGACAAAGTTGATGGCATCATCCACTTTGCCCCAGTTAGCGGTGGCTGCTGCCGTTTGCAGGGCAAAACCTTCGATCGGAGGAGACATGGTCAGCAGCGGGCCGCTGGGGCCAGGTGTATTGTCTGCCCCGCCCCCGTACCAACCAGGCAGTGTCATCATATGGGCAGAAATTGTGTCGGCTTCGTATTTAACAGCACCGGCGCCGATGCCATCTACACCAGGGACATAATCCCACTGCCGACCGACAAAGAGTTTGCTGATTTTGTCGATGGTGGTTGCCTGGGAGGGGATTTCAAACATGGTGTCGTTGAGGTTGCCTACACCCGCCGAATTATTGATATTGGGTTGGGCATCATTGGCATTTTCTGCTGCCCCAACGGGTATCGGGGTATAGAGATTATTGGTGCCACCCGTTGAACCATGTTGACCCACGCCCCCTGCTGGCGGTGGGGGTGGATAGGTCGTGGAAGTTGCACCTGATAAACCGGCGCTGCCAGAGTTTGCCGTGGGGCCACTGAAGGGATCTGTCGCCGCAAAAGCCAAACGTTGATAGATAATGCCATAGATAGAACCACTGTCACCACTGCCTGCCGCTGTGTAGTCACGGCCATGGTTATAAATATTGTTGGTTGAACCCGAAATGGTAAAACCGACGGGAGTGGGAATAATATGATGGCCATAGGGCATTGTGCTGGAAAGGTCCAAGCTGCCCCCGCCACTGGGGACATTGGGCGGGAAGGTGACAGAGCCACCGCTTCCAGGGGGGCCCACAGGAGAGGTGCCGCCACCACTGATCCCAGATGTGGCTCCACCGAGGGAATCCAGTGCACTGAAGACATTGTCCATGATCTCCGCGTATTGCATGCCGCTGGCAGTGGGATTGCCACTGGCTGCCAGGGCGCTACTGCCGTCAATATAAGCCGAGACCCCCGCTTCGACTTGGGCTTCGCGTTTTTGGACTGCGCGGGCTTCCAGCCAACTGTCGACAAAGTCTCGCTGGTATGGCAACATGGCCGTTTGGTCGACCAAATCGGATTCTCCGGCATGGTTGGGAGCGGCTGTTAATGCCGCAGGCGGCGGCGGGATTGCCAAATCTGGATTGATACTAATGCCGGTGTTGATGCCACCAGCCGGGCCAGCATGGGGCGGACCTCCCGTAAACAAATTTTGACTGACCGCGCCGTTGGGATCATAGGCACGGGTTCCTGAGGTGATCATGACATATCTGACCCAGGGGCCCGCGCCACCCGGTGGAACCAAGGTCACATTGCCTGTATCCATGATCCCTGAAGATGTGTTTTTCCAACCGTAGGTGCGGGTATTGATTTGTGCGCCACCGGGAACGGCTGAAGCCGGAATCGCATAACCATCACCGGCAGCACCAAGCAAACTCGCGGGCAAAAGTCCCACGAGATCATCGGCTTCCATGCCTGCAGGGATTTCGGCATAATACCCCCCTGTCGAGGTTAAATCGAAATTATTGGTCGAAGTGGAAGGGGGGACGTTCATTTCTGTGGCAACGCCAGCTTTCCACCAATTCGTACCCAAATAGCCACCACTGGTGATGTCGTAGCTGCCTAAAGGGATGGGAGAACCAAAGCCACCCGCATTGGCGGCCCAGAGGTCATAATACTGAGCGGGACCACTGTTGTCCGTTGAATCATATTCGCGGTTGGCATCGTCCCAGGTCCAGCCTTCGCCGTCCCCATCTGTATCTGAAATGGGATATTTATCATTGAGGTAGCGGCGAATATCGTCGTAAGGGTCCCCCGTGCTTTTGGCGGCCGAGCCCGAAAACCAATCCGGGTGAGCATAAAGGGTGTCATCAATCAGAATATTGGGGGGAATGACGGGATCCCCCACAACCGTGCCAGGCAATTGTAAGGGGTCTGAGGCACTGATATCGTTCATGTCCCGATTGCCCTGGGGGGTCCACTTATCACTTGGGCGCAAGGGTGCATACATACTGCGCTCTAACACCTTGGTATAAGAACGATTGAGCTTTTTCTTTAGGGCCTCTGCACGCAAATTCAGAACTGCGCGGTATTCCTGGTACCAAGATTCTGCAAAACTGTTCTGAGCGTCGTTATTATAGACATTTTGATATTCAGAGTTATTGAGCTGAAACAGACCACGGGAACGATCATCCAGGCGGTTAAAATTACCGGCGGGATTGCTATAGGTGGAGAGTACATCCTGTAATCCCCTGCCAATATCCCGCTGACTTCCTCCGAGGAAGTCTCTAAATTGCTCGCCTGATGAACCTAATGAACCGATGGACATGGTTAGCTCCTGCTTGACACCTTACTTATTTTTTAGGAGTGGAAGAATGCACTCCAGCGATCAAAGACGATCCGAATCTGCCCACCGAGATCGGGGCGGCGTCTTTCGGCATTGCTCAGCGTATTGTCGCTATTGTCATCTTCACCCGAGCCGCCAAAGGTTGGCACAAATTCCAAGAAGAGGCTCATCTGAGCCTGAGAGCCCGAATTCAGACTCGAAATAGACGCGATCTGAACGTCATTGAAAAATCCGTTTTGCTCCGATAAACGGAACATATCCTGTAGGTAATTTTTTTGGTCAAATTCCATAATGGCATCCATCAAGACGCGCTGAAATTCATTTTTGGCACGGCCACTGCCATTAAATCGTTGTATGTCTGCCGTATTGCCACCGGCGGAGACAAAAGCAGCAGCATTATCCCACTCGTTATCATTGGAATTGCGGGCGTTGCTGGTATTGCTGTAGACGACATTTTGAGCATCAAAACGATTGACATCGACATCTGTAAATTTATGGCGATTGAGATGGGAGATAAATCCACCCCCTGTTTCGCCGTAAAGTACAGCATTGTTTTGATGATTGACGTTCAAGACATCCAAGAGGGCCTCCTGAAAACCATCATCAGGTGAGCCTTGTTGCAAGGCGGCAGTTCCGTAGACACGCAATTGATCGAAGACCGCGTCTGCCTGTGTATCGGGCGAAACACGGCTGATATTGTCCGACATCGTCTTCCCCACATAAGGTGCTCCGGTGGGGGCTGCATTGGTCGCACCCCCTGACGGGGTGAGGTTTTGGGAATAACCACTGAAATAGTTATATGAGACACGGGCCGAACCGGCATCTTCGCCTTCGCCTGAGCTATAGCCCTGGGCACCGCGGCGCGGCGTTCCGGCTGTGGTTTCCCAATCAGCACGGGTCTCAATCAGGGCTTTGTCGATATCCCGTGTCATGGCTGCTGTGAGATCCGAAATCAATTGTTGAATGCGAGATCTTAACAGGGCTTGGTATTCATTCAAAAAGACAGCTGCATTATCATTGGCCTCATCCAACATCATAAAGCGATTGAGATGCGAAAAGGTGTAATCAACATAAGAGGCTGATTGACCAATGGCCACATTGCGCTTCTGGATATTGGTGGAGATATCCGTCAGTTTGAACTGGGAAGCGTCCCTCTGAAACTGATTGAGCATCGTATCTGAGCCCAGACCAAACGTAAAAGCCATGTGAATTGATCCTTTCTAAATATCTCTCTCGGCAGTTGGCTGAATCTTAGGAGTGGAAGAAGGCGGTGAATTTGTCACAACTGATATCCAACCGGCCTCCGTCTTGGGTTCCGTTAAAGGTCATGCTAAAGCTGGCCTGGGCCTGTGAGCCGTTGGCCAAGCTCGCGCTGGAGGAAACAATGATGTTTTTGAACAAGCCAGAACTCAATACGGGGCGGTATTCCACACTCGAAATGGTGTCAAACAGGACTTTCTGGAAGAGGTTCTTGGCATCTTGAATGGTGGCTTCTACACCCAGAGGGCCAGCAAAACTGTTGTTCAAGACATTGCGGTTGGCCACCACATCATCAGAGCTATTGTTGGCATAACGATAAGCGGGGGTGCCGATGCCATTGATGCCTCCGACATACAAGACATCAATCAGGCCCGGATCGGTTTGGGCCAACGTTGCTGTGCCCGCAACCCGGATGGCGCGGTTGGCAATTGCCGGACCACCCAAACCGGCTGGTGGCGCGACATCAATATTGTTGCTGCCTGCGGCATTGAAGGTGACATCAAATCCCGCATCCGGGTTGACCAAGGGAACTGCAGCCAATGCCGCGGCATTAGTCTCAGTGGCTGTTGTCATCCAGCCCATCATAAAGTTATAAGCTGTGCGGCCTGCGCCCGCATCTTGAAGGGTAGATGTGGTATTTCCTGCCATGGCAGAGCGATCATTTGCCCAACGGTTATTGCTGGAACTCATGGCGACCTCAAGATCCGAAGCCAAGGCATTGCTCAATTGGGTGATCAGTGTCTGCATGCGCGAGTTCAAAAGGGCACGATACTCAAACAGGAACGTCAGGTTATCGTCGTTTTGCTTGTCTGTTTCTTCTTTGCGAATAATCAGTTTTGAGGTGGGGTTCCAAACAAAACCCGCAACAGCAGAGTTCATGCTTGTGGCAGTCTGGTTGAGGCGGCTGTTGTGCACATCGCGGGTCGTAAGATTGACAGAAAGCTGGCTGTTTCCGATACCAACCATAGTTCTAATATCCTTTCAATACTCTGTTTAAGTTTGTCCAACACGGGTGATGGAGCCGACGGAGCCCCAGCTGAACCAGGTGTCATAACCATTGGGGCCACCCATACCGGCTGAAGTGGTTCCGGCATAGCCCCTTCGGTCTGTCCAGCGGGGCGTAATGGCATCACGGTATTTGATCGCGCCACGTCCACCCATGGAACGCATGGTGTTTCGAATATCCAGGCCCACAGTGTCATGCCCAGTATAACCTGCTTGGACGGTCCATTGGCCGTATGTGGCAACAGCCGCGTCCCACTGCTCGCGCAGGGCAGATTGTTCGAGCAAAAAGTTGGCCAAACTCGATGCCAGCTCCAGAATTTTGGTGGTACTGGTTTTACTCAGCAGTGTGAGTGTGGTTGTTAGAATTTGGCTGATGGTTTTCATGGTCATGCCCACCCCCAATTCGGTCAACCCCCCTTTGCCATCCAATTTCTGACGCAACTCAGCCGCAATTTTATTGGCGGCCTCGAAGCGTGCTTCAATCAATTGTTCTGCTGCATCTTGCCCTTGAACAATACTTTGCCCCAAGGATTGATTGACTGAGTTATAGAACTGCGGAATTTTTTCCTGCATGTCCTCTTTGGCTCGCAGAGCAAGTGCATCTGAACGCATCGCTTGTATCGCTGGCATCTGTGTTTCTCCTTAGCTTTCTCTAGGCGTAAGGATTGGCGTCTAAGGCTTTGACGTGGTTGGCTGTTTTGGCGCGATCTGCTTTGAGTTTGCCCAACTCTTCGTTGACAGCATCCACTTCGGCCTCTTGCTTTTGCAGATCCAACCACTTGCTGTAGACGTTGCCCAAGCCATTCACCAATTCAGGAATGGCTGTTGCCCAATTCACACCCTGTTGGCTACCTGAACTCATGGCAATCTTGGCAATGGTGCCAATGGCATTGAGGACTGCACCGATAAAGCGAATTTGAGCGGCAGTACGCAAATGATCTGAGGCGATTTTTTTGAGTTCTTTGTCCGCTATTTTTTGATCTTCGTTTTCAGCTTCATTGCTGCGGGCATCTTTTTCACTCATATATGTGGAAATGATGCCGTTATTGTTCCGCAACATACGTTGTTGCTCGACGGAAACCAGGCCTAATTCTGATTTTGAGCGGGATTCATTTCCTGCTGTTGACCATACGCTGGGCATGACTCGATTCCTTCCTTAGGGCTTGAGATATAGTTCACCGAATCTCTTATCATACGGATCCCCTTGTGGCTGTCCCCGCTTAATTTATTTTTAACAGAACTCTGATGATATAAAAAAAGTATTTAACATAAACATAATAATTTGGGGTTTGTTTGAGACGGAGACCAAACTGATTTCCTTTCGAGAGACAGATGCAGTATCCTGGTATACAGGAATATTATCTAAACATACACATTTGAGCACATCTGAAAGGAACACTTCTCTTGCGGTACTTGGGCCTTCATTTGTTTTGAGTCCATCACTGCTCAGAAGTTGCCGAGCGACTATCTTTATGAATCATACTTCGATTATTGTAAAAAACGCCTGTGAACACAATCTCAAACAGGTGAGTGTGGAGTTGCCCCGCAATCAATTGATTGTTTTTACAGGTGTCAGTGGTTCAGGCAAGTCCAGCCTGGCTTTTGACACGATCTTTGCCGAAGGTCAACGGCGCTATGTGGAGTCGCTCTCGGCTTATGCCCGTCAATTTTTGGGACAGATGCGCAAACCAGATGTGGAGCATATCGAGGGGCTCTCCCCTGCGATCTCAATTGACCAAAAATCGGCCAGTCACAACCCGCGCTCTACCGTGGGTACGGTCACAGAAATTTACGATTATCTGCGTTTGCTCTTTGCCCGTATTGGCATTCCCCATTGCCCAGACTGTGGCCAAAAAATTCAGGCCCAAAGCCTCGACCAAATTGTCGATCAGGTCAATCAATGGCCAGAAGGCACCCGTCTCGGTATTTTGGCGCCGCTGATCCGCGGGCGCAAGGGAGAGTATAAGTCACTTTTAGAGAGTCTGGCCCGTGAGGGCTTTTCGCGGGTCAAAGTAGATGGGGTCTTTCATGATTTGGGCGAAGAGATTCCCATGGCCAAAACCAAAAAACACGATATCTCGCTGGTGATCGATCGCCTGCGTTTAAAAGAGGGGGCCATTTCGCGGCTGACCGAATCCCTGCAATTGGCACTCAAAAAGGGGGACGGGTTGGTTGAGATTGAGAATCTCGACGCTCCCGAGCAAACGCGTTTGTTTAATCAAAACCTCTCCTGTCCAGATTGTGGTTTTAGCTTTCCAGAAGTGGAGCCCCGCCTCTTTTCATTTAACAGCCCGTTTGGGGCCTGTAAAGAGTGTCATGGCTTGGGGGCCCGCCAAGAAATTGTGCCAGACAAAATTGTGCCAGTGCCCTCTTTGAGCTTGAAAGGCGGTGCTGTGAGGCCCTGGATCAAAAGCCTCGATCAATCGGGCAGTTATTTGCGAACGCTCTTAGAGGCGCTGCAAAAGGAAACTCCCTTTGACTTTGACACCCCTTTTGAAAATTTTTCACCCCAATTGCAGCACACCCTTTTATATGGCAGCGATCAGCGCATGCAGGTCGATTACCAAAGCAAAGGGGCGGGTCAGCTCCAATACAGCTTTTATACCCGTTTTGAAGGCGTCATTCCCCGGCTCCAACGCCTGTATTCGGAAAGCACCTCCGAATCCACGCGCCAAGAGATCGAACAATACATGGAAAAGACGCTTTGCCCCGTTTGCGATGGCCGTCGTCTGCAGCCAGTGGCCTTGGCGGTCAAAATTGGCACTCTGTCGATTGCCGACATCACGGGTCTCTCGATCGAACGCTTTTTTGATTGGCTGGAAACCTGTCATTTGACGGATCGGGAGGCCTTGATCGCCGCCTTGATTATGAAAGAACTCAAAGAGCGTTCGGGTTTTTTGCTCAATGTGGGCCTTGATTATTTGACCCTCGATCGCAGTGCCAATACCCTTTCTGGGGGCGAAGCCCAGCGCATTCGTCTGGCCACCCAGATTGGCTCTGGTTTGGTGGGGGTGCTGTATATTCTCGATGAACCGAGTATTGGCTTGCACCAGCGAGACAATGAGCGCTTGCTCAAGACCCTGGAGCGGCTGCGCAATTTGGGCAATACCTTGATTGTGGTTGAACACGATGAAGACACCATCCGTGCGGCCGATCATTTGGTGGATATTGGCCCCCGCGCTGGGCGTCATGGCGGGCGGATCGTGGCTCAGGGTACCTTGGCCGATATCAAACGCGAACCTGAATCGCTGACAGGTCAGTATCTCAGTGGCAAGTCCCAAATTGAGGTGCCACGCGAACGCAAGCCAGGCAATGGCAAAAGTCTCAAAATTCACAAGGCCTCTCGCAACAACCTCAAAGACATTGATCTGGAGATTCCGCTGGGCAAATTGATCTGTGTGACTGGGGTCAGTGGTTCGGGCAAGTCGACTTTGATCAACGAAATTTTGGCCCCTTGGCTCTGGCACGAACTGCACCACAATACGCCCCGGCCCCAAGGGGTGCAAAGTGTAGAGGGCGTTGAGTTTATCGATAAATTGATTATCATTGACCAATCCCCGATTGGGCGCACACCGCGCTCCAACCCTGCCACCTATACTGGTCTCTTTACCCCGATTCGTGAATTATTTGCTCAAAGTGTTGAGGCCAAGGTGCGTGGCTTTCAGCCGGGCCGCTTCAGCTTTAATGTTAAAGGGGGTCGCTGTGAGTCTTGCCAAGGTGATGGCATGATCAAAATTGAAATGCATTTTTTGCCCGATGTCTATGTGCCCTGTGAGGTTTGCAAAAGTCAGCGCTATAACCGCGAAACTTTGGCAGTTAAATGGAAAGGGGCCTCTATTGCCGATGTATTAAACATGACCGTTGAAGAAGCACTTGAGCATTTTGCCAAGATTCCCGCTTTGGAGCGCAAATTGCAAACGTTGGCTGATGTGGGGCTGGATTATATTCAATTGGGCCAGCCAGCCAATACCCTCTCCGGGGGCGAGGCCCAGCGTGTCAAACTGGCCACCGAGCTGAGCAAGCGCAGCACGGGGAAAACCCTCTATCTGCTCGACGAGCCGACGACAGGCCTGCACTTTGCCGATGTGGCCAAATTACTGGAGGTGATTCAACGCCTGGTCGACAAAGGCAATACCGTGCTGGTGATTGAACACAATCTCGACGTGATCAAGGTCGCGGATCATTTGGTTGATCTTGGCCCTGAGGGGGGAGACAAGGGGGGACAGATTGTCGCTCAGGGAACCCCAGAAGAAGTGGCCCGCAACAAACATTCACACACGGGACGTTTTTTAAAGCCCCTGCTCAAACAGGCGCTTTCGGTCTGAGACCGTTGGGGTTTGGACAGAAATAAGTTAAGCTTCAGTGCTGTTTTGATTTTTGCCTGAGTGAGGTGGGAATAATGTCTGAGTCTGTTTTGCCCGAAAGTACCCTGCTTTGTATTGATGATTCCCCAGATATTTTGCTTTTGGCCAAAACGATCCTGAAAAAAGCGGGTTATCGTGTTTTGACGGCCACCGGAGCCCAAGAGGCAGTGGCTGTGCTTACTCAGGAGCGTCCTCAGCTCATTTTGCTCGACATTATGATGCCAGATATGGATGGCTATTCGCTTTGCCGAAAATTACAGAACTATCCTGCTTTGGCCAATATCCCTGTGATCTTTGTCTCAGCCCAACTCAATCATGAAGCAGATCAGCTCAAGGCCTTTCAGGCTGGTGGGGTCGACTTTGTGCAAAAGCCCTTTGAAAGTGATCAGCTGTTAAACAAGGTCCGCTATTACCTCTCGACAGGCCAAATCTGGGAAAAAAAATTAACCTCTGTTTCGCGGCCCTCGGCAGACAGGGGGAAAGCGAAGACGCTTTCTGCTTTTAAAACCTGGATTGGAGAAACTCTGTCTCTGCCGCTGGAATCTCTGGGACAGCTTGAGTTTTTGAATTTATCTGAAACATTTTTATTTTTGGGTTCTTTGGGCATTTCGGAAAAGCAAACCTTGGCCCATCTCGGTGAGTTTTTGGATTGGCCCGTTTTGGAACAGGTGATGCCTGCCTGGTTGCAATTGGGTATTTTTCCGCTGAGTTTTATTCGCAGCAATGGGGTTTTGCCATTGCAAGAGTCCATCAACCATCCCTTGACCTTTGCCTTGAGCAATCCCTTTGATCTGGCTTTGCTCGATCTCTTGAATCGCTATCCGGGAAGTCAAAGAACCGTGATCTCCCCACAGTTGTTGGAGCAAAGTCTCAAAGAGCAAGTCGAACCACTGTCTTCTGCCACATCGGCCACCAGTTCTGCTTTGGTGGTCACATCTGCGGAGATTCCGGTGGCAAACCAGCCCGAAACACGTTTTCAAGATCTCGAGCAGGAATTGGCTGAGCTGTATCTGCCAGCAGTGCCGCTGGAGTCTGAAACCCAAAGTAAGGAGTCCGAAACACAAGCTGAAGACAGCCCTTTTGTGACCCGTTTGGTCAATCGCCTGATTGAAAATGCCTGCGAATTGGATGCCTCGGATATCCATCTTGAACCCCAGGAGCATGATGTGGTGGTTCGTTACCGCATTGATGGTCATTTGCGTGAAATGCACCGGTTAACGCCACTGAAATTGATCTTGCCTTTGAGTTCTCGGCTCAAGATTATGAGCAATTTAAATATTGCTGAGCGTCGTTTGCCACAGGATGGCCGTATCAGCTTCAAACATTTTTCGGCACGCAAGCTGGATGTGGATTTGCGACTGTCTACGATTCCCAGCCAGTTTGGTGAGAGTGTGGTGATGCGGATTATTTATAAACATCGCAGTCAGGTGGCCCTGCCCAATTTTGGCTTTACGACTCGCTCATTGGCCCTCTATCGGGAGGGCTTACGCAATCCCTATGGCATTATTCTCAATGTCGGCCCCACCGGTTCGGGTAAAACAACCACACTCTATGCCGCGTTAAATGAACTCAATACCCCCGATCGCAAAATTTTGACCATCGAAGATCCAATTGAGTACAGCATTCCCGGGATTGTTCAGGTAGAGGCGCAAACAGAGATTGGGCTTTCTTTTCAACGTGTTTTGCGGGCTTTTTTGCGGCATGACCCGGATATTATTTTGTTGGGAGAAATCCGTGACCGTGAAACGGCAAAAATTGCCATCGAGGCATCTTTGACGGGGCATTTGGTTTTGTCGACCATGCACACCAATGACGCCCCTTCAACAATTACCCGTTTTATGGAGATGGATATTCCTCCTTTTATGATCAGCGCTTCACTGATGATGGTCTGTGCCCAACGCCTGATTCGGCGTCTATGCCCAGCGTGTAAAGAGCCCTATGAAGCCACTTCTTTGCAAAAACAGCAGCTCAAAGCGGATGTTCAAAAACCTTTGGTCCTTTATCGCAGCAAGGGCTGTGTTCAATGTGGGCAGATCGGTTACCGGGGGCGGCTGGGTATCCACGAAATATTGCTGCCCACGGATTTACTGCGAGAAACGCTCAGCCAGGGGAATTGCACAACCGAAACAGTGCGCAATTTGGCTTTAAAGCACTGTCAAATGATCCCCCTTTATCAAGATGCCCAAGCCAAGGTTGTTCTCGGTGAGACTTCTTTGGAGGAAATCAACAGCCGTTTGCTCGATGCTGATCGCAGTGGCATCTGATTGCAATGGCTGTGGTAAGGTAAATATTGAGGTATAGAATCATGACTTATCACACCCCTTTTTCGCAGCAAGTGGGCATTGAAATTCCCCTGATTTGTGGCCCAATGTATCCCTGTAGCAATAAAGAACTGGTTGCGGCGGTTTCTGCTGCTGGCGCTTTGGGCGTGGTGCAACCCCTGTCGATGGTCTTTGTCTATGGCGATGATTTTCGTGAAGGCTTGCGTTGGATTCGCTCACAGACCGACAAACCGATTGGGATGAATGTCTTGATCGAAAAGTCGTCCAAAACCTATGAAGAGCGGATGCAAAGCTGGGTGCAGATTGCGGTTGAAGAAGGCGTCAAGTTTTTTTTGACCTCGCTCGGCAATCCCCGCTGGGTGGTCGAAAAAGTGCGACCCCATGGTGGGCTTGTCTACCATGATGTGACCGAACGCAAATGGGCACTCAAAGCCCTGGAGGCTGATGTCGATGGCCTGATTTGTGTTAATGAACGGGCAGGGGGGCATGCGGGCCAAAAAAGTGCCCAACGCCTGTTGGCAGATCTCAAAGACCTTGGAAAACCCCTGATCTGTGCGGGTGGGATTGGTGATCCTGAGGCCTTTAAACAGGCCTTGGAGATGGGGTATGCAGGTGTTCAGATGGGGACCCGTTTTATCGCCAGCACTGAATGCAAAGCCCACGACGATTATAAACAGGCCATTCTCAAGGCCCATGAAGAAGATATTGTTTTGACAGATCGGCTCTCTGGCACTCCTTGCGCGATTATTAAAACGCCCACTGTGGCCCGCATGGGGACCCAGGCCTCTTGGTTAGAAAAAAAATTGCTCAAACATCGCAAAACCAAATACCTGATGCGCACACTCTATGCGCTGCAATCGGTTTGGAAGCTCAAACAGGCCTCGCTCAAAGGGCGGGGCTACAAAGATTTCTGGCAAGCAGGCAAAAGTGTGGAGGGGATTGACACAATTCAGCCTGCTGCTGAAATTGTCAAACTTTTTGCCCAGGCTTTGCCCTCAGTGCAAATGGCCGATACTGTCGTGGACTAAGCCGCTGTGCACGGTGCAATGAAGGCGGCTTTGACGCTCGCCACGCTGGTACTGTTGCTCTTGTTCGCCCAACTCTCTTGGATTCTGTGGGTGGGCTTGCAAGATTCACGTGATCGGGCCCATGTGGCTTTGGTGATGGGTTCTCAGGTTTTGCCCAATGGTTTGCCTTCCAATCGACTCAAGGCCCGTTTGGAACGGGCGCTGGAGCTGTATCAAAAAAAACAGGTGGCATTTATTTTGGTCAGTGGGGGGCTGGGCAAAGAGGGCCATGAAGAGGCGATTGTCATGGGGCGTTATCTGATGCGCAAGGGGGTTGACCATGACGATATTCTTGTGGACACAGAGGGCGATGATACCTTTCAGACGGCCGCTAATGCCGCGAAAATGCTTGAAAGTCGTGATCTGGTTTCGGTCATCGTGGTCTCGAGTTATTTTCACATTTTGCGCAGCCAATTGGCGCTCAGCAAATGTGGGGTGCAACCGGCCTGGGGCAGTTATGCCCGAATCTTTGAGTGGCGTGATCTCTATTGGTCTTTGCCCCGTGAGATGCTGGGTTATGTCGGCTATTTCTTCAAAGAGTGTCCCCGAGGCTCGGTTTTGAGCGCACCGGCTGTCGAACCTTAACCCTATCCTGTACACGTCTGCGCTGTGAGCGTGTATGATGAATGCTGTTTGATTTTATACGATCTCTCAAAATAGATCTCAGATTGTGCTATAACCCCTGGAACTCAACACAGCAAATATCGTCTAATGGAAGGAGAAGGGATCATATTATGAAATTTTCCGCTCTAAGACAGCATAAAAAAATTAATTCCAATTGTGAACGCCTGATGCAGGAATATCTGGAAATGATACGCATCGGAAACGAAAGCCGCGCAGCAACCATGCGCAAACGCATCGTGGATCGCTATGGCAAAGAAGTTTTTGAAATTTTACGCGCAGTGGACGAAGACGACGAGGATTAAGTGCTCAATCCCTGTGCGGGGGCTTCAGCCAAAACAACTGCCAGCAATAAGAGCACGTTTAGCACAATGCACAGGGCCAGCAGCAAATGCAAAATTTGTAACCAGCCCGGCGCCCCGAGAACAATATTGCTAAAACCCGCAAACAATTGTAGACCCGTTAGCAGAGTCAGGCTCCATCCCAGTGAAACCCGTTGGCCTGTTTCGTGCTCTGCTCGAATTCCAAAACTCAAAAATAACAAATAAAAGGCTGTTCCCACTGCCAAAATTGGATGAATCAGACGCAGTTGTACCAAAAAGTGTGTGCTGCCGGATAAATCCTCTTTGAGACGGGCCACCAGACCCCCTTCAACAAAAATAGAGGTGGGAAAAAGTGTGTCCCCGAGTGCGGTCACAGCTCCGCTCATGCTGCTGAATACAAGTAAACCCAAACCCATCACCAGCGCCCATTTGAGCTGTGAGGCGGTTTTCCAAGGATGGGGTTCGGGTTGCTGCGACCACCAGGCCGCCAGGGTGGCTGCCCCTGCCAAGGTAAAGGTGTTGATTAAGTGGAGGGCTGCCGTAATCGCACGGGCCACAGAGGCGTTGTCTGCCACCAGCTCAAACTTGACCAAGCCAGCTCCCAGGGCTGCTTCGCTGATTAAAAAGACGAGTGTGATCAGACTTGCACGTCGCACGCCATGACCTTTGGGAAATATGCGCCAGGCCCAGCCCAACATGAGCAAGACCATTGGCAGACAAAGGCCGCTTGTCAGCCGATGGGTAAATTCAATCAGGGTTTTGGTGTTGGGAGCAATGGGCAGTACCTGTCCGTTGCAGGTCGGCCAGTGATTGCCACAGCCTGCGCCAGCGCCCGAAATGCGCACCCAGGCGCCCCAAAGAATGACCAACAACAAAAAAAACACCACACTCCAAGCGTAGCGTGTAAATCTGCGGGATGGTTGTGCCATTTTTTTTGCTCCTGAAACCCACTATAACAGATGCCCAAGTGGCTCAACAGTGTATCCTGGATAGATGGAGAGGTGGCTTTGCGTGTTGGATTTGCCTGGCAATATTTTGATCGGTCCGGTCTACAATCATCCCCCCATGTTGGGCAAATGGCTGGGCCATCCCCAGCTTAAGCTCTTTGTCACGGAACCCCAAAAGGCCGGCTCTGATTATGATTTGGTCTACACACCTGGCCAGGATAGTTTGGACGATTTACTTGGGCGTTTGCCCAGTGATTGGGAACCCGATTGGATTCTGTGGTGGGACTTGGTTTTTCAGCCGCTGCCGAAGGGCATTGAAAAGAGCCCCTGCCCCCTGGTGGCGATGGTCGGGGATTGGAATTTGGGTTTCCAAACGGTGTTGGACTATGCCGAAGTCTTTGATTTCTTGATTGGGGACCAGGCCCTGATTCCCCTTTTGCGGGTCAGAGGTATTGAGCACTGTGCCGCTTTGCGCTGTTATTCTTTTTTACCCCAATTACATCAGCCGCAGTTGGGTGCACAAAAAAGCTGGGATCTGAGTTTTGTTGGCAATCTCAATTACCATATTCACGGCACGCGCAGCCGCTATCTCCAGCGCCTTGCCGATTTGTCTGAGACGTATCAGATTCGTTTGGCCAATGGCATTTTTGGCCAGGAATACGTCCGTTTATTGGCCCAGAGCCGGATTGTTTTTAATCACAGTGTGCGCGGTGAGATGAATATGCGGGCCTACGAAGCGCCTGCCTGCGGTGCCCTGCTAATGATGGAGGCCGAAAATACCGAAGTGGGGGCTGTTTTGCAGGACGGTGTTTCCTGTGTTTTGTATTCTCAATCGGATTTTGAAGATAAAATTCAGCATTATTTGAAATATGAATCCGAGCGCGCGCTGATTGCCGAGGCTGGACGAAAGATCATTTTAAGTCAGACCTACAGCACTCATTTTGAAAAAATCTTTGCACTCTTGCCACAGGTACAGCAACGCAAAAGGCCTTTTTTAAAGCGTTCACGCCAGTGGCAAGATCTGGCGCGTTGGAAGCAGGTGTTAACAGCGCAAACTCAGCTTGGCTGGGCGTCGTTGCTGGAAGAATTGGCGACTTTTGAGAGTGACTCGGGATCTGTTTTACATGCGCAGACGGCTTTCTGGCTTGACGCTGCGCTGAAATTTTGCAGGGGGGATCAGCTTCGTGAGATGCAGGCCTGTCTCAGCAAAGCACGTTCATTGTGGCAGCAGCTGATTTTAATTTGGCCCCAGCATTGGCATGGTTTTTATTTACAGGCTTGGCTGGCCTGTCTTGAAGAGGAGACAGAGATCGCGCTCAAGGCCTTTGAGCTGGCATTGAGCCATTTGGGCGATGTCTCTGCGCAAGAACTCCATGATTGGGGGGGCTTTGTTTTGCCCTTGGGCTTTTTTCAGCCCTTTGAAGTGGCCTGGCAGCATATTTTTGCTCAGACAGTCATTCCTGCCGAGCTTGAGCGGGAGGTGCGTGTTCTTCTGCAGTGGCAGATCCACTTTCAGCGGGGACTGCTCCTGGAGGGACAAGGGCAAAATCTGGCGGCTGTCGCGGCCTATCAAGCAGCATTGCGCTCTCGGCCCGACTTGGGTTTGACCTATTTGCGCTTGGGACTTCTGCAACGGGCGTCGGACCCCTGGGCTGGCTTGCAGGCTTTTCGCCAAGCGGCTGAACGGGGAGTGCTCGAACCTGAATTGTGGCTGGCACATGCGGCTTTGGCTATTCAATTGGGCTTGTTTGATGAGGCCCGGCAGGTGGCCAAGCGGGGGCGTGTTCTGCTTCATACTTCGCTTGAATGTGATACGCCGCAGTCCGTGTTACACGCCTGGGTTCAGGTGGCAGACTTTTGCGAGGCGCTTGAACAAACACAGCCACTGAAGGCCTTGGCTGCTTTTACTGGGGTGTTTGACCCGCTCTTTTTTGAATGGCTGGCAAAGTTAAAACCCTGGTTGCCTGAGCCTTTTTGGCCGATGCTGGAAAAGAACTGCGCCTTGGTCTGGCACAGTTCGGTCGCTGAACCCGCTCCTTCTTTGCCCCCCACCGCTGGCTTTGTGTGGGCAAATCTGGGGTTGCGGGTCGGGCGAAGCAGGGAATTTGATCCCATTGAACAGGTTCTGAGCCCCCAGGTTTTGCCCTGGGCTTTTTTGTCTAAGCCATTGCTGGCACCGGTCAGTTTGGATAGCTTGGGCCATACCAATTTGCTTTTGATTGCCCGTGGGCCATTTCAAAAGACGATTTCAGCGGGCCTTTTGGCATTGCAGAAATTGTGCCAAACCAACCCGGATTTGCAGTTGTTTCTCTGGTTTCCTCGGCCCGCGCTTTTCTCTTTGGGGGAGTTGGAAGAGGCTGCTGAAACGGAGGGTTGGAGTGAACTCTCGAATTTAACCCTTTTGATTGAGCCCTTGAGTTTGCCTGATATCGGGGGCTTGTTATTAAACATGCATGCCGTTTTGGGAGAATATGATGCTGAATGGGATTATTATTGGGCTTGGGCTCATCACTTGGGGCTGACGGTGGGTTATTGGCATCTTTCAGGGGATGTGGCTGCTGAGCTGGATGCGGTTCAAGCTTGGGAGAAAAAGGGCCCGCTTTCGCTGGATTGTTGGTGGGAAATGGCCCAGCAACAGCACCTTGCTGGCAAGCAAACGCCCCAAAAAACCGAAACATCCCCCCACAACCACCTCAATGGGCTTTGGCAATTTCGTTTGAAACAGTTACAGACCGCACTCTTGTCGCTTTAAAAGACGAAGATCTCGTTGTTTTGGCCGGGGTAAGGCAAATCCTGAATGGTATAACTGCCATCGGGCTGCAAAGTGATCTGGCTGACTGAATTTTTGCGATCGTGAGAGACATAGAGCACTGGGCCGGTGTGTGAGAGTGCCAAATAGCGGGCTTCAGAGGTGCGCAATTCAATCGGGGGCAATCGCTTCATTTGGGTGCCCTGTAACTCATAGCGGTGAATTTTATTGTCGATCGTGGCGTAGAGAAAGCGGCCATCGCGGCTGATGACACTGCTGTAGAGAATGCCCACTGCTTTTTCAGCACTGACCAGATTATTGCTCGCTCCGGAGGCGATATCGTACGAGTAGATCTCAACTTCGCCTTTGAGCTGGTGCAAGGCATAAAAATAACTGGCATCGGGGGAACTGAGGCCGACGTTATTGCCAAAGGGGATGCCGTGGTTAAACGACTGCACATTGAGAATGCGTTTTTGACGGATATCCATGGTCGTGCGGGTAATGCGGTCCTCGTCAAAGGCCACAGCCTGAACCTGCTCGGGTGTTTTGCCCCATTCGAGGTTGCCTGTGGCAAAGCTGTGGACCAAATTTTGCCAGCCGCCTTGAACGAGATCGAGACTGAGCAACAACCCCTGTCCCTGGCGGGTGCCCGAAGCAAAGAGTTGGTTATTGCGCACAAGAAAATCACTGGGCCAGAGACCTGCCTGCGAAAAGGAGGCGGCTCGGCGAATCAGCAGTTTTTCGACATCGACTTCAAAGAGCGTAAACTGGGGCTGGTCTTCGCCTTCACGGCTGCTGAGATAGAGCTTGCGTTCGCTGGGTACGCCGTCTACCGATAGCACTTGGCCGGGCACAAAAACCGAACGCACTGTGCGATTGCTCAAATCCATGACTTTGAGCATGGTAAAGCCCCCATTGCCGGGTTCCATTGAGCAGAGAAAGCGATCCACTTGGCTGCGCTTTTGCGGCAGGGCGGCCGCTTGCAGTGAAGCGGTCGAGCGTGAGGCTATCTCTGGGCTCTGACAGGCAATTAAACCCAAAGTAAGAGCGAAAACCAGCGGCTGCCACGGTTTCATCTTAATTGACCAAACCTGCCAAGCGGTAGCGCTCTTTGAGATCTTTATACACCTCTTGCCAGCCGTTATTGGCCGCAGTTTTGAGTACCAATTGGGCTTCAGAGGGGGTGGTGCGGGCACTGCTCACAACACTGCCATTGCGTTTAACCGTTGTTTGGGCCTGAACAGACAATCCGTCGAGTGGGCGGCGTACAGCTGAATATTCCACAGTTTCTCCGGAATCATGAACCAAAATAACCGTCAACTCGCTGCGATCGGCAGAATAGCTGAAGCGGGAATCGGTAATTGCACGGCTTCCAATTGCTGTGGCAGCGTTGAGCCGCACAGGTGAGATACCATTAACCGGGCCAGGGGGTTGGCAAGCCACCAGAGCCAGACTCAGCGATGAAAGACCTAAAACGAGTTTGCGCATACGGATTTCTCCCGAGAGCTGATCATATTTAATAAAATTTTAGCAGAAAATTAATTTATTCGCAAACTTCTCTCTGGGCTATTTTGCTTTGCCCTGATTGGCCACGCCACTGATGGCGGCTTGGATCTTTTCAGGATCGCCGAGGTAATAGTGTTTGATCGGCTTTAAATCGGCATCGAGCTCATAAACCAGGGGAATACCGGTGGGAATATTGAGGCCGACGATTTCGTCTTCTGGGACGCCATCGAGGTACTTGACCAAGGCCCGCAGACTGTTGCCGTGGGCCGCGACCAAGACCTGACGACCAGCCCGGATCTCTGGTGCAATGATGTTTTCCCAAAAGGGCACAACACGCTCCACCGTGGTGGCAAGGCTTTCGGTTAAAGGCAATTCGCTCTCACTCAATCCAGCATAACGGGGATCGTGGCCGGGATAGCGTTCATCTGTTTTTTCGAGTACAGGTGGGGGAATGTCGTAGCTGCGACGCCAGACTTTGACCTGTTCTTCGCCATGTTGGGCCGCGGTTTCGGCCTTGTTGAGCCCTTGCAGGGCACCATAATGGCGTTCGTTGAGATGCCAATCTTTGCGAACGTCGATCCACATCCGGTCCATTTCATCGAGGGCCAACCAGAGTGTGCGAATCGCCCGTTTGAGGACAGAGGTAAAGGCCAAATCAAAGGCAAATCCCTCGGCTTTGAGCAATCGACCCGCTTCTGCGGCTTCTGAACGCCCTTTTTCGGACAGATCCACATCGGTCCAGCCGGTAAAACGGTTTTCGCGGTTCCATTCACTTTCGCCATGTCGCAGCAATACCAATTTGTACATCTAAGAAACACCTTTCTCTGTTTGCAGCAGATGGCTGCATCTCTGCGCGCATTTTAGCATTGGCTGCGGCGCTGCAAAAAGTGCAGACAGCCAAGTAGGTTGATGGCGATCATTAGAAGCAAGACCAGCGCATTGAAGCCGATGGTCTTGAGCTGGATGCGGAATATACCAAAAGAAAAGCTCTTTTCGGGGGCATAAAAGGCCCAATTAAACGGGCTGCTCAAACTGCGATTTAAAGCTGTTTTTTCGAACAGCGAATAAAACGAGAGGTCCAATTCTTGGGGGCTAAATCCCCGGTTTAATTCGGCCTCATAATAGCGTTTTAGGCCTTTCTCGACCAAGCTACTCAGGGCATCGTTGCTCAAGGGATGTTGGGTCTCGGGGTAGAGATCGTCGACCAGACCCGAAAATTGATCCAGCGAGATAATTTGTGCTTCGAGTAATGTTGCATTGAACGCGGGATCTCCTTTATCAAGGGCTTTGACGAGAATTTCGTCGCGCAAAATATGCAATTGATTGAGCAGGGTCTGGCGGGGGCCATTGGCAGACAAAACCACGCCTTCATAGGCCCAGCGGGCAGGGATTAAATGGCAAATTTCGGGCACCAGTGGCAAGTTTTGATCGAGAAAAAAACGTTTGTTGAAGTCCTCGTATTGAATTTGTGCTCCCCCGAGAATAATCTGTGGGATCAAAATCAGCGGAATAAAATTGATGACCGCTTCGGTTGTTTTTAAATAACTCGAAAGCATCAGCCCCAGAGAAACGCCAAAGAGCCCAGATAAGTAGATAAATGGAAATATTTTCCAAAAAGAGCTTTGAATATCCAAAATTGCATTGCTGAGTAAAACAAAAAGCCCCAATTGCAAACCCGTGAAACAGGCCTGAATGCAGAATTTGGACAGAATATACCATTTTTTTTGGAGATTGGCATTGACCTCACGTAAATAGGTGCTTTGCTCCCCGACAATATCTTTGGCGCTGCCGGTGGCTCCCATGAAAATACCCAGGATAATCGCCACAAAAAAATAGACGGGCAGCAGGGGATTTGTTTGGAGCAGATAATCACTGCTCTGCCCAGGCGAGGAGCGCAGAATAAAAGCAATCAACAATCCCAAGATCAGAGGGGTACTGAATTGCACACCCAAATTGGCCAGATCGCGGCTTTTGATCAAAAATGTGCGCTGCAAGAGCAGTTGAAATTGGGCCACATGTTCTCGCAGGCTCAATTTCCGCTTGCTAAAAACCTTGGCTGAAGGGGGTTTTAAGGGACCTGTTCCTGGCAGGTCTGTGCCCTGTCTCTGGAGAAACTGTTTTTGCCAAAATTCAGGGGAATACAGGCGTTCTTGATGCTCATCTTGTTTGCCAAGAATATTAAAAATTTTTTCGGGCTGCACACTCAGGCATTGGGGGCATTCCAACGGAAAATCATCGCTTTGATCAAAACTGGACATATATGCCAAACAGGCTTTGGCTGGCCCAGAAAAGACCAGTTTTCCCCCTTCTTCGATCAAAACAATTTGGTCAAATAATTTGTAAATAGCAGAATTGGGCTGGTGCAAAACGGTGATCACCAATTTACCCGTGTCGGCCAAAATACGCAAAAAATGCATGACCTCTTCGGCATCGCGGGAAGACAGGCCCGATGTGGGTTCATCGAGAAAGAGCACATCGGGTTCAAACAGCAACTCACGGGCAATATTGACCCGTTTTTTTTGGCCACCACTGAGCCCTCGTTTGTCGATATTGCCCACCCGTGCGTGTTTTTGCTCAGACAGTTTTAATATATCGAGAACCTGTGAAATGCGATTCTCGATTTTGTCTTTTTCTTCGAGTGGGGAGCGCACTTTGGCAGCAAAATAAAGGTTTTCGTAGACCGTTAATTCGGGAAAGAGGATATCGTCTTGGGGAACAAAGCCAAAAATATCGTGGTAATAAATTTGATTGGATTGAAATGGCGTTTCATCATAAAAAATACTGCCACTGCTGGGTGTTTTGGTGCCGTAGAGCAGATCCAATAAGGTGCTTTTGCCCGAACCACTGGGACCGAGCAGCCCCACCAATTGATTGGAGTTGGCTGAAAAAGAAATATTGTCAATAATTTTTGTTTTTTCTTGTTTGTAGCTGAGGTTTAAAACATCCAATCTGTGGAAATCTGATTTTTTAACGTTGATTTGATCCTGGTTGAGATCAATCATGATTTTGTAATTGCCAATGATCAACTCATCGTATTTGTCTAAAATGACTTCATGATGAATGGGCTGTTTGTTGACAAAAATAGGGTATTTATGGGTGTCACAAACCGGTTTGACAGAGTATTTGAATTTCCCGTTTTTTTCTTTGATTTTATTTAATTTGATGTGGTAAAGCGCGATGTTGTGATCCAATATGCGGGGGTTACAATCGGAGGCGCTGCCAATGATATTCGATTCTTTGAAGGCGTACATTTGGCTTTGCACTGAAAATTGGCGTTGGATCAATTGGCCTTCGGGGCTTTGCATCAATTTTTCAAAGCTGGATTTCTGGAGCGAGTAGAGGGTCATTTGGCTGGATGCCACGATTGAGGCTTTGCGCTGAGAGCCTTCCAATAAACCGATCTCACCAAAATAATCACCGTCTTCGAGGGTCTTGACCACTTCTTCAGTTTGGCCAGCCCCGTGGATCAGCACGCGGGCAGAACCATAGATGATCAAATAAAATTTATCAGCCAGCTCACCCTCTCTGACAATGAAATCGTTTCGCTCAAAAATTTCCATTTGAAAGCCTTCGAGTAACTCTGCGGGCAGGCGGTTATGAACGGGAATTTGGAAGCGTTTCAAAAATTGATAAGCGCCCAAAGGCAAAAAACAAGGCGAAAAATAGGGTTTGGCGGCAGGATAATTGTTTAAAAATAGCTGGAGTTCGTCCCTGCCTATTTTAAACAAAACAGCGGTGGGTGAAATTGCGACGACTTGATAGGGCAAAAAATAAAGGCCCCCAAAAAAATCTTCGCTGTCTTTGAGAATGCTGATATAGGCTTTTTGTTCTGGGGCATATAGCCCCAAACGGCCCTCCAACAAGAAGTAGAGATTCTGGGCTGTATCTTCAGGCGAAAAGGCAATTTGGGGCTCATCTAAACGGAGAAATTGCCCCTTATGTAGCAAGACCTCCAAGCTTTCGCGCGGGATTTTTCCCAAAATGCGGTGACCGAGGAGATAGCTGCGCTGTTCGGCTTGCTCTTGCAGTGTAAAGCCCATTGCGAGCGAGGCTTAATTCACAATCACAGTGTGGACAGAGCTGCAGATACTTCCCAGGCTGCTGATGTCTTTTTGCGAATAGCTTTTTTGCTCCAAAGATCGG
>JBFWRL010000013.1:0-58664 GCA_050248915.1 Candidatus Sericytochromatia bacterium
GGTTGTGCTCAATAACGCCCAGCGTCTGGCAAATTTTAATGGATTTGCCGATCCCAATAAAATTCCCAGCGGCAAAACCCTGTATTTGATCGACGATAATTTTCTCAAGACTGTCTCGGCTTTGCCACCCAAACCCAAACCCGTGGAGCCCGCCCCTGCGGTGGATACCACCCCCGTGGTGGCAACCCCAGAAACAACGCCCACAACACCCACCCCGACCACACCTGAGGAGACGGCTCCCACGGGGCCTGTTGATCGTGGCGCTGAAATTTACACCGAGAACCCCCCGACCTTGGCCGGTTTGATGCGCTTTATGGGCAAAGATGCCTTTGCCCTGGTCGAAAACTACGAACACACCGAAGACCGCATGTATTGGGATGGTGGCAAAAAAGGCGTGGGTTATCCCACCATTGGTGTGGGCCATTTGATTCGCCCTGGCGAAAAACTCAATGGCAAAAGTCTGATGACCGCCAAATTGAGCCCCCAAGAAATTGAGCAGCTCTTTATCAAAGACCTGACTGAACATGCCGAGCCCTTAATTGATCACCTCAAACCCGAGGTGCTCAACGGCCTCAACCGCAACCAGCTTACGGCCCTGGCCTCTTTGGCCTTTAATATTGGCCCCGGTGGCATCGACAAAAAAGGCCGCAGACTCGGCTTTAAATATTCTCCTGTGGTGACGGCCCTCAATGGCCCTGGTACCTTGCCTGAGCGCATCGACAAAGCGTCTGATGGTTTTGCCCGTCACATCTTCAGCAAAGGCAAGCGCCTGCAAGGCTTGGTCTCGCGCCGTTTGGGTGAGCGCACCTTGTTTGTGCGCCCCGATGCCAAACCGGCAGATTTGCCCGGCTACGACCGGCCCAAACTCAAGGCGTATATCGACAGACTCAACCAGAGTGAGACCATGCCCGATGTGCGCTATGCAGATATGTGGCCACCGGTGCAGCGCAGAGCCAAGCCCAAAAAGGCAAAATAGCCCTACGCCGAAGAAGTGGCGGCAGGGTTGCACAAGAAGAAGGGCAAGAAAAAAATAAATGGGCATTCAACGTCAATCTGTACGAAGTGAAGAAAACATCCTACGTATTCAAACCCTACAAAATCAAGTATCCATCTTGAATGTCAATGAACAGACTGCATTTGAATATGGACTTTAAACGTAGTTGGTTTATGATTCGAGTCAAGCCAGCCCTAAAATGGCAAAGATATTCACTCTGAGAAATTACCAAAAACCTTTAGCTACAACAACAAAAAAATTTTTACATCGACATTCCAACACTGTAAAATACAGATGCCTTTCTGAGCATCGTTTTTGGCCAGATTTTCCACAATTGTTATTCAACGAAAATATTTTTGGAGATTATAAATTCTTTGGATCTCAAGACATTATCGCAGTTTGATACTCTCAAAGACCATCTGACGGCCAGTCGCAGCCAAAATGCTGAGAAATTTACAGATCAGGGCTTGGCTCTATTGGCCCAAGTATTGCAACAAACACAAGTCGCAAATCAAAAAAAACAATTAATGGACGCTTTTGACTTATTTGTCAAAGCACTCTCTTCGCAACGCACTCAACCCGAGCCTTATATAGGCATCGCTTTTGTGTTGATTTTAATTGGCAATTTTACCAAAGCAACAAAATACGTCAAAGAGGCACAGCGCCTTGCTCCTAAACATCCAGACGTTGCCTTACTTTTTGAAATGATTCAAAATTTGCAATTAAAGGCCAGGATTCCAGTTCCGGCTACCTCACAAGCAACGATCCGCCCGACCAAAACAGAAATTAAAATTGAACGTTTGGACTATGACGAGCTTTACGATCAACTTGAAATGCAAATCATCACAGAGGTGCGACTGATGATGCAAGACAGTCAAACGATTCCAAGCCCCTCCTGTGAAGAACGGCAATTCAAAAAGCTCAAAGAACAATACGCCTGTTTGCTCAATTTATATGAAAATATCCAGCGCCAATGCCAAATCGTTGAGCAAGAAATAGATATTTCAGATTTGGAAAAACAACTCAAACCTTTTACAATCAATCTTGCTCGTTTTGAAAATGCTTTGAAAATTTCAAATGATTTGCACCAATTAAAAGAAAATCTTTACACTCAATTAGATCAGATAAATACATTAATTGCCGAAATCAAAGAATACCAAAGAGTAGAAGATTATCTTAATGCAGAAGAAAATCTAGAAATCCTTCTCGACAATTGCGATCTTTACGCCAATCAATTGGATGAAGCAGAAAGTAAAAAATACACCGTTCAAATACTTTTGAATCTTTACGAAAACATGATCGCTCAAATGGAAATCTTACAAGACCTATTAGATGAAACAAAAGAGCGTTTAACACAGAACTCACTATGATTTTTTTTCTAAAACAAAATGGATGGGCTTAAGAAGGTTTAAAATATAAGTATGCAGTCACTACCAAAAGTTTCAAGTGTATATTCAACTCCCGCCAATTCTCGACCTAGCTCACCTTCGCCACAGGGTATTCAGAGCATTCAAACTTCTGTTTCCTCTCATCGTGCTGAACGCTCTGAAAGTCCGACTCCAAATCCTGAAAGTGCCCAACTTACTCGCCAAGCATCTGCCTCTATGGCAAATCGGGAAGCACCTCCGGGTACTGTCTCAGATATTCAGGCCATCAGAGGTGATTTAACTACCAGTTCTAAAGTTTTGAAACTTGATGAAATTCTACCTATTTTGGAAAAGGCTTTTAGTCAGATTCAGTCAGAAGGAGCTGGAGATACTGGTCAAAGTAAAATATTAAAAATCTTAGGTGTTTCGCCTTCCAGTACAACCAAAATGGTGACAGGAAGCGATCTCATAGCTTCGAGTCTTCAAGCCAAAGAGTCACAGAAACCGCCGTCAGTTGAACCAGACCAGACAAATCGGGTTCCAATCGCTCCAACAGAACTCTCTGAACAAGATCAGGTATTACACTTTCATCCCAATATTGTGCCTTCAGATATTGTGCCTTCAGAACCAAAAGAAATGGCTGAAGTTGTGTATGAAGGCACTCCGCCGCATTCTCCCGTTGTACAAGGAAATCCTTTGGTATTTAATTCCGCACTCTCGACTTCATTGGCAACTCCTCCACCTGTTACGACTCTTTCCGAGACACAGCCAGAAGTGGGCAATGAACTGACTGCCCAAGGGAAATCGCTCGCCTTTAAAGGGCTTGCTCAAGCCGTGAGTGAAGGGAGCGGTCGTGTTTCGCTCTATGTTACAGGGGGCACAAAAACACCTCTGGCTTTGCAAGTCTTACCCGAACTTCCCAAAGTGGGAGATGCTATTAGCCAAGTATTAACTTCAGATGTGCTCGTTGGTTTAACAGGGGTTACAACAACATGTAGTGTCGTATCCCATTTGATTTCCATACCCCTAAATTTAGACATGCGCACAACGGCCAATCAACGCAAAGAAATGGCTCAATTGATGTTGGATACTCCAAAAGAAAGAGATCATAAAATTGAAACTCTTATGAAACAGGTTGAAGCTTCCCCCACCAGTGAAGAATTAAAAACAAAGTTACAAACTTTAGTTCAAAATATACATGAATTGAAAGTCCATCCACCCTCAGAGATGGCCAAAGCGATTGCCAGGCAAATTATTGAAAGTGCCTCACCCACTTTTAAAGCTATAAAAGCAGGAAACAGTGTTGTCGGCCTGGGCTCTTCGGCAGTAACCATTGCCGTATTGGCCGGAGCAGTAAGTACACCTGTGGGATGGGCTGTTTCTGGGGTTTCAGCTCTGGGTTCTGGGGCCTTGTTTGTCTATAACTCTCGATCGGCTTCATCTCGCCAAGAAAAAATAGCTGCTGCATTGACCACTTTTGATGCAAAATATATGGCTGAAAATAATGCCTCTCGGGCGGAGAGAAGCTCACATGATAGTTTAACGGCACGTTCAGCAATTACAAAAGCAACTGTCGAACTTCTCACTCATTCTCCAGAAGCTGGAGCAAGATTTCTACTTAAAGGACTTGAAGTGGGTGATCCTGGCGCAAAATTTATTGCACATCAAGTGCTGGGTATTTCTGAGTCTCAGTATCAAGAATTAAATTCACAAGGAAATGAGCAAATATTATTGGATTTATTTAAATTGGGGATGCCATTAAAACCCAATTGGTAATAATTGTCTCTCAATTGAACTCACAATAGGAAACTAAAACAATGCAAAATACTGTACAAGAACAATCTCCGCTTTACCATTTGCATGAAATACTCTCTCTGCTTAGTTATGGCGTTCATTTTATGCCAGCTAATCCAGAAACAGAATTGGATCAACTTTTTATTTCACTGGATTCAGATCCTCAAACCGAACAGCCTCGTTTTGTTTTACAACTTTTCTTTATGGAAGATGTGCTTAAAGGCAGACATCCAGACCTGGAACCCGGAAATAACACCAGTTCCAGCTTACAAATGCTTCTCAAATTACCACAGACATTTGGCTCGCTCAATGAAAAACAAGAGCTTGAAGGTTTACGGTTGCTGATTTTGCTCAATAAAATGTTGCCGGTGGGGAATTGGGGACTAGAAGGGGAAAATAAAGAAGTTTACTATCGCTATGCCTTGATGGGAGATAGTCAGAACTTTAATGGTCGTTTGATTATCGAAATTATTGAACTGATAGCTTTTTTTATTCAAGACATGGCACCATTATTGGAAACTTTTGTCAAAAGCGAAAAAACAGCTTTAGAAATTTTAGCAGGCAGTACTTTTTGCCAAACCTAAATTCTGGTTGAATTATACAAAGCTAAACGGCTGGTGCGGTTTCCGGCCCACAGATAATATTATCAACCATTTTTCAGAAGAGGGCTCTTTGTCTACTGCAAGCGCCTATTTAGCTGTTTGGTCGCTGTCCGTTCAAAAAGCGTTCGAGCTGATTGGCAAAGGCCATGCGGTCTTTGCTGCCAAAGGGCTTGGGTCCGCCGCGAATTTCTTCGGCATTGCGCAATTCGTCCATTAAATTGCGCATGCTCAAAATGCTGTGGATATTGTCTTTGGTATAAAACATGCCCCTGGGATTGAGGCAATAGGCCCCTTTGGCAATGGCGTCTGCGGCCAGCGGGATATCTGCGCTGATCACCAGATCACCGGGCTGGACCAGGGCCACAATGGCGTCATCGGCGCGGTCCACGCCTTTTTCGACGTGCAGACCGCTGATCCAGGGCGAAGTCGGCAGATTGAGCACCACGTTGGCGACCAGCACCAGGGGGATCTGCTTGCGCTCAGCGGCGCGATAGAGCATCTCTTTGACCGGGCGCGGACAGGCGTCGGCATCGATCCAGATTTTAAACGGGGGGGTGGGGTCTGTTTGCATGGACTTCATTTTAGCAAGGACGGGCCGTTGCGGGCAGATATACTCTTTTATAGCTCAAAGAACTTATCAAAATACAAAGAAAGAAGGCCAAGCATATCTCAATTAGAAAGAGGCATTCAATGAAACAAAAGATCCTGTTGGGAGGGCTTTTGATTTGGCTTTTGGGTTTTTTGGTGGGCTGTGAAACTGAAGGCAAAAAAGTTGGGTGTGGGAGCTGTGATGGAGAAGGGCCTTTTCTCAGTATTGCTCTAAACCCTCCCGTTAAAGAAAGCATTGAACTTGAACTCAAGATGGATACGCAAACAGTTAAAAAAAAGTGCTTCTTTATGCCTACTTCACATCCAGAAGAGCCAACCAAGGATGTTGCTAATATGCTGGAAGTTGAAGGCAGTTGTTCAGGATTATCTGAGGAGATAATTCCAACAACGCCTTCTTCGTCCCCCACAAAGCTGCCGAATAAGTATCATGATTCCAATCCTATAAATATTAATCAGTTTCTTTTTCGAAGAGTGCGTTCTAAACATCTTGCTGTGACAGTCAGAAATCTCAAGGGCGATGTGTTAGGAGAACAAAGCTTTGAGCTCAAAACAGAGCCTGATGCCTTATGTGGAAAACAGTACCCAAACTGCATCTCCAATGCTATCACCCTTTATCTAACCAAACCCACAGAACCAACACCTACTCCCAGCAGCAGTCCCAGCCCATAAATAATCCTTACTTCCCCGTCTGCTTCAACCACTCACAGGTCAAACCCAGCCCCAATTCACAGGCCTTGCGCCAATCGGCCAGGGCTTTCTCGGGCTGCTGCAGGGCCTGATAAACCCTTCCCCGCTGGTTATAAGCCACGGCTGAATGGGGCGAGAGCTTCAGGGCCTGATTCAGATCGGCCAGGGCCTGTGGGTATTGCATCAGATCGAGGTAGACAGAGCCCCGGCTGCTATAGGCCTGGGCGTAGCTAGGCAAGAGGCTTATCGCTTGGCTGTAGTCGCTGAGCGCTTGGGTGTGCGCCTGGCGCTGTGAGTAGATATTGCCCCGGTTGTTGTAAGCCTGTGCAAAATGCGGGTCGAGTTTGAGGGCCTGGTTGTAATCGGCCAGGGCCTTGTCGTATTGCTTGAGTTCACTGTAAACAGTGCCGCGGTTATTGTAGGTTTTGGCGTACTTGGGGTTGAGTTTGAGGGCCAAAGCGTAATCGGCCAGGGCCTTGTCGTGCTGTTTGAGCTGCTTGTAGACCACCCCGCGATTGTTGTAAGCCTGGAGCAGCTTTGGGTCATACTTGATCGCCTGGGTATAATCGGCCAAGGCCTGGGGGTATTGCTGGCGCTCATAATAGACCACTCCCCGGTTTAAATAGGCTGCTGCATACGTCGCATCGAGCGTGAGGGCCTGGTTGTAATGCCCCATAGCGGAGTCATAGGCTTTAAGCAGATAGGCTTCGTAGCCCTTGCGAAACCAGTCGGTGGCATTGTATTTGTTTTCGAGCTTTTGCCCGGTGCTGGCGCGCAATTGCTGCACTTGGCTGAGATTTTTGAGCTTGTTTAATTGTGCCTGATAAGCCCGAATCTCCTGCTCCAAGGCCTTGTTGCGGGCAATCAGGGCTTTTTCTTTTTCAAGGGCTTCGCGGTTTTGGGCAAAGTGTTTGATCCGGCTCTCTACCAGAGCGGTGTCCACCGTGACCTTGGCGACGATTTCAATCCCAAAGCTTTGGGCCAAGGTGATCGCTTTTTCGCTCAGCAATTCGGTTTTGCTCACCCCGCCCGTAAAGGCCAAAATTTCGTCTTTGCTCAAGACCGAATTTTTGACCAAAGTCAGCGACTCGACATAGGTGCCTGCCTGTTCGAGGGCCTGGCGTTTGGCTTCGAGGGTGGCCAAATGGCGGGCCTCGTTTTTGGTTTGGTTGTCGCCAATAAAGGCCTGGGCTTTGACCGTAAAGGTTTTGAGCTCAGCCCAGACGGGCCAAGCCAGGGTCCAGAGCAGTAAAAAGATCAAGCTGGTTTTAAACACGGGCAGGCTTCCACCTTTTCGGAGAGGGGTCTCTTTCCATTGTAAGCGTATTCTTCATTATCTGGGAAAGAGGGAGGGCAAGCCCCTGTGGGAATGATGGATGTTAAAATTCCGCTTAAAACCAGACTAAAAGACAAGTTTGCCTCTTTTGGCAGAGATAAAAGCAGTAAGCCCTTTATTTCAGCCCCTGCAGGCCTTTTACCGAAAGGACACGATTGATGGTTGACGGTTTTTCCCCAGAGCTTTCCAGGACTTCATCTTCAAGCGCCCCCGCTTTTCCTTTTGCCTTGCCTTTAAAACCCGAAGCGCAAGTCTGTAAACCTGTTCCTGCCGAAGAACAGGTCTGCAAAGCCGATACCCCTGCGTCCGACCACTCTGCCCTGACAAACGCTTCCCCCAGCGGGCGGGCCCAGGCCAAGCTGAACTTAAGTCCGGTTCAGGCCAGCACCGAACTCAGCCTCTCGGTGAGCGATCGCAATGGTCTCAATCGCACAGGCCGCGAAGACATCACCGGCACCCTCGATGGTCAGGTAAAGATTGAAAAAGAGGTTTTGCACTCAGCTTTGCAGGGGCTGGTGGGGCTCAAAAAAGGCGATGCCAGTATCACAGGCATGCGTTTTGAGGCCAAAAGCAGCAGTTATATACTCTCGCTCAAAGCCGATGTCTTTTGGTTTATCGAAGACGATCTGGAACTGC
The DNA here is from genome assembly GCA_050248915.1 of Candidatus Sericytochromatia bacterium. Classification (GTDB taxonomy): domain Bacteria; phylum Cyanobacteriota; class Sericytochromatia; order UBA7694; family UBA7694. Next base: position 8,026 of record JBFWRL010000013.1, read on the forward strand.
AGATTCGCACCAATGCTCAGGGCCAGCTCTATTTGCAGGTCAACGAAAACTGGACCCCCAACAGTTCGGTGATCAGCCGCGTGTCCAACGCCCTGCAGGGCATGTTGAAAGACAAGATCAACGGCCAGCAGGATATCGTTTCACTCAAGCTCAACACCCGCCGCGAGGGCGACAAGCTCTACCTCACCCCCGAATTGGAGAGCATCAAGGTGCCGCTTGGCAAAGGCCAGCAATTGCGGATCGACGGCTTAAACACAGCCCAGGCCGGGAAATTTAATATTGATAGCAGCGGCCATTTGCAGGTGACCTTCGACAGTCTGCACTTCTCTGGCAGCTCCGATGCCCATGGCCCCAAAGCCGCCAATCAGGGCAAAGCCGACACCGCGCAATTGGAGATCAAGGGCCAGGTTTTCAAAGACAAACGCAGCGAAGTCTCAGCCCAGGGCCGCATCAGCCTTGATCTCGACAGCCAAGACACCCAGCAGATCAGCTTTGGTGGTGAGAACCTGGGCAAACGGGTGACCTCAGCCCGTTTGGAGGCCCAGATCGACAGCGACATTGCCATTGATGCCAAGGGCAAGGTCCAGGCCGAGAGCCGCAACCATTGGCGGATCGAAGATGCCCAGATCCAAGGTCGCCGCTATGATATCGTCTCCGACCAGATCGATGTGGCCCTCGATACCCAATCGGGCCTCAAACTCGAAGTGCGCACGGCCAGCCGCCCACAGCCGCCTTATACCCCGCCTTTGAGCCAGAACGTGGTTGAATCGCTGATCGGCGGCCCCAATTACAATGCCGAAATGCTCAAAGCCATTGCCGGGGCCCGTGAGAGCATCGAACAAGAGACTTTTTTGATGTATGCAGGTGACAAAACCCAGGTGTTGATGCGGGCCTTGGCCTTAAAAGCCGCAGGCCTCAAAGAAGAAAAAGGCCAATTGGTGCGCGATGCGATTGCACCCAAAGGTATTCCCGTGCGCGTGTTGTTTAACAACAACAAGCTCAATCACGAAGGGGCTTTGCCCACCATTCGCCAATTTGAGGCCACGGTCAAGGCCCTCGAAGCCGAGATCGCTGCGCTCAAATTGCCCGATAAAGCCAAAGCCGCTTATACCCAACAGCTCAAAACCCATCTCGAATGGGGCTCACTCGAAAGGGGCGTGGCCAAAGCCGACCACCGCAAATTGCTGGTGATTGATGGCAAAATGGCGTATACCGGTGGAATCAACATGGGCAATCACTTTCTCCAGCAAGACAGCTACCACGATATTATGCTCAAGGTGAATGGGCCCGCTGTGCGCGAGATGCAGAGTGCGTTTATTGACAATTGGAAAGACTTCACAGGCCAAGAGCGCAGCGATTGGAATACCAAGTCAGTGCAAGAGCTGGGCAAACACCGCGACCAGTATGCCCGGCAGCACAAATTGCAACCCACGGGTGTGGCTGTGGCGACCACCGACGAAAGCAAAACTGAGATCGAAGCGGCTTATTTACACGCGATTGAAAAAGCCACCGGCAGTATCTCGATTGAGCAGGCCTATTATTTTTATCCGCCCGTGCAAGAGGCACTCAAACGGGCCTTGGCGCGGGGCGTGACCATCGATATGATCGTGCCCAAACGCAGTGACGAAGAACTCTTTGATATTATCAACCTGGCGCAGATCCGCGATCTGATGGCGACCCAGCAAAAGTTGGGCAAGGGCAAGGTCAATGCCTGGCTCTATACCGGGGATCCGGGCAAATATTCCCACACGGTACATACCAAGGCCCTCAGCTCCGATGGCATGCGGGCCGTGGTCGGATCAGCCAATCTCTTGCCGCGCTCCCTGCGCTCGCCCTTTCAAGAAGACATGCCCGATGGCAGCAAACGGCAGGTGCTCTTCAACGAAGAGATGAGCCTCTACCTCGAAGGCGAGCAGGTCCAGCAATTGCAACAACAGCTCTTTGAAAAAGACAAAGCCAAGGCCCAATCCGTTGATCTCAAAGCGGTGCAAGAGCAGATCCGTCTGCTCGGGGGCGAATCTGCCCTGCAAACGGCCTTGATCAAAGCCCAACTCGCTTAGCGCCATTTTAAATTGGCAGCCCAAAGAAAAACCCCGCCGAAGCGGGGAGCAAAAGTTAAATTCAGTGGCTCAGTTTAGCCTGGAGGCAATGCCTCTTAGCGAGCCTGGTAGGTGATCATCGAATAAGTTGCTTTAAATTCACTCAGGGGCATTTTAAAGGTCCCGTCGTTTTTGCCATCGCGGGTGTTGCCCTGGACGTTGTTGACTTCGGTATGGCCCCAGGGGTTGCGAATCGTGATTTCATCTGTTTTGGCGTTATAGTCCAACACGCTGTAGGCGTGGGCCATGGGCAGGCCATTGGCGGTGCGGCCTTCGTTCCAAGGGTTGAGGCTTTTGTTGATACCTGCCGTCACCACCCGTTGGCTGGCCATGGCGGTTTTGAGTTTGCTGCGCAGACTGTCGAGAGAGGTAATCAAAAGCACGTCGGTATCTGTCGATGTGCCACTGACGGCTTTGACTCCGGTGCCCAAGAGGGCGCCATTGCCAATTTTATCGTAGGGGTTGCTGCGTTGCATCAGGGGAATGAGGGTATCGCGATTGGTCACTTCCGCATAGGCTTTTTCGAGCACACTCAGCCACATGCCATCTTGACCGGCATTGGAATAAAGCGAGAGTTCCATCTCGGTCGGGGCGTGGAAGGTGATCGGCTGTTTGCCGGGGAAGTTCACGGTATAGGTGCCATTGCCATTGTCTTTGATCATATTCATGATCTGTTTTTTGCCCTGGGGGGTATTGGCCTGAGAGGCCACAGCAGCCAGGAAATAACAGTCGCCAATTTCACCCTGTTCGATATGATCCGGGCGAATGCTCTCTATTCCTTTGGGAAAGAGTTCGCGCTTCATGCCTGCGGCAGGATAACTCGACATGGAAAAGCGGCCAAAGACCTCACTCACACGGGCATCGCTGGGGCTTTTACGGGCGGTTTCGACAAAGGCGTCGAGATCTTTGCGGCTCAGGCCGCGTTCGTCGTAGTTTTGCAGGGGAAATTTGTCCAACCAGGCGTGTTGGGGCAATTTGGGCAAGACATTGGTATCGTCTGAAAAGCCCTGGAAATCGCTCACCAATTTATACAAGGTGGTGACAGAGGCGGCGGTCTCACCTTTGTAAGCGGGATTGCCAATGGCTTTGGCGCTTTCGGCACTGGAGATCAGGCCATTGCTGTCTCGGTCGAGTTCGGCAAAACGGGCATTGAGTTCGCTGGCGATGCCATGGGCCCGCATTTCGTTCTGAGAGAAAATCACGGCACTGGCTTTGGGCAGGAGGCCTTCTTGCAGGCGTTTGTTCAGAAAGAGCAGATCTTTGCTGTCGAAACCGACTTTTTTGCCTTCGTCGGCGGAGATTTTGCCATCGCTATTGCTGTCTACGGCTTTGAGTTCCTGGGCTGAGAGACTGCGGTTGCGGTCTAAATCCAGAGTTTGCAGGGCTTTCAACGTTTGCAATTGCAGGGGCATGGGCATAACCTCACTTTGATGCAGGAAAGATTAAAATTATCCAATAATATGGTTAACTTTCTTATCCTGAGGTTAAGGTGAGATCGTTCTTGTTAAGGCTCGGTTAAAGGTTAAAAATGGGATTAACTGGGGTTAAATTTCGGTTAATATTAAATTGTTGGGGGGAAGTAACATTTGTTTTAATGATTTGTTAGATGAGTCATCAAATGTTACTTCCCCCCTCGATCAAATTAAAAAAGCGTTCGAAGAATATAAAATGTATTCTTTATTTTTCATTAATTTGGGGGGCAATTGAGATTAAATTCGATTTTTTTGATTTCTGATGCCAATTGTATGTCTGTTCCTGGCAGATAAGCCTTCATTTGCACAAGGTGTGTTCCAGGCTTTAAACCGCCTTGAAACGTTCTTTCACAGGTTGCAAATAAGAGATCATGGGCATAATCGCCAAACCAATTTCTTCCAGGGCGCTGACCAGGCATACAGATGCTGGGTGAGGGGTTCCAATGTTCTTTACCATCGATTAGGGTTTCATAGTATAAATACCTTTCAAAGGCGTGGTATTCAGGTGGCAGAACCATCTCGATTGGGTAGAGCGAGGCTGTTAATGATGTATGGCAGGAAATGTCCGCTGCTACGGATACTTTTTGTTGGTAAGAAGCACGTATTTTAAGGGGCAATGACTTAGGTTGTTGGAGTACAGGAGTTGGGCTCACTGAAACTGAAAAAACCGCTTCGTTGGAGCCGTTCTGAGATTTAAAAATATAATCTTCTTGTTTTTTAAATCCGCCACGTGGACGAAATAGCCAGAATTCAGTTTCAAAAAAACCCATTTTCACTTTCTCAGCTTCAAAAGCAATATTTTGGCCTTGGGAATTTAAAATTTGAACTTGGAATCCCTCCACCTCTCCTGACCAGAGTATGCCTCGTGCATTGCTTGGAATATCGCCATCCGGAGATAGAAAACCGCTAAAAGCTGAGGACATGCAACTGCATGCCCAGGCTACTTGGGGAGACGATAGACAAAAAAGGCTGAAAATAGCAAATAGAAAATTAAATTTGGGAGTTAAACGCATCAAAAATATCTCCCTTAATACGTTTCGCTGTTCCAGCCCAGGGCCTTTTCCATTTCAACATACCCCGATTCGCCATCACCGAGATCAAAGGGTTTGCACGTCGCGGTCATTTGAATGGTGCCATGGTGGGTTTTGGCGTCTTCTTTATTGCCCCAGGTGCCTTTATAGTCAAAGGTTTTGCTGCCATTTTTCAAGGGGCCTTGCTTTTCTTTGAGGCTGAAATAATAGGATTGCCCTTTGATATTGCCCGTGGTGTATTTCTGCTCTACCCAGCATTCGCCTGCACCACAGCCCCCGCGAATGCGCGAGGGGCCAAAGCTGTCTTTGCTATTGGCACTCAAGACCAAACCGCCGTCGGCTGCATGCAAAAATCCCGCCATCAGCATCGGGTCGGTTTTGGGATTGCCTTTTTCGCCCCAGGTCCCTTTCCAGGTGCAACTCCAAGCCATTGGTTCCTCCGCGCGCAGGGGCTGGGCCAAAGTGGCTGCCAGCAAGGCGAAGCTGCCGAGCAGGAGAAGCTGTTTCTTGAATCTTTTCATGGGTGTTTTCCTTTACCAGCGAAATTTACTGCCGACCGTAAACCCAAACATGCTGGGGAACTGATCAAAATAATTATAATTGATCGTGCCCAACAGCCCCCATTGCGGGGTGACAAAATACTGGCCATTTAAGAGGCCAAAGAAAATATTTTGGCCCTGGAGCTGCGCATTGCTGCCCACCAGCATGACCTGGCGACCCGCGCCCAGGCGCACTTCGGCAAAATTATCTGCCGAATCGAAAAAATAGCGGGCCCAAAGTGCGGCCTGAATACCGGGGCCTTCGCCCGAAAGAAAGAGCTGGGGTTGCAAACGCAGATACCAATTGCCGAGATAGGTGCCTATCCCCGCCTGGAAAAAATTCACAGGCCCGGTCGTAAATCCCATATAGCGGTAGCCGAGTGAACCTTCCCAGATATCCCCGAATTCTTGAAAGACCTCACCCAGGGCGTCGAGCCGGGGCAGCACGTCGGCATTGACCGAGGCCTGTAGGCGCAAATTGCCTGCTGCCCGTGGCCAGAGGCCGAGGTAGCCGTCGAGCACAAAGGCCTGATCGAAGCGTTCAAAGCGGTTCACGGTCAAGCTCTGCAGTGCCAGAGAGCCCTGGGGAAATTCGTGTTTAACACCCAGAGTCAGGCTGTGCCAGGGGGCGCGGCTGGGGGCAAAGGCCTGTAATTCGTAAAAACCCTGTAATTCCCAGGGCAAGGCCCCCGGCATGCGTTGAATCTGGCTTAAAAGGGTGTCGGTCTGATGCTTGGATGCCCCCAATTTTTGGGCCTCGGCCACAGCACTGCGGGCCTGGGCAAAGCGGCGAAAATCGCGGTACAAGACCGCTTGGGCCAGTGCCGCTTCGGGGTCTTGGGGGAATTGTTTGCGCCAGGCCAGCACGTGTTGCTCGCCTTTGTCGAATTGACGGTCCCAGCGGTAGATATCCGCCAGAGCGCTCCAGGCTTCGCTGTAGTCGGGCTTTTTTTCGAGCAAGAGCAGCAGGTCGGCAGCGGCCACATCGAAGCGTTTCAGCCAGCCATAGACGCGCCCACGACCAAGCAAACTGTCGGGATCTCCCGGAAAATCTGTAAGTAGGGCCGTGTAGATCTTTAGGGCCTCTTCGTAGTCCCCCGCAAAGGCCAGGGCCCGCGCCAGACCATATCGGGCTTCATATTCGTTATTGCCATTTTGGGTGATGTATTCCTGGTAGAGTGTCACGGCCCGTTTATAGTCATTTGCTTGCATTGCCTGTTGCGCATCGCTCAACGATGCGGCCATGAATAGCGAAACCAGGGTCTGTTTGATCAACATGCCATTTTCCTTTGGTACTCAAATCTGATCGCAGGATACCAGGGTCTGCCAATCAGCGGCAATTTGAGCCGCAATTTGGGGGGGGCTATTTTGTCTGGGAAATCAGTTGCCTGCCTGTTGGGCCAAAGCTGTGAGCAATTGGCTGGTTTTGGCCAACAATTCCAGATCGGGGGGCAAGCCGTGGCGGCGGGCCAAATAATAGGGGTTGTTCCAGGTGATATACACCTCTTTGTCAGAGGTTTGCCAAACCAAATATTTTAAAGGCAGGTCCAGGCCGATGGTCTGGTTTTGGTGCATCAAGAGGGTGCCGCTGTGGGGATTGCCAAAGAGAATCAACATGGTCGGGCGCAGGGAGAGTTTGGCCCGTTCGGCATTGGCGCGGTGGTCAATTTTGCCAAAAAAAGACAGGCCTTTTTCGCGGATCAAGCGCTCTAAACGCTCGCTGGTGATCTGCACATTGTGTTTACTCGGCAATGAGATCATACCCAGGGTGTCTTCATTGCTGGAGGAGATCGTGGGGCTGTGTTCTCGGGCCGACGACTGGCTGAACACTGGCGCGGGTGTCAGGGCCAGGAGCGCTATCAGCGCCAAATAATAGCAGGAGCGTGACATAGGTTTCTGTGGCCTCTCGCAGACAAAATTCAAAAGCTGATACAGATCATAACATTCTCTGCGCTTTCTCGCAGGTGGGCGCTTGTAGCCCCGGATTGGCCCATGCCATACTAAAAGGATGTTGCAACTCAACCCCACCCTCAAGGCCCATCTGAGTCTGGAAAGCCAGGTTCATCCTGGTTTGCTGCGCCACAACAGCATAGACCCCCAGCAATGGCCCTTGCTCTTTGCCTGGCTGAGTGAGGCCCTGCTGCATCCCGAAAACGACTGGACCCTGCAGATGGAAAAACTGCCAGAAGAACTGGCGGATTATCTCTTGGCCCAGGGCATTTTGGTCAACGAAGAGACCTGCCCCCGCCTTGTGCGTCTGCTCTGTCCACTCGATGTGGCTTGGCCCGCGCTTTTGCCTGAAACCTTTTTAAAGACCCTGCCGCCGTTTAGCCCGCTTTTGTTGCAGCAATTCAAACTCAATCCCGAATTGGAATGGCGGCCCCTGGAAAAAGAACATCCCAGCTTGCCTTTTACCCAGTGGTTTGACTTCTCCCAACGCCTGCTTTGGGTCAAGGAGCCTTTTTACCAATTGGTTTTCCCCTATTGCCCGTCGCAGGCGGCTTTGCCCTGGATTGAAACATTACTTGAGCAAGGGGTGATTCCCCCAGATATTCCCGAAGTGCTCTTTCATCAATTGGCGCTGGCCCAGGTCTTGCTGCCTGCTGATGCCCAATTGCAAGTTGCATTGAGCCAAGGCATTTGCCAAGCGGCCCAGGCGGCGCTGCAGCAACAGGATTACGTCATTCTCAAACACCTGCTCAATCCGCTCCAGGTGGCCGCTTTTCGGGATTATTACCGTCGACTCGAAGCCGCCAATTACCTCGTCACCCAGAATATTGAGGTCTCCTTTCGGCAGTGGTTGCACAACGATTTGGCCCTGCGTTTTGTGCATCACCAGCTTTTGCCTTTTATTCAGGCCTTGGTTCCCGAGAAGATCAAACCTTCGTATAGCTTTGCCTCTTATTACCAGGGGCCCGGCGTGGCGCGGCATACCGACCGTCCCCAATGTGTTTGGAATATTTCGCTGATGATCGATCCCCAGCCTGAGACGCTGGAAGACTGGCCGCTCTGCCTCGAAAAACCCGAAGGGGTGGTGGGTATTATGTTGGCCTCCGGTGATGCCGCTCTCTACCAGGGACGGCGCTGGCCCCATTGGCGGCCAGATTTGGCTCCGGGCCAAAAAGTGACGGTGGCGCTGATGCATTTTGTGCCGCAAGAATTTGAGGGGGATTTGCGGTGAGTCTGGCCTTTTTAAACGCAACCCAGCACCGCCCTTGGCCGCTCAAAACGGCTCCCTGGGTCATGCAACAGCGCTGGTGTGATTTGCTCTTTGCCCATTGGCCTGTGCCGCCAGAAGTCCTGCGACCCTTGATTCCCGCAGGGCTCGAATTGGAGACCTTTGAGGGCCAAGCCTGGCTGGGGGTGGTACCCTTTCGCATGGAGAATGTCAAACCCCGATTTATACCTGCCTTGCCCTGGCTTTCGGCCTTTCCCGAACTCAATCTGCGCACCTATGTGCGTTTGGCCGAGCGTTCGCAAGCGGCCAAACCCGGGGTTTGGTTTTTTAGCCTGGATGCAGGCAATCCTGTGGCGGTCGAGGTGGCGCGCAGTGGTTTTTATCTGCCCTATTTTAACGCCCGCATGGGGCTGCAATACGAAGGTCAGAACTGGGTGCGTTATGCCAGTCAGCGCATTGATGGCCGGGCCCAGCCCACGGCTTTAAAGGCGCATTATCGCCCAACGGGGCCCGTTTATTTGAGCCATCCAGGTACACTTGAACACTGGCTAACTGAGCGCTATTGCCTCTACGCTGCTGATCCCAGGGGCCAATTGTACCGGGGTGAAATTCACCATCTGCCTTGGCCCCTCCAGCCTGCAGAGGCGCAGTTTGATCTGAATACCCTGGCTTTGCCGGTGGGGCTTGCGCTCAATGCTCAGGCTGCGTGTTTGCATTTTGTCAAACGGATTGATGTTGTGGCCTGGGCGATTCAGCGGGTCTAGAGGCCTTTTGTGTCAACCTGAATTCGGGGCGAATTGGCCCCGCTCGGGAAAGCTGTATAATGATACACACCTGTCAGGGAGGCTAACCATGTCACATCTTTCCAGCGCCGATCACGATCTAAAGCAAAAGCTGCTTGTGCAAATGCTTGTGCCCGAGGCCGAGCTTCAGGCGCTTGAAACTGAACTGCAGTCTCTTCAGCAGGCGCAGCAGCAGAGATCGGAAGCCATTCTCTACCGCTGCGATCGGGCCCAGCACAAACTAATTGTGAGCCAATTTGAGAGCGGGCAGGTCTTGCAGACCCTTGAACTCAGTCCCGAGACAGCGTCCGCCTCGGCAGTAAACGGGGCCCAAGACATGATTCTGATTGATGGAGAGAATGGCCGTTTTAAGGCGGCTCAGGCCCTTTCCCCAACGGTTCAAACCGGCCTTTTGGTTACGCCCCAAGGCAGCTTTATTTATACCCCCGATTTTGAGCAACAGCCTTGGGCTGTTGCTGGCCGCAGCTGGGATGAGCTTCAGATCTCCCCCCAACACCGCTTTCTCTTTCTAACGGATCGCCAGGCAGGCACACTCCAAGTCATTTGCACCACCTCTTATCAGGTTTTGGCCCAATTCAGGCTGCGCAAGCCCGGTAGCCCCAAAGCCATTCATTTGGCCATCGATGAGGCCAACGACCGCGTGTATATCACCGATCAAGAGAGCACCCAACTCAAAATTCTCAATCTCAATAATTTGCGGATTGCGACCTACCAGCCCGGTTTGGGGGTGCTCGGCAATCTGATCTTGGCCGCCGATCCGCGCTATCTTTTTGTGCTTACCCTCAAGCCCGAAGTGGGTTTAAAATACCTCGACAGCCAAACCTTTGACGTTGTCAAATCAATTAAGATCAAAGGGGCACTTTTCAGCCAAGCCAATGAAGCAGCCCAAGATCACCTCTATCTGACGGCCAATCGGCAATATGCCTTGCTGATGACGTATCAGAATGATCCTGTGCCTTTAACCCCAATTGTCAATGTGGTGGATAGCGAAGCGGTGCGCCCGGTCTTGAGATATGCCCTCAAAGAGGGGCCCCGCCCCGTACTGCTCAGTGAAACCTGCTTAAATCCTTTTTATGCAGCCAATTTGAGCCTTGCCCAATTGCTGGTTCAAACCGGTCTCTTGAGCGAAGCCCAAATCCAGACGGTTTTAGGTGCTGAAGCGGCATCCCCGCCCGAGACTTTGTTGGATCTGGGCCAAAAACAATTTGAAACCTTTTCGGGCACTGCAGCGCTTGCGCAGACCGGTCAAAAGGTGCCGATCCTCAAATTGCCCAAAGAGGCCGATGAAGAAATTCAGACGATTTTGTTGAATCTCTTCTGCCGAGAAACAGGCATTCAATTGCGCGATTATCCTGCAGAAATGCCCAAATTAATGGATTTGGCCTTTTCGATTCGCCAAGAGCTTGAGACGATGCAGTACGTTGAAATAGATAAATACCGCCATTTTCTCAATTATTTTACGGTTAAAACCAATATTGATCGTGATTCTGTGCTGGAGTTATTGGAGCTGCACAAGGGCTTGTTGACCCATGTCCCGAGCAAGCCCCCTTATCGCTGTCCGCGCTGTACCCAACCTTTGCTGGGGCGCTGGATCTGTCAGCGCTGCCATTTTAAGCTCGAGAGCCCAGAACAGGCCCACAAGCGCGCGCGGATGTCGGTCGAAACCGACAGTTTGGGCTTTCCTCACGAAATGCTGATTCCCCTGTCTGGCGAAGCAAAAATCCAGATTATCAACCGCCAAGGCCAGTCCCTCTGGCAGAAAGATCTGGGCGAAGTCGGGCTGATGGGCGTGAGTGATCTGCGCTATTTGCCCCAGCACCATTTTCTTGTGAGCGACTCCCGCTCTGGGCGGGTGATAGAACTCTCACCACAGGGCCAAGTGGTCTGGGAATTGGACATCCCCAGCAAAGGCCAACCCAGCCACGCCACCTGGTACCGCCATTTGGGAACAGATCGCTTTCTGGTGGCCGACCCCGAAAACCAACAGGTCTTTGAGGTCAATCGTGACCAAGAGGTGTTCTGGCGCTACGGGGGCCCAGGTCAGAATCGCTTGCGTCAGCCCGTCTCACTCCAGCGCACCCCACAGGGCACTATTTTGATCGCGGATCAAGGCCTGCGCAAAGTGATTGAGCTGGATCAGCAGGGGCAGTTTCTGCGGGAACACGGCCAGAAATTGGCCTTGCAAGGGCCGCTCTACGCCCGGTATCTGCTCGATGACCAATTGCTGATTGTCGATGCCCAGGAGATCTATCTCTTGGCAGCCGACGGCAGTGTCAATTTTCAGTTTCTGTTTCAGGCCCCAGATGTGCCAGAACAGTTCCAACTCGGACCGATTCGATGGGTCACCCAGGCCCTCAATGGGCAGGTCTTGCTCTGCGATGGCCAGCGGCTGATCGCTGTGGTTCCCGAGTCCCGGCAAATTCCCTGGTCGCTTGAACTGACCGCTCTCACTCCCTGTTCCCACATTCTGCCTGACCCTGACAGGCGTTTTATTCCGCCTAATCCCCTCGCCCAGCGGATCTCTTTTCTTGCCGAACAGCCTCTGTTTAAAGACTTGCCCGATGGGGCTTTGACCCTCTTAGCGGAATCCTTGACCCCCGCCAGTTTTAATCCCGAAGACAAAGTGATGCTGGAGGGAGAACCGGGTTCATGTCTGTATATCATCTTGCAGGGAACCCTCCATGTGCTCAAAAAAGGCGCAGAAGGAGTGGTGGCCAGCCTGGAGAGTGGGGCCATTGTTGGCGAAATGGCCCTGTATCTTTTGGAGCCGCGCAGTGCCAGCGTTGTGGCAAAAACAGACGCGTTTCTCTTGCGTCTCGATCACGGTCCCTTTCGCAAGGTTTTGCACAATTATCCAGAGCTGAATACCCGCTTTAAAGAGTTGAGTTTGCAACGTAAACGGGTCTTGCACCAGCGCAAAATGGGCAACCACCAAGAAGCGGTCGAAAAACTCAAGGCCCGGATGGCATTCTCGCGTCTGCAAAAACTCAAAATCTTTCAGATGCTGGGCGCGCCGATTTTTGAGGCCATTCGCGACAAACTCTACAGTGTCTCTTATCCCCGTCAGCACTACGTTTTTCGTTACAACGATCCGGCCAAACACCTCTATTTTATCAGCCGGGGCAATGTCGAGGTCTTGGCCGAAAACGAGCGCCAGATGAACACCCTGCCCGAAGGGGAAGTCTTTGGCGAAATCGCCCTTTTGCTTGACAGCCCCCGCACGGCCTCTGTGCGCACCCAAGGTTATTGTGAACTCTACCAATTGGACAAAGAGGTCTTTGACAAGATCTTGGCGCAAGAGCCGGCCCTCAAAAGCCACCTCGAAGCGATAGCCAAAGAGCGTTTGGAGCGGGATCCCGGAGTCAGTCGCGATGATCAATATGCCCCTGCTGCTTTGGCGGCCACTTTGGCCGAAAAAAGCCGTGTGCAGCCAGCCGCTGAAACGCTCTTTTATTGGACGGTGCCTGAGACCCAGCAAATTGTCGGGCTCGACACGGCGGGCCAGGTTCAATGGGAATTTCAGGCCGAGGGCCAACAATACCAGATCCTGAACCCTGTCTGGGTCAATGCCAGCCTCACAGCGCTGTGGGTGGTAGATCAGGGCAATAACCGCATCCTTGAAGTGGACCGCGTTACCCAGACCATTCTTTGGCAATCGGGTGATCAGCCCGATCTGTTGATGAATCCAACCAGTGTTCAGGCTTTGCCCGGAGAACAAATTTTGATTGCCGATCCCGGCCACGAACGCCTGGTTGAAATCAATCGCCAAGGTGAAGAACTGTGGCGATTTGCCGATTCTGAGCGGCTCTTGAGCCCGACTTATGCTGAACTCACCCCCGCTGGAACGATCCTCTATACCGACAGTGAATTGCAGGCCGTGGTGGAAATCAGCCGCGATTATACCGAACTGTGGCGTTTCGACAACGAGCGTTTGACCTCTGCCGGAGAGTTGCGTGTTCGCCATCCCCAATTTGCCACGCGTCTGCCCAATGGTCACACCCTGATCGCAGATACCGGCCATCATCGGGTTCTCGAAGTCAATGCAGACCAAGAGACCCTCTGGCAATTTGCAGGAACGGCAGAGCTTGAGCTGACAGAACCTGTCTTTGCCACGCGTTTGCCCAATGGCCATACCCTGATTGGTTTTGATCAGCAACGGCAAGTTGTCGAAGTGGATGGGGCGGGAAAGCTGTGTTGGCATTGGCGGGCATGAGCGTGGTTGTTTTGCTTAAAGACCTTTAAAAAACGCTATAATAGCCTATTATGTCATCTTCCACTGAATCACCGCTCGAAGTTCAATTCCATCAGGCCCTTTTGGCCCTGCAGGCTGGTCAGTCTGGGCAGGCCCAGGCCCTGTTTGGGGCTTTGGTGGCCCAGTACCCCGAGTGCAAAGAGGCCTGGTACCAATTGGGGGAATTGGCCCAGCAAAGTGGCGAACTGACTCAAGCCATTGAATATTACAGCAAGGTGTTGGAACGCGACCCCAGTATTCAAGAGGTGTACAACAATCTGGGGGTGATTGCCACCCGCCAAAGCCAGGGCGAACTTGCCAGTGGCTATTTTTTTAAAGCCCTGGAGATCAACCCTCAGTTTGCTCCAGCGCATATCAACCTCGGGCATTTATTTGCTTCCCTCAATCAGGCCGAATTGGCCAGCCACCATTTTGCCCAGGCCCTGCAAAGTGAACCCGGTTTGGCCAAACCGCTCTTTCAACAGGCGGTCATGTTGATCACCCAGGGTGCTCTGACTGCGGCGGGTGTGCTTTTGCAGGGAATTGTCAAACAGGGCGGAGAGTTGACCGTCAGTGCCTTGCTCAAATGGGCTTTTTGTCTGCAACGTCAGGGCTTGGATACACAGGCTTTGGATTGTCTCAGTCAGGCCCGTCGTCTGGATTCTGACGGCGCTGTGGCTTTGATGGATGCCCTCTATCTGCCCGTGGTTTATACCAGTGAGGCCGATCTCAACCAGTGGCGCAGCCGGGTTGAAGCCCAATTGGCTGAATTGGAAGGGCAAACAGAGCTGCGCTTTGAACGCCTGCATGAGATCGATTGGTATCCCTTTTATCTGGCCTATCAGGGCCAGAATGACAAAGCGCTGCTGAGCCGTCTGGCAGCCCTGATCACCTCCGCTGTAAAAGGCTCTGAATTGCCCGCAGCAGCAGAGGCCAACGCCAGTGGCCCCGATACGCCGCTGCGGATTGGCTGGGTCTCACGCTTTTTTCATCCCCATTCGGTTTCGCGTTGCTTTTTGCCCCTCTTGCAGAGCTTTTCTTCAAAAACCACGCATATTCTCTTTCGGGCACCGGGCTCACGCCCAGACCTGCTCGAAGGCCCCTTTAGCCAGCGCGTGGCCGGCGTGGTGGCCCTACAACCCCAGCTCGAACAGGCCAGCCAGCAAATCGCCCAACAAAATTTGGATATTCTGCTCTATACCGACCTGGGTCTGGACCCCTTTACTTGGCTTTTGGCCTCCCGCCGCTTGGCCCAATTGCAATATGTTTTGCCGGGTCACCCTGTCACGTCGGGCCTCAACAGCCTCGATGGCTATATCTCCAGTGGTCAACTCGAAATCCCCGAGGCCCAAAACCATTACAGTGAGCCTTTGGTCTTGCTCGATCATCCTTTGGTCAATTTCCCGCTCTTGCCCCAGTCGCAGGCCTTCAATCGCGTCGATGCTGGATTGCCCGAAGGCCATCTCTATTTTTGTCCCGTGACCCTGTTTAAGCTACACCCGGCGTTTGATGCCGCTTTGGCCCTGATTCTGGCCCGCGATCCGCAGGCCCAGCTCATTCTCTTCCAAGATCAGAGTGAGGGGGTTGCTGCTGTGCTCAAGGCCCGTTGGCAGGCTGCTTTGGGCGAGAATTTTGCCCGTTTGCACCTCTTGCCTTGGGTCTCAGAGAGCCGCTTTCAGGATATGCTCACCCTGGCGGATGTGGTGCTGGACCCCTTTCCCTTTGGTCTGGGCACGACCGCTTATCTGGCCCTGGCGGCAGAGGTGCCGATTGTCAGTTGGCCGCCCGCATTTTTGCGTGGGCGTTCGGTTCAGGCCCTCTATGGCCAATTGGGGATTCAAACCGGGCTGGCCGACTCGCTCGAAAGTTATGCCGAGCAGGCCGTGGCGTTTGCCTCGGATCCCAAGCTGCGCACGGCTTGGCGAGCCCAATTGCAACTTGGCAAAGACCTGCTCTTTGGCAACGCCCTGGGCGGGCAAGAATTGGTGGTCTTTTTACGTGATGCTCTGACGCACAAACGTGCAGGTAAAACCCTTTAAAAGCGCTGTTCCAGACTTCTCTCCAGGGTCTGTAACAGGTATTTTTTGAGGGCGGGTTCCAGGCGCAACTGGGCTTCGGCATACGCCGCTTGGCCATTTAAGTCGGCTTGCACAGCAATATCATGTAAATCGCCCAAATGATCGGTAATGGCCTGTAAATGAAAGCGAATGAGCTCAGGTAAAAGCCGCTCAGGTTGCTGCTCAGACAAGGTCATATACAAAAACAGAAGGTGTTTAAATTCAATCCGCATCAGGTGCATGGCATGGACTGAAATGCTGTCTGGTTCTAGTGTTTGGCGAATCAGTGACGCTCTGCGCTGGAGATCGGCCTGGAAATCTGGGCGCGAGACAGGCACAAAATCCTGCACTGTGCTGTCGAGATTGTGGGCGTTTAAGACGGCCTGTAGGCTTAAGGCCCGGCTGTAAATGGTGGCGGGCTGTTGGGCGACCACGGCGTCCATCAAAAGCCCAAATTCGTTGACATAGTTCTCAAAATGGGGGGGTGGGCTGTGGCGCTGATCCATTAAAAAATAGACCGAACCCAGATACAAGGCCTGTTTGCGCATGGTCTTGAGGGCTTTAAATTGCCCTGATGATAGGGGCTTTTCGGGGTGGGCAATCAACGCGGCCAGAACGGCTTTGAGATTCAGACTCTGCCAGTTTTTGCGCCAGTTTTCCAGGTAGTGCTGGTGCAAAGCGCGGGGGCTGAGTGCGGGCTGTTGAAAGTCGAGTTGTCGGGCATAAAAAAACTTAAACACAACATTGGCATAATAGCCGCCCATGGAGAGCAGGTAGATTTCTTCGCCCGGAATTCCCGCTTGAATCAGATACTGGCGCAAAAGCTGCAACGAGGTGTAGTCCGGCAGATAATGCCCCGATTTATTGGCCAAAAAGAGCACCCGTTTACCGTCTTGCTGAAAGAGAAAGAGATTGCCCGCCGTTTGCACCGGGCCGCCTTCGGCCAAAAGTGTGTGATTGGGCCATTTGCCTGTTTCTTTTTCGATCTCTTTGTCGTGCATCTCAATGGGTGAGAGGCGCACTTCACCTGTGGGCAGCAGCACAAAGTCATAAGCCTGTTCTGCTGGCCCCGTGTTCCAAGTGGCGAGCGCAAACGGCAGAGGGACTCCCAGGGGCTTGGCCAGATAGGCTTCGCGCTCGCGGTGGTACTCCCTTTCGCGTTCTGCGGGGCTGAGATCCCGCTCCAATTTGTAATTGTTTAAAAAATGGCCTTGGGCATTGCGGCTGACCGGGGGCGAGGGAAACAGTTCCAGGCGCAATGTTTCGGAGCGGGCCAGGGTCTCTTCGTGTTCTGCTTGCTGCTGTTTGAGCCAAACCCGGTAGTTGTCGGGACTCAATTGGGGATTGCGCACAGCGGCAATCAACCGCTCTTGGGCGTGGAGCACCGCTGCCGCGCGGATGTTTTGGTCTGTCTGGTTTGAGCGGGCTTGGGGTGGGCTTTGGGCATAAATGTGGGCTGAGACTGGGGGCTGCCCGAACAGGGGTACAGCCAGCAAAACAGCCAAGGCCAGGTAACGCGCCCTCAAAAACAGCTTGTTTGGGCGCGGGGGGCTTTTTCTCTGCAGGGATGAAGGGCTGGCCATGGTCGGATACTCCAGAAGGTAATGGCCCCAGTATAGCGAATGGGCCCCCTCTGCGGCCAATCCTTTTGACGTCAAGCCCTGCTATCAGCTAGAATCGGGGGATAGCCCTGCTTCAAGAAGCAGGCAAAAGCAAAGGATTATCCATGCCACACGCCAAGCACCCACTTTATATCGCTTTTATCTGGCACATGCACCAACCGCTTTACCGCGATCCCGAGAGCATGTATTACATGATGCCCTGGGTGCGTCTGCACGGGGTCAAAGACTATCTCGATATGGCCACCATTTTGGAGAGTTACCCCCGCTTGCACCAAACCTTTAATTTGGTGCCTTCGCTCTTGGAGCAATTGCAAGACTATGCCTCCGGTGAGGCCGAAGATCGCTATTTGAACCTGAGTAAAATTCCGGTGGCTGAGTTGGACAAAGGCGAAAAAGAAGAGATCTTGAGTGGCTTTTTTGATCTCAATTGGGATCAGATGATTCGCCCCTATCCCCGCTATTTGGCACTGGCTGAGAAACGGGGCAAACTCTTTCAGCACTACCAGAACTATTATCAAGTCGGTGAACATTTCAGCGAACAGGAAATGCTCGATCTGACGCTCTGGTTTAATTTGGCTTGGATTGACCCGGTCATCCGCCGCCGCGATTCCCGTTTGGCGGCGATCGAGACCAAAGGTGAGGGTTTTTCTGCCGAGGAACGTCGCTATGTTTTGCAAGCGCAGCAGGCAATTATTCAGGAGATCTTTCCCACTTATCAGCGGCTGCAGGCCCAGGGCCAAATTGAATTGACGACTTCACCGTATTACCACCCGATTCTGCCGCTTTTAACCGACTCTGCTTCGGCGCTGGTGGCAAGGCCCCATCTGTCTTTGCCTGAGCAGCGCTATGCTTTTCCCGAAGATGCCATCACCCAATTGCACAAGGGGCGGGAGTATTTTACCCGGATTTTTGGCCAAGCCCCGCGCGGAGTTTGGCCCTCGGAGCAGAGCCTGAGCCCGGAAATTGTGGCCCGAATTGCCCAAGAGGGGTTTACCTGGGCTGCCAGCAGCGAAGGCGTGTTGTGGCACACCCTGGGTGCCCAGCCTCACCGTAACAGCCAACATGTTTTGGACTTGGCTGAATACCTTTACCGGCCCTATCAGGTGCAGGTGGGCGGTCAGGCCTTGAACATGGTCTTTCGGGATATATTTATCTCCGATTGGATTGGCTTCAATGGCTGGAAAGGTGACAATGTGCGCAACGCTCACCAGCTTTACGAGCATATCAAACAGATTCAAGCCAGCCTGGCAGAGAAAGAACCTTATCCCTATCTGCTCACCATTGCTCTCGATGGTGAAAATTGCTGGGAGTATTACCACGAAGACGGGCATCATTTTCTCAATACCCTCTATGGCCTGTTACAAAATGATCTCAGCCTGGAGTCGGTCACGGTCTCTGAGTACCTGGAACAATTCCCCCCGCAGCAGGCGCTCAAGACCCTGCACAGTGGTTCTTGGATCAATTCAGACTTTTGCACCTGGATTGGCGACCCCACCAAAAATCTGGCCTGGGACTTTCTCAAGACCACCCGTGATTTCTTGGTGCAGAACGAAGCCCAACTGGATCAAGAAACCCGTGCCAAAGCCTGGGAGTGTATTTATATCGCCGAGGGCAGTGATTGGTTCTGGTGGTTTGGCGAAGGGCACAGCAGCTCCCACGATGCGCTTTTTGACGCCGCTTTTAGGCGCTATCTCGAAGAGGTTTACCTTTTGCTCGATGCACCTGTGCCGGATTGGCTCAATTTGCCTGTCGAGAATCAGGTCCAATCTCCCGCGCCGCGCCTGCAAAATCTAAGCACACCGATTGGCACCATGCAACCGGCTTCGGAGTACTATCACGCCTGAGTGGGGTTGAACCAGATCTGCCAGCAGACCCCCGCTTCTGAATTCAGGCGGTAGCGGCCATTGAGCTGTGTGATCAGGGATTTGATTAAACGAAAACCCAGGCCCGGACTGCTGTCTAAGTCAAAATGGGCAGGCAGGCCTTGGCCATTGTCTTTTAACGTCAGGCAGAGCGTTTGTCCGTCGCTGTTTACGTGCAGAGCGACCTGGGGTTGGCCTGCATAAGGGGGGCGAAAGCCGTATTTAAACGAATTGGTTAAAATTTCGGTCACAAGCAGGCCACAGGGCATGGCCTGCTCCAGCGAGAGATAGAGGGGTTCCAATTCAAACGCCAGCTGTACAGGTAAGTCGTTCAAATAGAGTGAAGACAGTTCGCGGGCCAGTTCTTTGAGGTATTTGCGCAGGTCAATCTCTGCCACGCTCTGTGAGTCGTAGAGCAATTCATGTACCAAAGACATACTGCGAATGCGATTGTGGGAGGTCTGTAAGACATCGTAAGCCTCGGGGGCATTGAGCTTGCGCATTTGCAGATTTAACATGCTCAACATGACCTGAAAATTGTTTTTGACCCGGTGATGAATCTCTTGCAATAAAATCTCGCGCTCTTGCAGCGAGGCCTTGAGTTCTGCCTCTGCTGCTTTGCGGGCTGTAATATCTCTCAAAATGACCAGGGTAAAGTGTTTTTCCTGTTTCCAATACGAAGAGACCGTCACTTCCATATCAAATTCCCGGCCATCTTTGCGCAGGCCTTTGGTCTCGTAAAAAGTCGGGGGATTTTCTTTTTGATCGCGCAGGCGCACATAGTTCAAAATAGGTTCCCGTTCAGAGGGGGCAATTAGATCCAAAATACTGCGGCCCTGCAATTCTTCGCCGCTGTCGTAGCCAAACATCTGGAGATAAGCGGGATTGACAATCACATGGGTGCCCGCGTAAGACAGACCAATGGCATCCCGTGAATTTTCAAACACCGCCCGATACAGGGCTTCGGGCTCCCCCCACAGTTCTATTTCAGACACCTTTTTTGCTCCCGCCCGTTTTCGTGTATTTAACTATTCTACGCGAAATAGGGGGTGATTTTTGGCTTTTTTCGTGAGATAATAGGGGGGAATGTTTTTCCTTGGAGACCATGTGCATGCAAGTTAATAAACCCGTATCCACCCAAGACCCCTTTAAATCCAGCCCCACTTCCACCGGCAAGCCCGCGGCGGATCCGTTTAAACCCCAACCTTCCACTGGCAAACCCGCTTCTGGCGGCCTCGGTGCAACCGACGGCTTTAACGCCAGCCAAAATGAATTGGTCGGCAAACACTCCGCAATAGGGGCCAAACGCGCTGAATTGCTCGAAAAAGTCGGTGTGACCAGCATGAAAGAATTGTCCCGCCGCAATCCCGAAAATTTGGCGGAAAGTCTCAATCAGACCAATCAAAAACTCGGCATTACCAAGGAAAACTATTCCGCTGCCACGGTTCAGAAATGGATCGATGAGGCCAAACAATTGGTGGGCAAAGAAATTCCCGCCACCACCGATCCCTTTAAACCCCAACCCACCCAGCCGACCCAGCCCAAACCAGGCAATGGCTCAGCGACGGGCACCGATCCGTTTAAGCCCCAGCCCAATCAGGGCAATAGTGGTGGCAATGCGGGTGTCGATCCCTTTAAACCCAAACCTGGCAATGGCAATACCGGCACAGGTGGTGCTGTGGGGGTTGACCCCTTTAAACCCCAACCCGGTCAAAACAACGACCAACCTGTGGTGCCGGTCGAAACCGAAGAAGACCGCTACCGCAATGCGGCCAATACCTACGACAGCGGTCGCCTCAACGACCTTGCTCACGACGACAGCCCCCGCGTGCGCGCAGCTGTGGCTGGCAATCGCTACACTCCCCAAGCCACGCTCGATCAATTGGCCCGCGATCGCTACCCCGAAATCCGCTCCCAAGTGGCTGCCAATGGTGCGACATCACCCTTTACATTAACCCAATTGGCTGCCGACCGCGATACCGGTGTGCGCGATATCATCTCCCGCCGCAACGATCTGCCCAGCGATGCCGTGCGCCGTTTGGCCGCCGATCCCAGTGGAGATATTCGCCTGCGCATGGCCAGCAAATCCAATCTGCCCCCCGATGTGATGGATTCTCTCGCCAGCGACAGCAATAGCAGCATCCGCAAAACCATGGTTCAGCGCAACGACTTGCCCGTGCATGTTTTGCGCCGCATGGCCAAAGACCCCGACTCTTCGATCCAAATGGCCGTCTTGGCGCACCGCAATACCGATGCCTCTGTGCTCTCTGAAATGGGCGGAGACACCGACAGTCGCATTCGCGCGGGCGTGGCAGGCCATGCCAAAGCCACCGAAGCGATGTTGGTCTTCTTGGCCGCTGATAGCGATGCCAATGTGCGCAGTGCCGTGGTCCAAAATGGCAATACCCCCAGCCGGGCCCTGGTGACCCTGAGCCAAGATCCCAACCCAGCCACCCGTTTGGCTGTGGTCAATCACCGCAACAGTGGCGCTGAGGTCTATGACCGCCTGCTCGAAGATCGCGATCAAGGCATCCGCCGTGCGGTTGCCAATCGCACCGGCAGCGAAAGCCAACTCTCGTTTTTGGCCCAAGACAGCTCTGCTGAAATTCGCCAAATCGTGGCCGGACGTACCCAGCAGGGTGAAACCCTGGCCGGATTGGCCCAAGATCCCGAAGCCAATGTGCGCCGCACCGTGGCCAATAATGGCCATGCCACTGCCGCAACCCTTACCGCTCTGGGCTCCGACAAAGAAGCCGGCATTCGCAGCAGCGTGGCCGTTCACCGCAATACCCCCGAAAAGACCCTGAGCAAATTGGCGGGCGATGATGAAGTCGGCGTGAGACTTGCCGTGTTGCGCAGCCCCAACTTGAATGCCACTGTGCGCAAACAGGTGCTCGAAAAAGGGGTGAGCCCCGAAATCCTGGGCCAATTGCTGGATGACAGTCGCACACCCACCGAGACCCTGGAGCAGCTCAGCGGCCAGACCAATACCGATGCGGCCCGTCAGCGTTTGATCTACCACCCCAATGGCAACGAAAAAACCATCCGTGCCGTGATGGCTCAGCCTTTGGGTGAGTCGCTGCAATTGACCTTGGCAGGCAATGACCGCACCCCGGCATTGGCCCTCGACTTGCTCGCCAAACAGGCCGAAAACGATGGCGTGCAAGAGCGCTTGATTCTCAACAGCGCTGTGCCAGCCACCCTGCACAAGACGATCCTGGACAAAGGCCTCGGCGCTGAAGCGCGTCTGTCTTTGGCCCAGAACACAGCCACCCCTGCGCCTGTGCTCAGCCGGATTGCCAGCGAAGCGGATAACGATGCCCAGCGTCTGGCGATTGTGCGCAATCCCAAATCCAGCCAGGACATGATTCGCACAGTGGTCAGCCAGCCGATGAGTTCTGCCAGCAAAGTCAGCTTGGCCAAAGATACCCGCACGCCGGGTCTGGCCCTGGATGCCGTTTCGACCGATCCGGCCACCCACAAAGAGCTGGCCCGCAACAGCAGCGCATCTGCGACAGCTTTGCTCAACGTGGCCAAAGGCTCCGACGTGAACGCACAGTTCTTGGCGGGCTTTCACCCCAATGCCAACGCCGCTGTGGGTGATGCCCTGGCTGCCAGTCCCAAATGGGAAGTGCGTTATGCTCCCGCCAAGACCCAAAAAGCCTCTCCAGCTACCCTTGCCAAGCTCAAAAAAGACAGCAATAGCTGGGTCAAAGACATGGCCAATAAAGACAAGCCGTTCTTTGGCACCGGTTGGGTGCAAAATGGCAAGCTCGAAAAAGGCCTGACCGCCGGAGGCGTGAATGTCGAAGAGCTGGAACAGCGCAAAGTGGCGTTTAAATTGACGGACTAAGCCGTTCTCTGTGAACAGCTGGGGCAGTGTGTTCCCTTTTAACGGGAATGCCTGTTCCGGTTGGCACAAGGGCCTGACGTTCGGGCCGTTCGCTGCGCACGTCGTGTGCGCCGCTCACTAAGAGTCGCAGCCCCCTTCTGCCCTCCTGGCAGGGGGCCGCTCCTGTTGCCCTCTCTTTTCAGGCCCTTGGCCAACAGGGAAGGTCTGCTATAGGATTTCTGAGCGGCGTTGTTGCCGGTGCGCCCTGAGCGGAGTCGAAGGGCGGACTCCCCGAGCGGGGCTGCTTTGTGCTAAATTAGCAGCATGCTTACTTGGATACAACTCTTGATTCCCCCGATTATTGGTGCGGGCGTCGGTTATTTTACCAACGATATCGCCGTGCGCATGTTGTTTCACCCGATCGAACCGGTTTATCTCTGGGGCAAAAAATTGCCCTTTACACCGGGACTGGTGCCTGCTGAGCAGGCACGGCTGGCGGAGAAGATCTCGTCTTTGATTGTGGAGACGCTTTTGACCCGCGAAGACTTTCAGCATTTGGCGCGGCAATTATTGACCAATGACCGCCTCGGGCAGGCCATCAACCGCAGCGTGGATGCCCTGCTGGAGGAGATGGGGCAGCCCGAAAAGCTGGAACTGCTCTCTGAGGACATGGGCGGGGCACTCTCCAATTTGATTGAGCGCAGCCTGCCGGCCCTGATCGATCACCTCTCCCACAAGAGCCTGACCCCTGAGCGCATCCGCCATGTCTTGGACCGGATCATGGACAGTGTGCTCGAAAACTTCAAGGTCACACCCGCCATGGCGGCTTTTTTGAGCCAGCGGATTATGGCGAGTGTCTTGACCCCTGAGCATGTGCGTGTGAGCCTGATCAGCCTGCTCACGCCCTCGAATATTGCCGCGCTGGACGAATTGGCCAAAGCCAAAATGACAGGCCGGTATGCTGTGGTGCTGTTTTTTCTCAATCTGCCCGATGTCTTGAGCAAGCTGCGCCACTTTTTAGAGAGTGATCCCGAACGTTCCAATGAAATGCTGGACGAAGTACTCTCGATGATGCGGCTCAATGATGTCATCTCGCGGGCCCTGCTGCGCTTTAATCCGCGTGAAATGTCCTGGGAAGATCTCAATCACTTCAAAGAAAATCTCGTGGTCTGGATTCACGATTACCTGATTCACCATTACGAGGTGATTATTCCCCCTTTGGTCGAAAAAATGGATTTGCCTGCACTGGTCAAAGATCTGATTCGCCGCTTTCATCCCCAAGATATTCCACCTGCCACAGTAGAATCGATCAAACGCGAGATCACCCGCTTTTTAGAACGTTATTTGGACGAAAAGCTCTTCGAATTGGTCGAGCAGGCTCTCGAAGTGGCAGATATCCAAGGTGTGATTGCCAGCAAAATTCGTAATTTTTCGCCCCTGCGCATGGAGGCGATTATCATGGAGGTCTCACGCAAGGAGCTGGGCATGATCGTCAGCCTGGGCGGGATTCTGGGCTTTGTGATTGGGGTTTTGCAGAGTGGGCTGATGTTGCTGATGGGGGGCTGAAGCCCTCTTTGTGAGTGACTAGGGCTTTTCATACGCGCCGCGATCCACGGTCGTATTGACTATCCGGTTGGTGGAACCCGTGATGTCAAAGAGAATGCCACCGGGGATGAGAGAATTATCCCCATTGTCCAGAGCAGATGTGCTGCCAGCAGTCAGAGCATAACCGTCATCAACTGTGAAAAACTTTCCGTCCGCCCCTTTTGCTAAACCAGCATTCAAGAAAGACGGATGGGTGGTTTGGATATTGGCAGAAGAAGAAACAGAACAAGAATTCGTTGGAAAATTATCCACGACGCTGTTGAGGATGTTTAGCGTGTTTGCGACATTGCCATTGCGGATACCATTACAACCCAATCCGGTGGTGTTGCCCCAAATGACCGAGTTGTTTATGACCAAGGAACCACCGTTTACTATCAACGTTTTGCCATCAACGCCAGCATTGGACACATTGTTTACCAAGGTCACGTTGTTCCATGTAGACGTGGCGTTGGTGGACATTTGGCGAGAATTTGGGGCTTGGTTTTCAGCGATCAAAACATTGTTGAATGTAGATGTTCCTGCGCCAATAGAAACCGCTCCGCCTATAGATGTCGTGGCCACATTGCGGTATAAAACGCTGTTTTCTAGGAGCCCCTGAAAGCCAGAGGAGGAGCCAATCCCTCCCCCACTTAGGGCTGTATTGGATTCGATGACTAAATTGCGGAGCGTGATATTTGCCCCGGGGACGGGGGCTTTGATGCCTCCTCCGGTGTTATTTGGAGCCCCACCGTCGGCATTGCCTCCAATCACAATAAAACCATCCAACAGTGAATTGCTGACTGCAGAGACCACATGATAGTTGTTGTCAGCAATATTACCAGGGGGAGTCGTGCCGTAGGTATCATCGGCGTTGATATCTGCACTCAAAGTGGTTTGGTTGTTAACCCAGTTGCGTTGGGTCAAATCAGTTTCTGTACCCGCAAAACCACCATAGACAAATACATTGGTTTTTAACTGGAAGGTATTGGTGCGGGCGGCTCCTGGTTTATAGGTTCCGGCCTTGACCCAGAGGGAATCGCCGCAGGCACCACTGGATGCCGTCAAGGCTGCGGTTAAACTGGTGTAAGCATTGGTCCAACTGGTGCCATTATTGGCCCCACCTGCACCTGCGTCAACATAGAGAATATTCCCATTGATCGTGAAATTTTGGGTGTTGCTGTTATTTCCGCCCACCGTCACATTGACAGCCCGTGTGCCGTTATTGCCAGTGGGAACTGTTACCGTCAACTGGGTCGTGCTGGCTGCTGTCACTGTCGCAACAGTCGCGTCAAATTTAACCGTGTTGCTGGCCGGGGTGGCACTAAAACCAGTGCCGTTAATCTGGATAGCCGTGCCCGGACAGGCATTGGCCACAGACAGGTTGTTAATCATTGGACCTGGAATTGGAGTAGGCGTGGGAATTGGCATGGGAGTAGCTGCTGGTAGAGGAAGAAAAACTGCGCCGTTGCTGGAGGCTGTAGGTGTCCAGGTGCTGGCTTTGATCTCACCTGAAGTTGTCACTTTATCTGCAAAGAGGGCATCTACTTTGAAGACATAATTCGTTCCCGCACTCAAGCCTTCGGCTTTAAAGGTGGCGACCAAACCCGTCGGTAGGGCTTTAGCGGCTCCGAGCAGGCGGCCATCAGCGTAAACTTTGTAATCGCTGATTCCGGGCAAAGGAACAAATTCGAGTAAAATCTGGGTGAATTCTTGGCCTGAGACAGGCGTGGCTTTAATGGTCAGGGATTGTGGCTGGGGGCTGGGTTTGACCAATGAGTTAAATTTCACTTCGGTAAAGTTAGACTTGACTTCTTTGGGGGGCGCAGAACAGGTATACACTGCTTTGAGGCTGACCTTCTCCAGGACGTTGTCTCGGTCAGTCGCTTTCCAGAGGTGGGTCACTTGTGTTGCCGTGGTTTCGGCTGGAACTTCGCTGGTTTTGAGCAGGTTGCCAGTTTCATCTTGAAACACCGTCGTACATGTTCCAACGGCAGGATTTTGAATCTGGGCCACCAGTTTGATGTCATCAGTGTGATTAAATGCTGTCCCGGTTGCGGGACTATTGATGGAAATCAAGGGTTCAGCGGTTTCCTGAAGCACGTTAATGCTTGTGAAGGTGAGTGTTCGCGTCGTTTGACCGATAAGTACTGTTACATCTGCCGTGGCTTCATCTTGTAAAGCTGTGACCCGCACAACATTGGGTTTGTCTTTGGGGGTTTCAACGCGAAATCCCTGGGGATTTGAATTTTTATAACCTATAAAAATAAACTGGCCTTGGGCAATGCCCTCGACCGATATTTCACGTATTTCATCCTTTTTTAGGGTTAGATTATCAGGAAAAACCAAGGTCAAATTATCTCCCAAGGCCACTTTGCCTGAATCAATGGTTTCTAGATTCAATTCGACTCTTTGCTTGCCTGCAATCAAGGTCAGGTTGGCACGGGCGCCTGATCTTAAGGGCTTGATGGTAATCTGGCCAGCCTGGGTGGGATGGGGTTTGACCTCAAACTCTCCCGCTTTGGAGACACGTGTCAGCAGAGAATAAACATCTCCGGGCGTCAGATTTTCGGCAGCGGTTAAATCAAGGGTGTTCACCATCCCATTGATCAGACTGAGGGTTTGTTTGTCTTTTAATGCACTGAGATATTGGGTCTCGGAGGGGATATTTGCCAAGGTTTCCAATTCCAAAACAACCCGCTCCGAACCTGCCACCAAAGTGAGTAGAGCGCTGGCACTGGGTTTAAGGGGTTTGATGTTCAAGGTGTGTGCCTGGGTGGGATGAGGTCTGACTTCGAACTCACCAGGTTTAGACACACTGGCCAACAAGGAGAAATACTCCCCCTTCTTGAGATTGGCAGGCAAGGTGATATCCACAGGATTCACAATCCCGTGGATTAAAGTCAATTTACCTTTGCTTTTTACAGAATCCAAATAGGTTTGAATGTTAAAGTGAGGGGCGCTTAACAAAGCAAATTGGTAATCGCTTAAAAATCCTGGGTCTTGGGTCGTCCAAGATGGCGACAACAATGGCTGCTGCTGAGCCACAGTCCCCAAAGGGACGTTTTCTGGCTTCAGGGTTGGAGCACTACAAGCAATCAAACTCAAAGAAAGGCTTGTGACTATTACCGCTGAATAACAGGTATGGGTATTCATCGTCATTACGGCCTTTCTATTCGTTTGAAACCGTGACCTGAATGGCTGCTTTAGCGGGGCCCACAGTCACATTAATTTGCGCCGTTCCTGCACCTTTGGCGAGCAGTTTTACCTGTTGGCCTGTCCCCTGAATTTCGACGATATTCGGGGCCGTACTTACCCAGTTGATGGAACTATCTGCCAGCGATGTACCGGCAGAACGCAAATATACATCAAAGGAGTCACCCGTTGTCAGGTCGAGTTGGGGAGGCAAAGACAAATTTTCCACAGCTGGAATCGCGGTGTCAGGGATGCTGCCTGTTGCAGTAGAATCTAATTTTTGCTGAATAACACCTTTGAGATCCTTGATTAAACCACTCAAATTCGGGGGATTGGAACCTGGCCGGAATAGTTGAACGGGATTATTGACTGGGGTGTTCAAGCTGGTTTTATTCAGCGTGGGTACAATTGTTTGGGCTGCAGTCGCAACTTGAGTGCTGGATAAATTTGTTCCCAAATCCGGATTCATCACGTCTAATAGGCCAGAAGCGGCACTTTCAACACTGATACCTTGAACTGCAGCAGCCTCAGCCGCCATTTTTGCAGCGAGCGCTTCCATTTCTGCTTTTTGTGCAAGATCGATTTCTTTTAGGCGTTTTGCGTAATAAACATTGTATTCTTTTTCTTTTTTCGGGCTAGAAAGAGCGTTGTATCTGATGAAATTATTATGTGAAAGTGTTTTGGTTTGAGCATCAGCGAGCGCTTTTAATTGACTGTATTTATAGCCCGGATAACCGGTTGCACCAGCTGCCGGAGTAAGATACCTTGAAACACTTGCAAATAAAGCATCCAAGTCTTCCAGGACCTCAGCATAAGTGCCTTTTACAATTTCAAGATTTCTAATCTCTGTTTGTAATTTATTGTCGAATTTTTTTATTTCAAGAAGTTCATCGAACATATTAGAACTAATTTTTCTCAAATCATCACAAGAAGGTAAACCTTTTCTTCTTCCCAGTTCTTCAACCGCTTCAAGTGCAGGATAATGATAATAAACGTATTCTTTTGCAGCCGCTTTTTGCTGTTCTTTACTTATGCCCCCATATTTAGCTGCTAAATTGTGGACTTTATACTGTTTATTCCCAGTTGCATCCAGAACTGTATTGTATACGCCCCCATTTTCTGCGTAATTGAAAGCCTCTTTTTCAGCAAAATTCCTGGCTTCAACAAGTTCATCAGAAAAATCTTCTCCTGTGATCTTCTCGGTAAAAGTAAGCCCATTTTCTAAATTATTGGTGAAAACTTCCAATTCTTTTTTAGCGTAATAAGCAAAGGGATTGTTGTCCAATGAGGGATTCGAAATCCATTTCCACGCCTCTTCTTTGGTATCAGCGACAAATGTTTCGGCTTGTTTAACTTTGGCCTCGCCGAAGTCCTTGATAGCTTGATCGATACTCTTTTCTCCTGATACAACTTTTACACCTTGTTCGAAAAGATCCCCTTCTCTTTGTAACTCCTCATCTGTCTCCTGTTTGCAAATCACCTTTTTCTGCTTGTTGAGGACTTTTTTACGAAATTTATCCCCAGCTTTAAGTGTTTTTTGCATGTTCAATGATTTTTCTTCTAAAAATTCAATTGTTTTTGATAAATTTTTGCGATCAGCTTTAACCTGGGCTGCCAATACGGTAATCGGGTGACGAAATTGTGCCAGACTTAAGGCATACTTCGCTTCATTTTTTTCAAAGGTTTGAAGTCGTGAGTCGTTGACTTTTATCAGCTCAGCCAATCTGGTTTTCCAAGATGATTTTTTTGGAATATCAATCAGAGCATAACAGTCTTTGCGTAAAATATAGTCATCATCATTCAGATAGTCACTTGATTTAAGACGTGAATCACAGGCATTTAGGATTTTTTTATTCTCTTTGGTAACGGCCAATCCCCAAGCATTTTCTTGCTGTTTTTCCAGAAAATCAGGCATGGCTTTCACCTGGGCTTGAATCGCCTCACTGGCCATTTGGGGCGCGATATAAGGTGTTTTTTTAGCGAGCGAATTAGAAATAGTAGCGGGGAAAAGGATCTTATACTCTCTTACGTCAGGACTGACAAGCGGCGTTTTTAGTCCTGAGGGATAACCATCAATAACTGACTGACTTAACTTACACGAGAATGCTGATGGGTCGCAGTCTCGCTTTTTTAAGTTAATTAATACGCTGTGATTCACTAATTTTCCGCCCTCAGCCTCATCTTTTATTTTATCGAGCCAAGAGGGAATCGGTTCGTCATCTACATCGAAGTTAACGATTTTATTGTAGTCCTCCAGCAGTTCATCAACAAAGTCACCTAACAGGCCGCCCGAAGAACTACTGGATTTTTTCTTTGTGGTTTTCTTTACGCCAAATGCACTATCCGCAGCAGAAAATACCTCCGACAATTCATCCTCGATATCTTCATCATCCTTTTTTTTCTTTTTATTCTTGTTATTTTTTGATATCTTATCAAAGTCAATACCAAATAGATTGGATTTATTGGCTTTGATACCAAATTCTGCATCAGATTGGGCCTGATTATTGGCATAAAAATTCAAACTTGGTATATCTTTAACGCTGATGTTTAATTGGTCCAACAAAGTTTGGGTGAGAGAGCTATTGTCTGTCACAATTTGGTCTAATCTTCCGGAATGCGGTTTAACAAAGTGAATAAAATCCGAAGATACTTTGAGCTGGGGCAACGCCTTGTTTCCTTCTGTGATTCCTTCTGGAGAAACAAAACTCTGCTGTTGAAAGATATAATCTCTGGCATTTTTGGTATCTACAATGATTTTATCCAGTTGTTCGGCGTTAGAGATGAATGAACTTAGTTGGCGGTAATATTCCTTTACATGTGCATAAGATTGGCTGATATTGCTACTGGCCAAGGAGGTCTTATATAAATTGATCTGGGTCTGAATTTGCGTGATTTCTTGCTCCAAATTCTGACGAGCGGATTCAATTTGAGCGATTTTAGCTTCAAACGTCTTTAAGCCCTGAATACTGTTTATGAGACTTTGTTGTTCTGGGGAAAAAGAATTATTTGTACCGAGAGAATTGATGGATGAAGCCGAAATATTCTGGGGAGAACATCCCAACGATGTGCAAAAAAATGATAAACTTAAGCTCATTTTTAACAATTTTAAACAAATATTTTTTGAGTTTCTCTTCATGCAATCATTCTTCCCTTATATTCATATCTGTCAACTTACAAGTTAAATTTTCACATGTCAACTTCAGTGTTGGCGATGTGTAAAAAGCAAAAATCTTTGTGTTGTCATCCAACAAAACAGGCCCCTGAATCACTTCAGGGGCCTGTTGGCTTTAGCGTAAGCGGCTAGCGATACAGTCCCTTGCGCAGGAGTTGTACAGCTGCTTTCAGCTCAGTGGTCTGCAGCTCGGTAGGCAGCGTGTTGGCCAAAAAGAGCATCATCTGCAGCTTTTTCAAGCTGCGCCGCTCCACGACCCCGGTCATGCCTGTGGTTGCAAAGGCTTTTGCCAGCGTGTTATACGCCCGATACAGCTGCTGCAAGTGCAACAATTGTGACGGGTCTTTGGCATAGGCCTTTTGCAGCAAGGGCCATTCTTGGTTTGGCGTCTTGCTTGTAAACAGCACCAGATACCCACTGTCCAGGCCTTTGGGCTGACCTGCTTTGAGCAAAACCCGGTGTCCCAGGTATTCGGGGCTGTTACCACTGCTGTAATACAGCTCACTCAGGGGGTAATAATAAACTGTCTCCTGAGGGGCTGCCCAGGCTGTGGCCGCAGTTTGGGCCCACGCCAGGGCTGCGCTTCGATCGCCGGCCTGCCAGAGTGCCTCAGCCTTGATGCCCCGGTTGTCGTGGCCACTCAAAACCTGGGCCGCCAAGGCGGCTTTCCCGTGGTTCATGAGCCAGAGTCCCTCTGCACGGCTGCCCCGGTTAAACGCTTCGGGGTGAGTGTGTAGCCGTCTGAATTGCTGCAAGCAGTGCCACTCGGCATCTCTTGCGAGTTGAGGCAACCAGTCCGGGGCGATGTTGCGCCGCTGAAAGTCGGCAATTAAGCCCGGTAAACGCGGGCAGAGCCCAACTTCATAGTTTGCCAGCAAGTACAGCACAAATTCGGGATTGTCATATCTGTGTTTTCTGCCCGAATGCGGACGATAACCAGCCTGCAACCAGCGCAAAGCGTATTCCAGGGCCATTTCCCATTGACCGCTTTCGAGGGCGATCTCATGAGCTGCGCGCCAGGCCAGGGTGCTTTTCTCTGGAAAGTCTTTGGCAATGCTGGTGTAGGTGTCCAGCGCCTTCGCGTAGCGCAGCAAATAGCCGTCCAGGCGGGCTTTTTGCATCAGCCACTCGGCCTGAAGGGGCTTGGCCTTTAAAGCCTCGGCATTTTCAGCCTGGGCCAGGATCACATTTCCTTGGGCTTCAGCCTTCAGGGCTTTGAGATAGGCCAAATTGCCGCTGGTTGGGGCGAAGCGCAGCCAATACTCACCCTGAGCTAGATAATAATCGGTGTATTCACGCTGGTAGCGGTCTTGGCCTGGGGGGGTATAGACCCGTCCGTCAGCATTTGCCGACAGCGAGGCACTGCGCAACAAGCTCTCTGCCAATTGTTTGGCCAGATCGGCATTGTGGGGCTGTTTGACTAAGCTCCTCAGCAGCGACAGCTCTTCAAAAGAGGCCCCCCAGAAATCTTCTGGGGCTTCTGAGTATAAACGCCGACCGGCTTTGACATAGAGCACTTCCAGGGTTTTGGTCGCCAATTGCTGCTGCTCGCGCACGCTGACGCCAAATTCCCCCTCCCTGCTATTGAGAGCCACAAATCCCGCCAGGGGCTGGGTTTTGACACCCAGCACCAGCACGACGAGTGAAGCAAGAACAGGTGGCAGATAATAGCCAAACAGGCGCCATAAGCGCATCCGAGGCAAAGCCAACGGCTCCCAAAAATGGCCCTGAAAGCGCCAGATATCCCAGGCCCGAAAGGCCAGCGCTGTTCCCCACAGGGCCAGGGCGGGCCAATCATGGCTGTGCAAGAGCACTGCCGCTCCAGGCACCAGGGTGGGAGATATACCAAAGCCAAAGGCCAAT
Organism: Candidatus Sericytochromatia bacterium; assembly: GCA_050248915.1. GTDB lineage: Bacteria > Cyanobacteriota > Sericytochromatia > UBA7694 > UBA7694. The sequence continues at coordinate 40,563 of JBFWRL010000013.1, forward strand.
AACAGCAGCAACAACCCCACTCCCAGTTCTCCCGCCAGCCAGAAAAAGAGCAGAGCTGTGGCCAGATTTGCCAAGTTCAGGTTTTGGGCAATTTCGGGCAGGCTCAAGAGCAGGGTCTGGCCCAGTGCCACCAACCCGAGCAGAAACAGACTCTGGACGCCCCAGTTGACGGCATATTGCCAGATCCGAGGCAAGGGCCGGGTGCGAAAAAACTCCCAATAGCTGTTGCCAGCCAGGCGCACGGGCAAGAGCAAGAGACAGCCCCCAGCCAGGGCGCAGGCCAAAATCCACAGGACACTGGCCATCGGCAGATTGTCCAAAGCGGCCCGGCCCAAAAAGAGTGAGATCAAAAAGCCCAGCAGGGCGACTGTGGCCAAGAGCTGCATATACAGCATATATGGGTGTCCGCTCAGGAGTTTGATCCGGGCCATCCACGGGCCACGGGCTGGTGAGAGCATCAGGGGTGAATGTACGCCCAGCCAATTTAAACTGCGAAAGAGCCAACTGCGCTGCATGGCCTGGTATTCATCATCAACCCGGCCTGGCACCTCCAGCGAGAGATCACTCAGCCCTTGGGCCAATTGGCGCTGCAGCCAAAACAAGAGGCCTGCGCCCGCCAATAAGGTCAGACCGTGGCCCACGGGTAATCCGAGCACACCCCAGCCATCGCCGGTCAGCAGCCAGAGCAAGAGAGCCACGCCGGGCAAGATCAGCTTGCGCAGCAATTCGCCATTGGATACAAAGATCAGCGCCATAAACAGGCTCAAGGCGGGGATAAACAGGGCCAATTCCCAGGGGATTTCGCGGCCAGAATCGTATTTGATCCATTGGCTGGCACTGCACAGGCCCAGCAAGAGCAGACTCAAGGGCGTCCAAAATTTGAGAAATTCCCCCCAAAAGAGCTTGAACAGGGCTTGGCGGTTCAAGGCGCGGGTATACAGCCACTCCCCAAACCAGGAGAGCAACAGCCAGGGCAGGCTCAGGGCCAAAAGAGCAGCAATCAGGCTCCCACTTCCCATGTTCAGAGCCCAGCGAATCAGGTCGAAGCTGCGGTAGCCCCAGTCGTTGGCAGGCTCTGTCAGGCCTTGAATCAGGCCCACACTGGAGCCCAAGAGCATCAGGCCCAGGGTCAGCAGCAGAGTCTGGGTCAGGCTTTTGCGAAAGAGGCTTACGGGGTGGCTGGACATGTTGCACCTCCGGCTGTTAGGGTAGACGTGTAGATAATAAAAATCTCCTCCAGTGAGAGGGGGCTTTGCTCAATGCGGGCCTCTGGAAAACGCCGGAGGAGTTTTTCTTCTTCAGCGGCGCTCCAGTTTTCATGAATCCATTCCACATAACCGGTACGGGTCTGCAAATGCAGCACACCGGGCCATGATTTAAGCACTTCGGCCTGGGCTCTTGCCTCGGCACTTTTGTCGATCAACACCACCCGGCGGCTGCGGGCCTTGAGTTCTTCCAGTGGCATTTCCAGGCGTATTTGCCCGTTGACCACCAGGCCAATTTGGTCGGCGATGCGCTCCAAATCACTCATTTGGTGCGAAGAGATCACAATTGTGCTGCCCGATTCGTGAATCAACTCTATCATGCTTTCGAGGAACTCTTTGCGTGCCAAAGGGTCGAGCCCACCAGCGGGTTCGTCGAGCACCAACAACCGGGGCCGGTGGCCAATCGCCAGCATCAGGGCCAGTTTTTGTCTTTCGCCGCGCGAGAGGCCAAAGACCCGCTTGCGGGGATCCAGTTCCAGCCGTTTGAGCCATTGTTGCACATAGTCGCGGTCCCAAGCCGGGTAAAAGGAGCCATTGTAAGCCAGCAACTCATCCACGCGCAGCCAGGGAACCAGCTGCATGCTGTCGGAGCTATAGCCAATTTGCTGGCGCAGATTGAGCGGCAGACGCTCGGGGGCGTGGCCCAAGACCTGTACCTCGCCGCCACTGGGGCGAATCAGGTTCATTAAAATCCGCAGGGTGCTGGTTTTGCCAGCCCCATTGCGCCCCAATAAACCATATACGCAGCCTGTCGGCACCTGCATATTGAGGTTTTGTAAGGCTTTGTGAGAACCATAGGTCTTCAGCAAACCATGGGTCTCAATGATCATCTCAGACATTTGCTGCCTCCTGCCAGTTTTTTTCTACCAATTCAACGGCTTCGGGGCAATTAAAGCCCAACCACGCCATGTCTTTACCAAAACGTCCCGCCAGTTCATTGCCCTGTTGGTGGCGATCCTGGGCCGAGAGGGCCAGAGCCGACTCACTGACAAAGCTGCCTTTGCCCACACGGGTGATCAACAGGCCTTCGCGCTCCAATTCTTTGATGGCTTTGGCCACCGTATTGGGATTGAGGCGCAATTGCAGGGCCAGTTCTCGAATCGTGGGGATCGGCGTTCCGGGGGCAAAGACCCCCAGAGCAATCGCGTGGCGGATCTGCTCCATAATCTGGAGATAAAGAGGAGTGCCACTTTCGGGATTGATAATCAGCACGGGTGCTCCTTTCTTAATTTGTACTATTGTACTAGTCAAATAATACAATAGTACAATCGATCTTTACAAGCCCCTGTTGCCAAGTTTTGCTATTGCGTTGAAGAGCGACCGGGAAATAGGCTATGCTCAAAGCAAAAGCGCCAGCGAGGGAATATCTTCAATGTCTATTCAATCCGACAAAGCCATCCGTCCCTTTTCTTTGAACTTAAAAGTCGCTCTGCTGGGACTGCTGGGAGCGGCACTGCTCAGCAGCTGTGCCTCTGATACGGTTCAAGGCGAGGGGCCGCTCAAACGCGAAGAGCGCACTTTGGCCGCCTTTCAGGCTCTGGATGTCAGTCAGAGCTTTATTGTTGAGATCGAAACGGGCAAGCCCCAGCGCATTGCCGTTGAAGCGGATGAAAACCTCGTGCCCCTGATCGATACCCAGGTGGTTGACAATACCCTCAAAATTGCCAATAAACCAGGCAAAGTCTTGAGCTCCAACAATCCGATTAAAATTTTCTTGTCTCTGCCCAGTTTGCAAGCGGTTCATGCCAAAGGTGCCTCTCGTCTGGTGATTACGGGTCTTCAGGGCGATAAACTCAAGCTCAATCTGGAGGGCGGCCATCAGGTGCGGATGGTGGGGGGCGTTTTAAACGATTTACACATCAGGGCCAGTGGTGCTGCCCAGCTCGAATCGCTGATGCTCAAAGCCCAAAATGTGGATATTCAGCTCAGTGGCGCGGCTTCTGCCCGTATTCGTGCGGAAAAAAAGCTCAAGGTCACCGCTGCCGGGGCCTGCAAACTGGAGTACAAAGGCACACCCGAAATCACCCAAAATTTAACCGGCATGAGCGTCCTGCGTAAACTCTAGTCTGCTGAAGAGCGCTTTTTTTCGTGTTATAATAAAGCGTCTCTCAAGAACTCAACCAAACACCCATAAGGAAGGAGCAGACATCTTTTTCCCCAAGTTTTAGTACTCGAAAAGGATGGACAAGCGCTGATGAAATTTATTATTCATGGAAAAAACGTGGAAGTCACCGACGCCCTGCGCGATTACGTTAAGACCAAGCTGGGCAAAATGGAGAAATACAGCCGCCACATCGTTGATGTCAATGTGGAGCTGAGTGTCGCCAAAAATCCACGGATCAAGAACAATCAGCAGGTAACGGTAACCACCTCTGTCAATGGCCTGATGCTGCGCTCAGAAGAGTCTAGTGTCAATATGTATGCCGCCATTGACCTCGTTGGAGACAAACTCGAACGCCAGCTGATCAAATACGAGCGCAAACGCACCGACCGCAGTGCAGCTGTGAAAACCGCTGTGGCCATGGGTGAAATGGTAGAGGACGAAGATGAAGCAGAAGAAAGCACCGCAGTAGCGGCGCCTGCCAAGAAAAAAACCGCCACTGCCGTCACCAAGAAAAAAACCGCAGCCAAAGCCCCCGTCAAACGCAAAGTCAAAAACGAGCGCTTGGCGATCAAGCCCATGAGCCCCGAAGAAGCAGCAGCCCAAATGGAGTTGCTCAAATACACTTTCTTGTTGTTCCGCAACCAGGACAGCAATGACCTGAATATTATCTTCAAGCTCGATGGTAAAAACAAAGAGTATGGCGTGATCATACCCAATGAATCTGTGGATGAAGCCATTGTGATGCGCCTTTAATTCCAGGTTTATAATTTGAGCAGGAGCGCCACCATGAGCGATATCTACCTTTTAACCAAACATTTCTACGACAGCGCTGCCAAATACAGCAGCAAAGCCGCCCTGATGGAAAAAAAGAATGGGATTTACCGTTCTGTGACCTATCAGGAAATGAAAGAGCGGGTTGAACAGGTGGCTGCTTATTTGATCCAACATGGCCTTGGGGCCCAGGATCGGGTGGCGCTGCTCTCGGAGAATCGACCCGAGTGGCCGATTGCAGATATGGCAATTATTGCCGCAGGGGGGGTGAATGTCCCGATTTATCCCACCCTGACGGCCCACCAGATTTTGTATATGCTCAACGATTCGGGCACGCGGGTGATCTTTCTCTCTAAAGCGGCCCAGCTCAATAAAATTGCCGCCATTCACCACGATTGCCCGACCCTGGAACGAATCGTGATTTTAGACCCACCAGAGACCTTGCCCGAGCTGCGCAATATCGAGGTTGTTAGCTTTCACCAGGTGCTCACCGAAGGGGAAGCACTGTTGGCCAGCGGCCTGCGCGATCCCTTGGAAAAACGGCTGATCCATGCTCACGAAAGCCACATGGTGAGCATTGTCTATACCTCAGGCACCACTGGAGATCCCAAAGGGGTGATGTTGACCCACCGCAATTTTGCCAGCAATGCCCGCAGCGCTGTCAAGGCCCTGGGCTTTGATGCCTCTCAAACCTCGCTCTCGTTTTTACCGCTCTCCCATGTCTTGGAGCGGGTCGTGAATTATGCCCTGCAATACTGTGGGGCCACCATTGCTTACGCCGAGAGCATCGACACCATTGCCCAGAACCTGCAAGAGGTCAAACCCTCGGCTTTTGTGGCGGTCCCCCGGGTCTTTGAAAAGATCTACAACCGCATCATTCAAAATGTCGAAAACGAAAAGCCGCTCAAGAAAAAAATCTTCTATTGGGGTTTGGGCATTGGCAAACAGGCCGCTGTGTATACCAGCCAAGGCAAGCCCATTCCCAGCTCTCTGGCTTGGAAACACAGATTGGCAGACAAACTGGTCTTTGCCAAGGTTCGGGCCCGCACAGGCGGCAATCTCAAATTTGCGGTGTCTGGTGGCGCGCCCCTGATGCGCGAATTGGCGGAGTTTTTCTTTGCGGTGGGGATCAATATCTACGAGGGCTATGGCCTGACTGAGACCAGCCCCGTGATCTGCTGCAACCGCCCCGGTGGCGTCAAATTTGGCTATGTCGGCCAGGTGATCGAAGATGTTGAGGTCAAAATTGCCCCCGATGGCGAAATTTTGGCGCGGGGCCCGAATATTATGCAAGGCTATTTCAACAAACCCGATGCCACCCGCGAGGTGATTGACGAAGAGGGCTGGTTTCACACCGGAGATATCGGCGAACTCGATGCCGAGGGCTATCTCAAGATCACCGATCGCAAAAAAGAAATCATTGTCATGTCCAATGGCAAAAATGTCGCGCCCCAGCCGATTGAAAACACCCTCAAAACCAGCCCTTATATCGAGCAGGCGGTGATGTTGGGCAATAACCAAAAATACATGGCCGCTTTGATTCATCCCAGTCTCGACCTGTTGGACCAATATGCCCGCAACCACAATATTAAAGTGGGCAGCCGCAAAGAATTGTTGACCCACCCTGAGATCCACAGCTTTCTCGAAAAAGAGATTCAGCGCATGATGGCAGATTTTGCCCGCTACGAGCAGGTCAAAAAATTTACCCTGATCGAAGAAGAACTCACCCAAGACAACGGCTTTTTAACGCCCACACTCAAATACAAGCGTCGCTTGATCAACGAACATTTTAAACACGAAATCGCCGAACTCTTTGCCGATTCGGGCCGTGACTAAGGGTTGGGTGTCGCTTCTGCTCTTGGACTGAGGCAGAAGTTCGACACGGCTTCGCGGTTGACTTTTCCGCGTGAGCTGCGGGGAATATTTTCGCAGACAAACCAGCGCAGGGGCTGTTTATGGGCCGAAATTTGGGTCTTGAGCCAGCTTTTGACGTCGTTTAAAGCATGAGCTTCGTTTAAAACCAACGCCACGCCCACTTCTTGGCCGGCAATGTGATCGGGAATGGCAAAACTGCAGACATCGGCCACGGCCGGATGCCTTTCGAGCACGCGATCGATGTCTTCGGGCCAAATTTTGAGTCCAGCTTTGTTGATCTCGTGGCGTTTGCGTCCCACCAAAACCAAACCACCGGCAGGAGTCCAGATACCCAGATCGCCGGTATTCAACCAGCTTCCGCTGATGGCTTGTGCGTTTAAATCCGGTCGCAAATAATAGCCGATCATCAGTGCTGGGGTCTGTACCCAGACCTGTCCAACTTGGTCGGGACTGTGAATCGCTGGGCCTTCGGGATCCTCGGATTGCAGCGAAATATGTGTGCCCCAACCCTGGCCCACATAGCCATCACAAAAATCAGGGCAAGAGATCTCACTGCCAGCGAGCCAACTACCGGTTTCGGTAATGCCATAGACATTGCGCACGGCAGAAATGCCAGACCATTGTTGGATCTCGTGGCGCAGGGCGGCAGAAAAGGGGGCTGAGCCGCAGTGAATCAGTTTCAAGCTGTTTTTTTCTGGGGGCGCAGACAGGCGCAGAGCCATTTTCCAGAGGGTGGGCACAGAGCTGAGAAAGCTGATCTCCTCTTGATCGATCAATGGGCCGAGTTGGCTGAGCTGCGCCAGGCCAAAGGCAGGCATCAAGATGAGGGTCTGGCCGGCCATCAGGGGGTAGAGACAATTGCAGATCAGGCCGTGTCCAAAGTGGACAGGCAATAAATTCAAACTTTTTTGCAAGGCTTCCAGGGGCACATAGGGGCGCAAGAGTGCCAGACGGGTCATCAATGAACGCAGGCTGTGAACGACGCCTTTGGGATCGCCTGTCGAGCCGGAAGTATAGAGGATTAACGCGGGGTCGTCCCAGCCCAGCCCGCTCAAGCGCGGGTATGATGACTGCTCTCTGATGAGGGGCAGGGTGTTCCAGGCGGGCAAGCGCTGACAGTTGGGGGGCGGGGCCACTGTTTGCCACGGGGCTTGAATCAGCAACTGGCTGCCGGAATGGGTGGCCAGGGTTTGCAGTTCTAACCCACTCAATTGTGGATCAACCGGAATTGGACAGGCCCCGCATTGCCACAGGGCAAAGAGATCGACAAAAAATGACCAATGGTTGCCTTGGCTCAGCAAGACCCGGTCTCCTTTTTTTAGACCCGTGTCCAGCAGCTCCTGGCTGCGCAATTGAATCAAGCTGGGCCAATCCCTTGGGGCTAAGCTGATGTCACTTTGCAGATCTTTCAGCCAGCCCAGTTTGTGCCAAAGCGGATCACTCATGGCAATTGAATTCCCAGGCTTTTTAAAAGTGCTTGAACCCGTTCTGGGCTATCGAGTTGCAGAATATCTGCGGGCTGTAATTGGAGTTGAAACTCAGCCTCGATAGCTGCCAGTAGACGAATCTGCGAGAGTGAATCCCAACGCTCTCCCGCTGAGGGGAGGTGGCCCAGCGCTTCTTCAAAACAAGCCTGTAATAAAAGATGGGGGTTCATAGGGGGCACAATTGTATCTCAGGCGGATGTGTCGCTTGTTTGAGCAATCGCGCTGGGTTGCCTGCTGCGGTGCTGTAATCCGGCATATCTGCCAGAACCACCGATCCCATGCTGATCCGCGACCAAGCACCCAGTTTACAGCTTGGCTTGATGATTGCTCCTGCACCAATCAGAGCCCCTGTACCTATTTCCACAAAGCCCAACGCACGGCAACCATTCAGGAGAGAGACCCCGTCACCGATCTTTGCATCGTGAGGCACCGTCACAGAAGCGCTGATCAAGACATGCTCGCCGATCTCGGCTTGGCTATTGATCAAAGCAAAGGGATAGACCACACACCCTTCTCCCAGGCGTGCCGAGGGCCGAACCACAGCCCTGGGGTCGATCAGGGTGGGCGAGCGCAGCTGCCGTTCTTTGAGATAGTGGGCCATGGCCAGGCGGTTTTCTGGCATTACGGTAGCCAAGCTGACTTCGGTTTTGGCAGGGTCTTGCTCACTTAAAAGTGAGCGATTGCCCAAAATGGGAATACCCAGGACCTTTTCTCCTGCGGGGCGCAGATCGTCAATAAAGCCTATTTCTGTATAGGGATGTTCAGGCATACTCTGGACCAATTCCAGAATGCCTCTGCCTAAACCACCGGTTCCCCAGATCAAGAGTTTCATGTTTTCTTTCTCCTTTCAAAGAATAGCACAGCCAAACGGATGTTCCGACGAGACCGGTATAACATCACTGACAAAAGATCGTTTTATCTGGCAGGCTGATGGATATGAACGTTCTCATCCGCGCCGGTGGGCGCTTTTGGCGCACACTGATCTTTTTTTTATTGACGCTGCTGCTGGTGGATCTTTGGGTCGAAAAAGCATTGCTGCCGCAGCTCAAGTCAGATTTTAGCGCCAGCTATCGCCTGCCTGAGGGCCAGGAAATGGCCTGGCTGCCCTTTTATCTGCGCGCTTTGGCTCAGAACCCCTCCCCGGCCCTGGTCTTTCTGGGATCGTCTCCCACCTATGGCATTCGCATCAGCGATCCCCATCAGACCTTTCCCGTGGCCACACTCAGGGCCCTGCAAAAAAAGGGCCTGGCTGCACATTGGCAAAGTTACAACCTCTCCGCCAAAGGTTTTTTGCTCTCAGACCAGTATTATCTGCTCAAAAAAGCCCTGCCCGAAGGCGATGCCTTTGTGATTCAGCTCAATTACCACACCTTCAGCCCCAGTCTGCTCAAAGGCACACGCATGCGCCACCCTGAATTGCCCGAAAAATTGGGCGTCTCCGTCAACGAGGCTGAAGCCGCCCTCTTGGGGCTGCGTCCGAGCCCTCCTTTGCCACTGAATGCTTGGCTGCGCCAGGGGCTGAGCCAGATTTGGGCCTTTTATCGCAGCAAAGAGCTGCTGGCGGCCCATTGGCTGGGTCATACCCCCGAAGGCTGGGCCTTTGCCCAATACGAAAAGGCCCTGGGTATTCAAGCTGCTGAAATGGAGGGGGCCACGCCTTTTCTCGATCTCAAGCCGACCCAACAGATGATGGTGCTCAAACGCTATGGCCAAAATGCCGGCTTTGAACTCAGCCCTGACAATTCCGAGTTGCAGGTGCTTCAAGCGACGGTGGCATTGCTCAAACAGGCGGGCAAACCCGCGCTCTTTGTGATGGGCCCGCTCAATGTCGAGGCCCTCGATGCCTACGAGGCCCTCGATTGGAAAAAATACCAGGCTGTGCTCAAACCGATCCGCGCCACGATCGAAAGTGGCGGCTTTGAATTGCTGGATATTAACCGCGGGGCCTATCTGCCCGCTGATCAGTTCTTTGATATCACCCACACCCTCAACGCAGGGGGCAGTGCCTTTGGCGAGCGTGTGGCCGAGCGACTGGGGCCCTTGCTCAACGCAGAGCGAAGGTCTTTGTCCAAACAGGGGGCGCCGCGATGATCTTTAACGAAGCGCTTTATGGGGTCTTTTTGCTCTTGTCGGTCTTGGGCTTTTTTGCGGTGCCGCTGGTCTGGCGCGGGGGCTGGCTGGCCCTGACGGGCTTTGTCTTTTATGCCTGGTATGGCGGGCCCTTTGTCTGGCTGTTTTTGATCGAAGCGGCTGTGGTCTATTTTGCGATTCGGCGCTTTCGCCAAGACAAACGCATCTTTGCGCTTTTATTGCTTGTGACGGTGTCCCTGCTGGTGGGGTTTAAATACCGCAATTTGCTCTTGGGCTCGTGGTTTGAACTGCGGCATTTGGCCACGGGCAGCAGCATTCCCACCCTTGAGCGCTTTGTCTTTCCCCTGGCGATCTCGTTTTTTAGCTTTGAATTTATTCATTACCTGGTCGATGTCTACAAAGGCAAAATTGGCCCCCACCGCTTTCGCGATTATCTGGCTTTTATTCTCTTTTTTCCGACCATGGTGGCCGGGCCGATCAAGCGCTTTCAGGACTTTGTCCCCAAGTTATCCACAGCCCGCTTTGACTGGGAGCATTTGCGCATCGGGCTCTTGCGCATTTGCATTGGGCTGGGCAAAAAGATGATCATCGCTGATTCCCTCGATCTCTGGATTCAGCCGCTGATGTCTGAAAATGCCGCCAACGCAGCTTCGGGCCTCACGCTTTGGATTGCCCTGTTGGCCTATTCACTCAAGATCTACACCGATTTTTCGGGCTATTCAGACATTGCGATTGGCTCGGCCCGTCTGTTTGGGATTGTCGTGCCTGAGAATTTTAATTGGCCCTATTTGCGCCGCAATATTGCCGAGTTCTGGCGGCATTGGCATATCTCGCTCAGCTCCTGGATCACCGATTATGTGTATATCTCGCTGGGGGGCTCGCGGGTCAAATTTCCGCGTCTGCTGCTCAATCTGGTGTTGGCCATGGGCGTTTCGGGCATTTGGCACGGGGCCGAATGGCATTTTCTGGTTTGGGGCCTCTACCATGGCGCGATGCTGGCGATCCACCGCGTCTTTAAAGACAAAATCGCCCCGCGTCTGCCTTGGCTTGAACAGCTGCGCTGGGCGACCACGCCGCTTTTTACCTTGTTGACCTTTGTCTTGGTGACACTGGGCTGGGGCCTGTTTATTATGCCCGTGGGCCGATTTATGGGGCTCTTGCCCAAATTAGTGGGGGTGGGTTAAATGGCTGAATGGCTCAAAGACGCCGCCACCGGTGTGGGAGCGGCGCTGCTTTGTCTTTTGGCGCTGTTCTTTGCCAGTGGCGGTTCGAACTTTATTTATATTGATTTTTAAAACTCAAGCCTCTCTTAGTCAAACCTGAAAACGCGGCTGGGCGATGAATAGCCTTGCGGGCCAATCAGGCTGCCCAGAATCAGGTAGTTTTCGAGCGGGCCTGCGCTGAACAAGGCCGAACCCCAGGCTTTGTCCATGGAAAGCACCCTGTACAGCTCAAACTGGGAGCCATTCCAGCGGTAAATCTGAGGCAGGGTGGTATTGGTGGTCAAAAGCAGATAATGCCAGCCTTTGACGGTGAAATAGTCCCAATTCAGTCCGCCTGTGGTAGGTATGTTTTGGAAATCCACGAATTGGCTGCCATTCCATTTCAGGATCTTCGAATCGACCGTGTTGCTGATGCGGCTGTTGTTCATGATCGCCGCGTAAAGTTGGCCCCCGATGGTAAAGATATCAAAATCCACATCAAAATCTGTGGCAAAGGTCTGATTAAACACAAATTGGCTGCCATTCCATTTATACAGCTCCGATTGGGTGTCTGCTATCCCACTGCCGACATAAAAATAGGTGGTGAGAGCCAGAAAACGCTCACTGCCAATCGTGAGAAAATGGGTCCATTTGTGTGCGCCTCGGGTGGGCAAATTCTGAAAGAGCACAAATTGAGAACCATTCCATTCGTAGAGCAGGGATTCGCGCTCAAAGCTGCCATTGTAATGGGTGGCCAGTGCCAAGAAGTGCCTGTTGTCTATGTTGAAGCTTTCCCAATCAATGCCCCCGGTGGTGGGAATGGTTTGAAAAGGGACAAATTGTGAGCCATTCCATTTGTAAATTTCGGAATTGGCTTCATAGACATTCTGGTCAAAATTGGCAATGGCGAGAAAATGCTGGTCGCCCACCGAAAAGGGGTGCAGGTCGTAGGCCCCAAAGGTCGGAATGGTTTGAACCAGGGAGAATTGAGTGCCGTTCCATTTGTAAATCTGTGAGTTGAGGTGATAAGATTGGCCATTAAAATAATTGGGAATCGCCAAGAAATGCTCCCCGTTGATCTGAAAGGGGGCGGGTTGAAGCGCGCCGACCGTGGGCAAGGTTTGAGTTTCTTGCAAAGGCGGCATGGCGAGCACTTCAATGGCTTCGGGCAGAGTAACGGTATTGCCCGCGAGTTTGATCAACATGTCTTTGACACCCGGAGCGAGATCGGGTGTCAGGCCAAAGGTGACATATTCTGCTGCGACCTGTTGAATGGGCATGACCTTGTTATCTACCACAATTTCAATGCCACTGAGGTCAAGGCCTGTGATGCCGATGCCGATCAATTGGCTGGGATTGACCGCTTTGCGCTGTCCATCGCGGGTGATCCAGATGCCTACAGCAGGAGGGGGGGAAGGGGGAGGCGTGGTGCTGATGTTTTCTTTCGACAGAGTGCGGAAATCATCTGTGGGAGGAGGTTGATTATTATTTGCTCTTAAAACTGCATCATAGGCATTGACCATGCCTGCAATTTCTGGAATTTGTGGGCTATTGCTTGTGGATTGACGTAAATACCAGCGTAAAAGTTTAGGAGTAAGACTAGGAGTTTTGGAGAGCATCAAGGCCGCTATTGCTGCTACTGTAGGGGTTGCTCCTGAAGTACCTCCATATTCAATATAATGATCATTGCGATTACTCGCTGCTGAATTAAAACCCGTTGACCAAAGCCTTTCTGCTGGTGCAGAGACATCTGTACCATGACCTGATATCAGATTGCCTGTAATGTCATACAGAGATTTTCCATAATTAAAATCATCAAAATTATCTTTCCCTCCAGTTGCTCCCATTCGGTTTTGCCCATTGAGGTTTACCCCTCCTATGAGGATGGAGCCTGTATCGGGCATGGGGATAACGGTTTGAGCAGAATTACAGCCCCATAAGGGGGGGGGCTGTGCCCCACCGATTAAAGACAGTTGTTTGCGGCCATATTTGGCGCAGTTTATCTGAGTAATATCGTATCCTTGGGTACCCCCTCCTTTTGAGATATAGTGTTCTTGTTCACAATTTGTTTTATTTTTTGATGTAAGGGTGTCTTTTTTTCCTTGGCAAGCAGTGTTTCCTGCCGGTACGAAAACGGCTGCGCCTTTACTCGTTGCATTGGCAATGGCAAGTCGGATAAAAGGAGAAACTTGTTCAACGGTATAAGGTGGCACATAACTTTCGAGCCAAATAATTTTGGCTCCTTGGGATTGAGCTAAAGAAATTGTGTCGGCTGTAGGTTCACAGGATGAAATACTGTTGGGAATTCCGCCGAGAGTAGGATTGATGGTTTGATTCACATAAGCGCATTTTAAAACTGCTTCACGGGGTGTGCTGGGGTGTAGGCTAGAGTCTGTAGGATAGGGGGTGTTGGGATGGCTGTGAAACCATTCGTTTTCAAAACCGTTTAGATAGGCCAAGTAAGCTGTTAGGTCTGCTACTTCATAAGCAATTCCAGCAATTCCTTTGCCATTATTTCCCTGAGCTGCAACAATCCCAATTGCTCCAGTATCATGATTTGTATTGATAAATGGCTTCGAAATGGTCGATTCTCTGACATTGCTGAAAACATTGACGGTGGGTTTTCCGGTGGAGTCCAGAAAATCTTCATGGGTTTTCATTGTTGCACCCTCCCCTGGTTGGCTTCCTGCGTTATCCAATCCTGATAAAGCAGGGCTTACAGATACGGGGCTGCCAACCAAAGCCATTTTGACTTTGTTGTTATAGCTGTATGACCAAGCTCCTTTCTCAAATGCGCTGCCATTGGGTGGGAGTATTCGGATATTCCTCAGCCATTGATCTTTGCGGATACGTTTATCGGCTTCGTCATTAGGATTAAATAAATTATCTTTGTAATCGGCGCTATCACTTGGAAAAAACTTAAACACTTTTTCGTTGACTTTTGTGGTCTCTTCGGGAATAAAGTGAGGAAAGGCCTCCTCTATGAAGGGCAAATTCCGCAGACGTTCGATGATGGGCCAGATGTTTTTGCTAGGATCAAGTTCTAGGTTATAAAAAAGGCCTGGCTGAGGGGCTTCAGTGCCAAAATAGGCTTCTATTTGGGCTTCCTCCACTTTGCCTTGCTCATAGCTTAAACCAAAGGCAGGATACAGACGCCCCATATTTTCTGCTTGTATCAAATTGTACAGGCCATCCAATGCTATTCCATCATCTTCTTCTAACCGGCCTGTGGAGGAATTTTGTTTTATTTTCAATCCCTCATGGAACTTAATTCCAATCACGCCTTTGGCATGAGGTAATGCTCTTACCATTTCATCGTCAGGTATCATGCTAAAAATGGCTTTGGGAATGTAGATGGGATTCATCAATCCATCTGCTTGTATCTGAACTGCTGACCCAATATTTCCCCGCAAAACAAGTTCCAGTGTATTCTGACCGGGTTGTAAACCATTGAGTTCAAAGGTTGTTCCACGAAGTGTGTTCGACAGTTGGATTTGCTGGTCAAGGGAGCCATTGACCTGAATTAAAATCTCTAAAGGGCTGTTGCCAATTAATTTGACACTTAAAATATTTCTGCGCTTCAGATCAGCGGTTTCTGTCAACTGAAACGGTAAAGAAAAACGTTGTTCTCTGCGTGTCTGAATCATTTGAACTTGTTTGGGCAAGTAGGTTTTGCGAATAGTGGTCATGGCACTTACCGGAATATCTGGGCAACGTTGATTGCTTTTGTTTAAATAAGCGGTGGCTGAGCGTTCACCGAGCTTCCACACCAGTCGCTCACCAGTAAACCGAACGGCAAAAATCGGTTGGGGCCAATAGGGAGAACGTCCAGGCTTAAAATGGCTGGGTTGTCCACGATCATGGTTCTCGCGCCGATTATCTCGTCTTTCGTGGTTGTTTTCATGTTCGTGATGTCTTTTTTCAGAACTGAAGTGATGGCTGGGAAAGCCGTCTTCTGATTTTTCTAGAAATTGATTGTGACCACCAATAGGCTCTTTTATTTCTTTTTTGCCAGTGTTTTGATACCCCCAAAAAGCTGTGGCAGAACCATCCATATTCGGCTGGACACATTCCAATATTGGGATTAGTTCAGGTTCTCTTTTGGATAAAATTGAAAAATCTTGATCAGTAAAGCCTTCATGGAGACCCGTTTGTCTTAAACCAGACAAACCAGATGTATTGGGGTGAGTCGGGGGTAATAATTGACAGGCAGAAAATAACAGCACCAAAAAAAATGCCATTTTTCTTTGAATGATTTGCCTTTTTCCCATCATGTACTCCTTCTGACTCAAACGTTATCTGGTTTTATTTTTCTTTATACAGGGTGCTGACAACCCCTGCTGGCGTAATTTTGCGAATAGCGTGATTGCCACTGTCTACCACGTAAATATTGTCTTGAGCATCCAAGGTTAAGGCTCCCGGATAATTAAACTGGGCTTCATTGCCTTGTCCATCTCGATAGCCTGGAGAGCCATTTCCAGCAAGAGTTACAAGCTTGTCTTCAGTGGGAATGATTTTTAAAATGAGATGTTTGTCAGGAGATGTTTTAATAAATTCTCCTTTGCTGTTAATTCGTGTAAAAGACAAACTCGAAACCAATGGTCTATATTCTTCTTTCCAACTATAGCTGTCTTTAGTAATGGGAGGGGTGCTGGCTACAGGTGGTTGTTGCAATAACAAATTGGTAGCCAAATAATAATTTCTACCGTCATAATTGATATTTTTATTTAAAGATTCAGAAGAAGCAGAAAGATCTTTCAAAATTTCGCTGAATGTGTTTTCTTCCGCCTCATAAACAGAGGTGACTTGGCGATAGCCGCCGAGTGTAAAGAGTTGAAAAAAGAGCTTGCCACCTACATAATTCAAAAACACAGGCCCATCCAGGGTATTGCCAACAGGTGCGGGCGAAACGCCTCCAGAGATATAAGGATCTGCCCGAAGGGGATTCAAGAGTACCTCTGCTTTGTTCTGAGCCGGATCAAGCCGGTAAATACGTTTAAACGGATCATAGCCCATATTTGTATTAAAATAGAGGCGATTTTTCTCATCCATTTCCAGTTCATCTCCTTTGAGACAAACCCCTGGATATTCGCCTTGGATTTTGAGAGGAATCAATTTTTGTTCGGGAATTTGCACCTGATATATAAACTGTTGTGGATAGGGCGTATCCCGTTTCTCTTTGAAACACTCTTTTTCAATCTGCAAGGAGAGTTCCAGTGGCAACATACGTGAGCTACAGAGGGCATTGACAACAAAGATCTGGCTGCCGTCATGGCTCACAGCCAGATCAGTGGGGTAATGCAATTTCCTTGGGATATTTTCTTCAACCAAAGGTAAACAAGTCTGATCTGGTTCTAAAAATGTTGGGATGGGGGCTGGTGTGGATATTTGAATAATTGGAGCCGTCTCTGCAATAACAGGGGAGGGCATTGGGAGGCTGCTCGGCAATGGAGACGCTTGGATTTGTTGAGGGGGATTGGGTTGCTGGCAGCTTGAAAGAAATAAAATAAGGGCAAAAAATGATTTCAATTTCATTGAGCCAATCTCATGGGCATGACCTCTAAAAAATGCTTTATTGATATTAATCGAAATTTCTCATTTTGTAAAACAAGGAATCGTGTGTTTTTGTCTTCAAATTTGCCTTTGAGCACCAATTGCAAGGGGCTGCCCTCCCAATCTGAATGCAGAACGCTTGGG
The DNA here is from genome assembly GCA_050248915.1 of Candidatus Sericytochromatia bacterium. GTDB lineage: Bacteria > Cyanobacteriota > Sericytochromatia > UBA7694 > UBA7694. Next base: position 57,055 of record JBFWRL010000013.1, read on the forward strand.
GCCTGTGAGCCCTGAATGCTCTGGCCATTGAGCCAGACATCTTGGATCGTCAGTTCGGGCGTTTTCGCCAAACCATTCAGAGGCGGTCGGCCATGCCAATCGGGGAACCATTTTGGGCTTTTGGCGGGGGGATGCCCATTTTGTTTGAGCTTTTGCAACACAAAGGCCTGCACTTGCTCGCTGGACAGGGCTGCGCTGTTGGTCGAGACCGTTTCAAGCAGAGTGGGCGGTGTGGCCTGACAGGCCGAGAGCAAAAACAACGTGAGCAACAATCTGGATTTAAACATGATTCCCCCATCTGGTCAGCAAGTGATAGATAAATGTTAAATGGGTCTGATATGTTTGTCAAAATAAATAAAAGTTATGCTTGCAAAAAAAAAATGCTTAAATATGAATGTTTTTATTGGATGTATTGAAAAAGTGTCTGAATAGGTTAAAATAGACTCACAAAGCTGTTGGGAGGATGAAGATGGGAAAATTCAGTGTTTTGTTGGGTGGGTTGTTGTTCTTGGTTGCCTGTCAGCCACCTTCGGGGCAAGCGCCTGTTGTGAAGCCTTCCGTGGTCAGTCCATCTCCCGTCGTCTCTCCGCTACCTTCGGCCTCTGGCTCTCTTGTGCCCACTCCCAGTCCTATCCAGAGTTTAGACAAAGGGCCATCCTCTCGTCCTGTTGAAGTCGTTGCCGGTACAGGGGCGAAATGCTTCCAAGATGGGGCGGCCAAGCAGGCCACCTTTATTCAATTAAGAGGAAGCTGTTTTGATCCCAAAAGTGGTGATATGTACGTTATCGACACCAATAGCATACGTAAATTGAGTAAAGATGGTCAGGTCACTACCATAGCTGGCTCCGAAGAAGCGGGATTTCAAGACGGATCAATGAAAACAGCACGTTTTAATCAACCCCAAGATTGTGTGGTGGATGCTCAAGGACAAGTATTCATCTCAGATTATAGGAACCATCGCATTCGTTTACTTTCAATGCAAAACGGTGTCTCCACTTTGTTGGGGGCTGGTGAAGCCGTAAGCAAAGATGGTGATGCAAAAGAAGCTGGACTCGCTTTTCCGCAGAATTTAGCAATGTCTTTAGAGGGAAAACTCTATTTTTCAGAACCGTTTAAAATCCGGCTCTTTGCAGATGGAAAAGTGGCGACCTTAAATAAACATCAGAAAAATGCCATTGTGGACAGATTTACATATCGAGATGGAGACATTTTGGCTGAAGCTACTTTTGGTGCAAATTTGAGTTTTTCACTCAATGCTCAAAATGAGGTCTTTATTGCTGATTCAGATTTGAAAATTATTCGAAAATTGGGTATAGATGGTCGGGTGAGTACGCTTTCAACCCCAATCTCAGAGAGTGATCGCAGATCTTTAATTCCGGGTGCACAAGATATTGTTTATTTGCAAGATTTGGAAAAATGGATTATTGCTGCGCCCTTTGAGCTTTATCAAATGGATAAAGCGGGCAATATTAATCTTATTTCTATTAATCAGATCAACGGTGAGGAACCTATCCCAAACTTCAAAGGAATTATTTCCATTTGTGCGGTTAATAAAAATGAAGTATATATTATCGATAGTTTTGCTAACCAAGTCAAAAGTATTAAATTTT
>JBFWRL010000014.1:0-57684 GCA_050248915.1 Candidatus Sericytochromatia bacterium
ACCTTCCTGTCTAACTAAGCCTTTAAGCAAAACAGACCGGGTTGAAAAACTTCACCCGGTCTGTTTTTTTGTCTAAAAAATCAATTCAACGTTTAAAAATGAAATACACCGCCGCCACCAAACAGGCAAAACCAATCAGGTGGTTCCAACGGAAGCTCTCATTTTTGAACACCAACAGGGAAAAAACCACAAACACACTCAAAGTCATCACCTCTTGAATCACCTTGAGTTGAATCAGCGAAAAAGGCCCGCCATGCCCGCTAAATCCCATCCGGTTGGCAGGCACCTGAAAACAATACTCGAACAGAGCAATGCCCCAACTGATCAGAATGACGGCGACCAAACCCAGAGACTGAAAGCCTTTGATCTCACTGAATTTGAGATGGCCATACCAGGCCAGGGTCATAAAGACATTCGAACAGAGCAAAAGCCCCAGAGTCATCCATATTTTCATGGCAGGGAAGTTAAGTGCTTTGGGGCTGTCGCAAGGCCTGAAAATCAGGGTTTAAATTGACCTCTTCACAGAGTTGTCCGTCTTGCAGATGGGAATAGACCCAGACCGCCAAAATGGTCGAAGTTGCTCCGGGAGCATTGAAGGTTCTGACGATTTTTTCTTCAAAGTGATTCCAGATTGGCATGACCACCTTGCGGGTGCCCTGGTTTTGCATAAACACCTCGATCTTATCTACTTCTGACTGACAAGCGTGGAGTTGCACATGTTCCTGAAAGAGAAAGAGAAAGGCCCCATGGGCCCGGCATTTGGCCGGACGACCGGCATAAGCCCCACATTTTTCATCCACCAGGAAGGGGCATTGGGTATCCGCCAATTGGGGCAAGACCCGCGCAAAGGTTTCGACCTTGCCCATATCAGCCTCTTGTTGAATGGTATCGTGTACCATCCAAAGGGTTTCTGCATGAGTAGCAAAGAGGGTTTGTACCCGCTCAATCAACGCGGCTCGTTGCTCCTGGGACCAATAGCGCAAAAGATAATCATGTAAAATTGCCCATTCAGCCGGTGTGGCGACAGGCATCGAGGTGCCTTTGCAGCAGGTATTACATTGGGTGCGGCAGGCGATATGGGGGTAGAGATCGAGCACATCGTTGCTGAGCTGGTTGATCAGGGTATAAACGTCACTCAGGCTGGGGCTGGCATCCAATAATAGCTTGGATTGCAAAACACGGTCGATTTTTTGACGGGTAGGTGAGGGAGGTTGCATTTGGGTATTTTAGCACCAAAACCACGGCGCGAGCGCAAAAATAAAAAAGAGCTAGCGCAAAAAAGGATTGGCTTTTTTTTCTTGCCAAATTGTACTTTCGCTGCCATGGCCGGGATAAATTCGGGTGCCGTCATCGAGGGACAAAAGCCGCTGCTGAATCGACTTCATCAAAGTGGGTTCAGAGCCGCCCCAGAGATCCGTGCGACCGACACCGCCACGGAAGAGGGTATCGCCTGTAAAGAGGTGGATTTCGTGCCCCTCAATTTGAAAACAAACACTGCCGGGGGTGTGGCCGGGGGTGTGGATAATTTTGCTTTTGTTGTTGCCAAAAGCGATTTCCATTTCATCGGCCAAATGCCCATCAAGCGGACAGGTGGGCTCCAGTTGTAGGCCAAACATCGCACCTTGCATGGGCACCTGATCATAGAGAAAAAGATCCTCCGGGTGCAGCAAAATCTCTGCGCCCAGCGCTGCTTTTAACTCTTTGCTGGCCCCCACATGGTCAAAATGGGCATGGGTGTGTAAGAGGTATTTCACAGTTAAATTCTTGGCTTTGAGATAGGCCAAAATTTGGGGTGCATCACCACCGGGGTCGATCACTAGCGCTTCGCGGGTCTCCGGGCAAGAGACAATGCTGCAATTACAGCGCAGCAGGCCAACGGGAAAGGTTTCGATCTGGAGCATGTGCGGGATTCTTTCTATTCGAAGGTTGAAAGGGGAGCGATTCTCTGGCTTAATTATAGCGTTTGCCGAATCAACTTCACCACCTGTGCCAACTCATCGAAGGTATTGTAAAAATGCGGTGAAAAGCGCAAATAGCGCCCTTCGCGCAGGGAGCTTTCGATTCTGGCAGCGGTTAAGGTCACATGTAAAGCCGCCGCACGTTCTGGCTCCAATTCAAAGGTCAAAATCCCCAAGCGCTCCGCCGGATCTGCTGGAGTAATACATTTGAGCCCCAGTTCCTGACCTGCCTTTTGCAAATAACCGGTCAGAGAAAGGATATGCGCTTCGATCTGTTCAAAACCGGCTTCGGCAAAGACCCCCAGCGCCGCATGTAAACCGGCAATGCCCATAAAGTTGAGGGTGCCGGTTTCAAAGCAGCGCGCATCAGAACGAAAATTGAGCTGGTAATCGAGCAAATTCCACTCGTCGGTCACACTCAGCCAACCGGCTTGGGCCGGGTGCATTTGGGCCTGCAGCCGCTCAGAGACATAGATAAAACCGGCTCCAGCTGGCCCCATCAACCATTTGTGACTGCCCGAAGCGACAAAGTCGATGCCCAAATCTTCCACCGGCAGCGAGGTGGCGCCCAGGGCCTGAATGCCATCGACACTCAGCCAGGTCTGGTTTTGCTTGCAGAGCTGGCCCAAGGCCTTCAACGGCATGCGCTGCCCCGTCAAAAATTGCACTTGGCTGATCGAAAGCAAACGCGTGCGCGGCGTTAATGCCGCTTCAAAATCTTCCAGCGCCAAAAAATGGTTGCTAGGCTGCACATAGTCGATCTCCACCCCCAAGCGGCGCAGGTTTTCAAAGGGATAGACATTGGAAGGGAATTCCAGGGCGTTGAGCAAGATCCGATCACCGGGCTGCCAGCTCAAGCCGGTTGCCAAAACCGCCAAGCCACTGGAGGTATTGGGGGAAAAGGCAATCCGCTCTGAAGAGGTATGTAAAAGCGCTGCCAAACGCTCACGGGTGGCCTGCAAAACCGGTTGAAAACTGTAATAATTCTCGATCTCGGTCAGGTGACGCTGTTCGATATAGCCGTGTAAAGCCTTCACCACCGGCACCGAAAAGGGACTGATCGCCGCATGGTTGAGGTAGATCTGCTCAGCGGTATGGGGGAAATAGGCCCGCAGTTCGGGAAAGGACATAAAACCAGAACTCCTTCAAATACCTTCAAAATTGCCATTTAGACATAGCAAAACAGGCAGCCCTGGGGCTGCCTGTTGCAAATGGTTTAAAACTTAGACCAGTTCAATCAATGCCATCGGGGCACCGTCACCGCGACGGGGGGGCAAGTGCAAAATGCGCACATAGCCACCGTTGCGATCGGCATAGCCGGGAGCAATGGTTTCAAACAGGCGCTGCGCCACGGTTTTCTCGCGGGCTTTGACCTCTTTGGATTTGTCATCGCGCTTCACAACACGATACTTGGTCTCGTCGATCACGTCTTTCTTTTCCACGGTCAAGGTAACCGGTTTGCTGGAACGGTTTTCCAACAGATAAGAAGACACAGCGCGACGGGCGCTCAAATCAGTTTTGCCACGTTTGGCCAGGGTGATCATATGCTCAACTTCGGCTTTGACGGCTTTGGCTTTGGCTTCAGTCGTTTCAACGCGTCCGTGCTTGAGCACCTGGGTGGTCAGATTGCGGAGCAGAGCTCTGCGCTGATCAGCCGGTAGGTTCAGTCTATGGCGTTTCTTTTGGTGTCTCATGGATCAGTTTACTCCTCGTCTGCCTCATCTTCATCTTCGTCATCTTTTTTGCGGCCACCGCTGCGCAGCAGGTAGCCCATACTCTTGACCTTGTCGATGACTTCTTCAGCAGATTTCTTACCGAAATTCTTGATGTCCATCAGTTCCCGCTCGGATTTTTTGAGCAGATCAGACAAGTTAAAGATATTGGCGCGCTTCAAGCAGTTGTAGGCGCGAATGGAGAGTTCCAGCTCTTCGATGCTGATCTCTTCCTCTTTGGACTTTTTGGGCTCGTCTTCTTGTTCAGCCATCATGCTGCCAGCAATTGCCAAGCCATCACCCGCCAGAACGGTGAAGTGACGGAACTTCTCAGAGAGAATAGCGGCACTGGTGCTGATTGCTTTATCGGGAGCGATGCTGCCATCGGTCCAGACTTCGAGGATGAGCTTGTCAAAATTGGTGATCTGGCCGACGCGGGTATTTTCAACTTTGTAGTTGACCCGGTGGACAGGCATGTAAATAGCGTCAATGGGCAACCAGCCCAGGGGCAGGTCTTCGCGGCGCACTTGCTCCGCAGGCACAAAGCCTTTGCCTTTTTCAACGCGCATTTCCATTTCAATTTTGGCACCGTCTTGCAGGGTCGCCAGACGGACATTTTTGTTGACCACTTCGACTTCACTGTCGCAGACAATGTCTGCAGCAGTGACAACAGCCGGGCCGGTCATGGTGAGCGTCACAATTTTGGAGGACTCACCATAAGACTTAAAAGCCACGCGCTTGAGATTCATGATCACGTCCAGCACGTCTTCGACCATGCCTTCAATCACAGAGAACTCATGCAAGACACCGTCGATTTTGACAGCGGTAATAGCTGCGCCTTCTAAATCAGAGAGCAATACACGGCGCAGGGAGTTGCCCAGCGTAGTGCCATAGCCCTGCTCCAACGGTTCGGCGACAAATTTGCCATAGAGACCGTCTTGGGTCTCAAAGGATTCCACACACTCAATGGTAGGATTTTCCATAGGGTTTTAACGTTTAACCTTTCCAGATTCCAGAGGTAATGAGTCTAACTAAATTAGACTCTGCGCCGTTTGGGCGGACGGCAGCCGTTGTGGGGGATCGGGGTTACGTCACGGATGCGGGAAATTCCCAAACCCACGGATTGCAAGGCACGGATGGCGGTTTCACGACCTGATCCAGGACCTTTAACATAAATATCGACTTCTTGCAGACCATAATCCATGGCGGTGCGGGCTGCATTTTCAGCAGCGGACTGGGCAGCAAAAGGCGTGCCTTTTTTGGCGCCTTTAAAACCCACTGTGCCAGCACTGGCCCAGGAAATGGTGTTGCCTTGGTTGTCGCTAATGGTAACAATGGTGTTGTTGAAGGTGGATTGAATGTGTACCACACCCTTACTGACGCTGCGTTTGACTTTGCGGCGGGGTTTAGCGGTTGATTTAGCTTTGCGTGACATCTGCTATCTACTCTCTCCTTATTTCCGACCGCGTCCAGCGACGGTCTTACGAGCGCCACGGCGGGTTCTTCCATTGGTCCGGGTTCTTTGGCCACGTACGGGCAGACCACGGCGGTGACGCATGCCTCGGAATGTGCCGATTTCAATCAGGCGTTTGATGTTCAATTGAACTTCACGGCGAAGATCGCCTTCAACTTTATACTTGTCAATTTCTTCGCGCAGACGGGCGACTTCGTCATCTGACAATTGGAAAGTGCGGGTGTCAGGGTTGATTCCTGTTTTAACTAAGATTCCCTGACTGGTTTTCAGGCCAATTCCATAGATGTAAGTCAGCGCAATTTCAATGCGTTTGTTGCGTGGCAAATCCACGCCTTGAATACGTGCCATAGATTACGTCCGGTTAACTCCTTCTCATTATATTCGCAAATTATCCTTGGCGCTGCTTGTGTTTTGGATTTTCACAAATCACCATCACACGGCCTTTGCGTTTGATTACACGACATTTGATACAAATCGGTTTGACAGATGAGCGTACTTTCATTCGTCTTCTTCTCTCTTATTTCAATCGATAGGTAATCCGGCCTCGAGTCAGGTCATAGGGAGACAATTCGACCTTTACCCGATCCCCTGGCAGGATCTTAATAAAGATTTTGCGCATCCGCCCGGAGATATGGGCGAGGAATTCGTGGCCGTTTTCCAGCTTCACCGTAAACATAGCGTTGGGAAGTGACTGCTGGATTGCGCCTTCCATCTCAATAACGTCTTCTTTTCCCATAATTAATCTTTCTCTTAACCTGAATTATACGTTCTCACCCACACAGTGGCAAGTACAAGCATATGGGCAAGTACAGGTACAGTTCGGATTCGAACGGGGTCAAAACGCAGGCTAACTACGAGACAAACCACGGGACAAACCACGGGACAAACCACGAGACAAACCACTGGATATAACTGATTGCTCAGGTTATAGATTGGGTGTATTTAGACAAGTAAGCATCTTATCGTACTCACAGGCAAAAAGCCAGATGATTCAATCCAGATCATTGCAAAAAATAATTCTTTTCCCTTTTCTGTTTGGCAACCGTCAGCAACTTCTGCCAATATCCCTGAAGGTGTTGGCGCAAAAGTGGATCCGAAAACCCCCGCAGGGCAATTTGATGCCCCGCATAGCGCGCCCAGAGCAGGTAAATCGCCTGAAGCACCGCACGCCAAGGGTCGGGGCCCACGGAAGGGGGGGAGAGACGCAAAACCGCTCCTTGCCATGTAATTGGCTGCAGATCGGCCTCTTGCGGCAAAAAGACGGGGGGAACAGTGAAAACCGCCAGATCTTCAGGATCTGAAAAAAAATCCACCAGTTCGGGGGGCGCAGCGGCCAAGCCGTTCAGCGAAAAAAAACTTTCTGCCAAACTTTCTGCCCACATCCACAGAGGCCCCTGTTGCGGGTAAATTTCGAAAATACCGGGCGCAGACAAGACCACATCTGAGGGCCAGATCCACCGCCCTTGGGCCAGATTTACAGCCTCTGGACGCAGATCAAAACAGACCGGTGACAGCAAAAGCGTTTCGTTGAGCCTCACTCCTTCTGGGTCCAACTCAGGCAAGCCATCAAAAAACACAGCCCCCCACGTTTCGGCATCTTGGCGCATCGTCTGATAACAGAGCTGACTATCCAGGTGGTAATAGGGAAATTGTAAGAGATCAGGCATTTTTTCTGGCACAAATCTCACCAAACCATTAAAAACACCTTTAATCCAACTCTTTTGCCATTTTGGCTCAGATTCACCAAACCAATCAAAAGGAGCAGAAGCCACCCCCCAAAAGGGGGTCTCCAGAGCAGATCCAGCCACAGCCACATGGTGGCCAGATTGGGCAGCCAACAAAGCCAATAGGCAAATAGCCGGATCCTGGCCCAAAATAATCAGGTCAAAGGAATTGTGCACGTTCTCTCCTTTATTTGGAACACCTCTATCATATACAATATCAGGTATGCGTATCGATGCCCGCTCTTCAGAACCGACTTTGCCTGCTCTCAATGCTTTTCGTGCTGAGAGCGAAGGTGATCAAGCCCCTTTTCAGGCCTTGCTGCAACAGGCACTGGCCCCCTCTCCTTCTCCATTGGCAAGGCCCGCAGCCCCCGCACTGCTGCCTAGTCCACCGCCACTGCTGAGCCCCAAAGATCTCTCCGAAGAGGCACAGCAAATTCAAGCAGAAGAACACGAAGAAATCCTCACCATTCGGCAAGAATCGTATGAAGAGGATCTGCTCGAAAACCAAGAGGCCATGGAAGACCTGATTGAAAATTGGCGCGAAACCGCAGAAGAGCACCGCGAATCCCTCACAGAGGCCAATATCGCAGAGGGGGGTGAAAGCGCCGAAATAAACGAAAGCAGTGGCGGGGTCGAAATTGCCGACGATGTCCCCGAGATGGCCTTGGATGTCGACAGCGCTCCCATGGAGACAGAAGACCATGCCAACAGCCAGGGAGATGGTAAAGACGAAACAGAACACCATGCCAGACACAGAAGCTCAGGGGCCGCTGAAGCGCAACGCGCTGAAGAACGTGAAATGAGCTACGAAGAAATTCAGCATCTGGTGGATACGGTTGTCAATGGTGGCCAAGCACTGCCTTATAAACTGCATCATTTATTGCGAAAAGTGCTGGATAGTTTGATGACTGGCCACCGCTATCCCCTCAATCAACACACCCTCACGGATCTCGATCTGGCTGAGTGGAAAACCCTGTTTGACCTCTTTCCGCCGCATTTTTTTGAGGGTTTGATCCGCCCCATGCTCTATGCTGCTGGCAAGGATTTTAAACAGATTCAGGCCAATTATGAATTGTTGGATCATATTCTCTACCAACGTGGCTTGTCGCAGATCCAATTGGATCAACTCGAAACGCTCTGGAGTCGCCTGACAACCTTGCCCACGATGTTTACATCCTGGCTGCGCCAGCCCGAATTGCCCACCCTTTCGCTCGAAGAATTGCAACACCCGCTGGAGATTCTGCATCAGCACCAGGGAATTTTGCCAGGGGCCACGGGCCGACTTCAAAGCCTGGCTCTACAATACTTACACCACTCTGAAACAGCTGTGCACTTGCTGGAGATCAGCCGTCAAACACTGCATGGCTTGCCCCTCAGTAAACCCCAAATTGATTTATTGAGCGAAAAACTCGCAGACTATTGTTTTTCACAACAATTACACAACCAGGCACAGATTCGCCCGATCTTAAACAAAGCTCTGCACGGTCAAGAGGTGAGCCAGGAGGAAATCATCCTGATTTTGCAGGGGGCTCCGCAAAAAATTCTCAGCCATTTGCCCTATTATTGCCTCCCCCTTTCTTTGCAAGAAATTATTCAGTTTATCCACACCGATCCCGATCACAGTGAAGACAATATTCTCGCTCTTTTTCTCGAAAATGAAGAGCGGGCCTGAATCAGTCTCCTGTTGAGGCCCTCAGAGTCCTGTTATAATAGAGCGTTCTGACAAGACACGTTTTGAACACGACTTGAATGGCAGCAATCAATCTAGGAATCAAACATGCTCACCCGCCTCGGAACCTTTGTGGTCCGCTTTCGACTGCTGATTATTTTCTTTTGGATCTGTCTTTTGATCCCAGCCTTTTTTGGCAGTACCCATCTCCACAAAGTGCTTCAGGGTGAAGTCACCAGCGCCAAAGGCGGAGAAATGTTCCGCCAGGAAACCCTGATCAACCAAGAGTTTCCAGAACAATACCTCTACAATATTTTGATTGTTTTGCAACACAGCCAACAAAGGGTAGAAACCCCTGGTTATACAGCACTCTTGAAAGCATATATGCAAGTCGCTGAAGACTTTGAAGGTGCAGCTTCGCCAGTGTCTTACAAACAAGATCCCAGCATGTTGAGCAAAGATCGCCGCAGTACCTTTATCTATATCGGCCTGATGGCCCGCAATTACAAAGATGCAGACGTTTTATCTGGCGCACTCAGTGAAAAATTGCGTCAGGTCAAAATCCCAACAGGTTATAGCATGCAATTGACGGGAGGCCCGCTCTTTGGCCGAGAAATTACCACCGTCAGTGCCAAAGATGGCTTTGAGACCGAAAAGAAAATTTTACCGATTGTGGGCATTGTTCTGATCTTTGCTTTTGGGGGTCTGGTGGCTGCAGGCTTACCCTTAATTATGGGCATGATGAGCAGCGTCTTAACCCTGGGAATACTGTATATTTTGGCCCACTTCCTCGAAATCACCTCTTTATCCCAAAATATTGTTTCAATGTTGGGTCTCGGGGTGGGGATTGATTATTCCCTGCTGATTGTCAATCGCTTTCGCGAAGAGCTCTTTGACAAAGGCCTCGACAAAGAAACGGCGGCGATTCGCACGGTGGAGTCAGCCGGGCGTACCATTCTCTACTCGGGCACCGTGGTCAGCATTGGTTTGGTTGCGCTGCTGATTCCCAATGTCGTCTTTATGCGCTCCTTGGGCCTGAGCGGACTGATTGTGGTGGTGATGACCATTCTCCTCGGTCTGACTCTCTTGCCAGCAGTTCTTTCCCTGCTGGGAGACCGTATCAACACCCCCCGTCGTTTGGTCAAAATGGCAACAGAAGCCTGGGGACAGAATCGTTTTTGGTATAAATGGGCGCATTATATTATGGGCAGACCGCTGTTCTTTGGGATCGTCTCAATCAGCATGTTGATCTGCCTGAGTCTTTTTGCACTTGAAATGCGACTTTGGAATACCACGATCCGCATTATGCCCGATGCCATGGAGACCAAACAGGGCTTTGAAAAACTGCTGGAAATCGATGGCAAATACAAATTTGCGCCCATCATCGTGACCTTTGCCACCAAAGACAAGAGCCCGATCTGGCAAGAAAAAAATATCCGCGATATCTACGGTTTTATGCAGGCGGTCCAAAACCAAGAGCCGATCGCCAGTATGCTTGGTTTGGTCAATACCGCTCAGCCATTGGAGTCCCATTTGCCGCTCTACAATACGATTGCGGGTTATGGTGGCATCTCCAATATGCAGCTCTTCCAACCGGGTTTTAGCCTGCCTTATATCAGCCAAGACGAGAGCAAAGCAGCTCTGATGATGTACCACAATTGGGAGGGCTACGGCATTACCGAAAGCGGTGCAGATATGGGTACCATTCGCAATATGCGTGAGTTTCGCGACAAAGTGAACACCCACTTTCCCAATCTGGAAATTCTGATCGGCGGCATGAGCGCCATCCCCGTCGAAATGCAAGACGCGATCTATGATAATTTTCCCTTCATTGTTCTGATGACTGTGATTGTGACTTATCTTTTGACAATGTTTTCATTTGGCTCGCTGCTTTTGCCGCTCAAAGCCGTATTTTTGAATCTGCTTTCGGTCACGGCCACTTATGGCTGCATGGTCTTGGTCTTTCAAAAGGGTTTTGCAGCCAAGCTCTTGGGCATAGAGATCCTACCTGAGGCCCTGATGATGGTCTCTCCCTTGATTCTCTTCTGTATTATCTTTGGCTTGAGCATGGATTATGAAATCTTCCTGCTCAACCGCATTCGCGAAGAGTATGACGCGGGCGCAACAACCGAGGAAGCCATTGCGATTGGCATGGAAAAAACCGGCGGGATTATTACCAGTGCAGGCATGATCATGATTCTGGTCTTCTTTGGCTTTGCCCTGGCTCGCTTGATTGTGATTAAAGAATTCGGCCTCGGCATGGCCATTGCGATCTTTATTGATGCCTCCATCATTCGCCTGATGGTGGTACCTGCGCTCATGAAACTCTTTGGCAATGCCAATTGGTATTTGCCCAAATTTCTCGATATTCCCCTGCTGCGGAAGGTGCTCAAAGATTAGTGATTTGTGCGCTTCTGGTCTATACTGATTAATCAATGAAGGTGTTCGAAAACATGACAGCAACTCCCTCCCCGATCCGTGTTCGGATTGCGCCTTCGCCCACCGGCAATCTCCATATTGGCACAGCCCGAACCACTTTGTTTAATTATCTCTTTGCCCGCCACCACGGTGGCACCTTGATCTTGCGCATTGAAGACACCGATCAGGTGCGCTCACAGGCCCATTTTACCGAAAATATCCTCACAGGCCTCAAGGGTCTGGGGCTGAGCTGGGATGAAGGCCCCGATGTCGGTGGCAATTGCGGGCCCTATTTTCAGTCCGAGCGCAACGAGATCTATTTTAAGGCCCTGGCCGAGCTTGAAGCCAAGCAGCAAGTCTACCCCTGTTTTTGCTCCGAGGCCGACCTGCAAATCGAGCGACAGGCAGCAGAAAAAACGGGCACAACCTATATCTACAGCCGCAAATGCAGTCAACTCTCTCAGACCGAAGCCCAATCCCGAATTGCATCCGGCGCGACACCGGTTTGGCGCTTGCGAGTTCCCTCCAAAGTGGTGGCCTTTGACGACCTGATTCGCGGCCGGATTGAGATCCAAAGTGATTTAATTGGGGATATCATCATCGCCAAACGCGATCGCAGCCCGATCTACAATTTTGCAGTGGTGATCGACGATGTTGAGATGAAGATCAGCCATGTCTTGCGCGGCGAGGACCACATCAGCAACACCCCCAAGCAAATCCTGATCTACGAGGCGTTGGGTGCCACACTGCCCGCCTTTGGGCATTTCCCCATGATTCTCGCTCCCGATCGCTCCAAGCTCTCCAAGCGCCACGGGGCCACCTCTGTTGGGGAATACCTCGATAAAGGCTTTTTAACCGAGGCCCTGGTCAATTATTTGGCCCTCTTGGGCTGGTCGGCCCCAGACAATCGCGAAGTCTTGGCACTCAGTGAACTGTGTGAATTCTTTGATCTCGGCCATGTCAACAAAAGTGGCGCAATATTTGACATCGAAAAACTGACCTGGCTCAACGGACAGTGGCTGCGGCAATTGCCTCGCGAAACACTCTTGGAGCGGCTGAGCCCCTGGTTAGAAAAACAGGGAACACCCGCAGCAGATTTTGACCCAGACTGGCTTTTGGCAGTGCTGGATCTCGTGCAAGAAAAATGCCGTTTATTGACAGATATCTTGGATCAGGCGGCATTTTTGCTCAAACCAGAGCTGACGCCCGATCCCGAGCAAACCCAAAAGGCCTTTGAATTGGCGTCTGCCAAAGAGGTCTTAAGTGCTTTTGCGACAGCGTTTGAACAGCTCGAACCCTGGACCGTTGACACACTGCACACACTTTTTGAGCAGCAAAAAAGTCAATTGCCCTATAAAATGAAAGAAATCATGTGGCCGTTGCGGGCAGCGTTAACCGGCCGCACGGCAGGCGCAGATCTGCAGCAAAGTCTATTTTTGCTTGGTCAAAAGCGCAGTTTGGAACGATTGCACTTGGCTTTATCACAATTGAAGGGATAATCAAGGGAATTTATGCTGGAGTATATTCTTAAGCGGCTATTGTTGATTCCCATTACACTCTTGGGAATTTTCACCATTACCTTTGCGCTGCTTTATATTGTTCCCGGCGACCCGGTGTCCACGATCATGGGCGAAAAAGGTGATGCCAAAACCAAAGCCGCAATCCGGGCCCAGCTCAATCTGGACAAGCCGCTTTATGTGCAATACACCAGCTATCTCGGCAATGTCGTCAAAGGTGATCTCGGTCAGAGTTTTATTACCAAGAAGAAAGTCACCGAGTCTATTCTTGAGGCCTTTCCACTGACCTTTAATTTGGCCCTACTTTCAGTGATTATCATGACCGTGATCGGCATTCCCGTCGGGATTATCTCTTCAATCAAACAAAAATCGGTCTTGGACCGAATATTGATGGTTGCAGCCATTGGGGGCGTTTCGGCCCCCGGTTTTTGGGTGGGCCTGATCGCCCTGCTGCTCTTTGTACACACCTTTCATATTTTCCCCCTCAATACAATCGAGGTGACCTCTCTGGGCTGGCCTGCTTATCTCAGTTACTTGATTCTGCCCGCTTCGGTACTGGGTGTCAGGGGTGTGGCCATTGTGGCCCGCTTGACCCGCTCCACCCTGCTTGAAGTTGTGCGCCAAGACTATATCCGTATGGCCCGCGCCAAAGGTCTGTCTGAGCGGGTCGTGATCTTCAAACATGCCCTGCGCAATGCCATGATTCCGGTGATCACCTACGTGGGCATGGACCTGGCCTTTTTGATGGGCGGAGCGGTGGTGACAGAGACCGTCTTTGCTTGGCCCGGTCTGGGCCGTTTGGCCGTTCAGGCCCTGCGCCAAAAAGACATTCCCGTGGTATTGGGCACGGTTTTGTTTACCTCGGCCCTGATTGTTGTGGCCAATCTGCTCACCGATTTGTCTTATGCCGCTGTGGATCCCCGCGTTAAATTGGGAGATAAATAGCTCCCTTCGACTCCGCTCAGGGAGCCAAAAGTTGAGCCCTGAGCGAAGTCGAAGGGCAGATCCCCCACAAGGGACAGCATCAATGGTACGCTAAAGAAATAATTTCCATTTGCGAGCGTTCAGAAAGGAAAGCCTTGAGTGTTATGAGTACAGAACAGCCCCCATCCCAATCCTCTCCTGCAGAGGGAGAGAATAAAGAACTCAAAAAAAAGTCGGCTGAGGAAAAAAAGGAAGAAAAAGATTCTCTGATCAATCTTTGGATGCAAGATCTGGGTCAGGCTGATAAGCCCAAACCTTAAAGCCCACCCAAGCAAGCTCAGGAAAGCCCAGTCACGGGCGCATCACCAGTCAGATAACCAGTAAAAAGCGGCCACACACCTTTGTGTAGCCGCTTTTGATTTTAAGTTAAGCGCCAGCTCTCTGGCGCAGCTTATTTAAAGTGTTCCCCGGAAAGTGGTGGTCACCGTATTGTTATTGGAGTCAAAGCCACCAATCACATAGATCCGAGAGCCAAAGGCTGCCACGGCAGCACCTCCGCGGGCAGAGGGCAAGCGTTTCAGGGTACGCCATTTATCTGCACTGGGATCATATTCATAGACGGAATCTTGTTCCACCCCGTTGATATCTTCTCCGCCGACGACATAGACCTTGCTATTGATTAAAACAGCCTGGGCTTTGGTCAGGGCTTTGGGCATAGGCGCCAAGCCAGTGACCCACTCGTCTTTGTCGACATCGTAGGCATTGACACGATCTTCAGCGGTTTCACCGCCACCGATCACATAAATTTTGCCGTTAAAGACCACCGAGGCAGACTGGAAGCGGCGGCTGGGAGAGGTACGTTTGGTGGTCCATTTATTGGTGTCGGGATTGTATTCTTCCACAACCCGGCCATTGGAACCGTTGCCACCGATCACGTAAAGCCGACCGCGGAAGGTTTCTGCCGTGGCCCCAAAGCGACCCGTGGTCATACCCTGCAGATTGACCCAGGTATTGGTGGCGGGATCATAGCGATCCAAACGGTTGGATTCACCAGAACCACCGATCACAAACAAGCGGTCATCCAACATCGCGGTGGCCACATCCGAACGATTGGAAGGCAAGGGGTTGAGGACAGACCAAGTATTGGTACTCACATCATAAGCTTCCAGTTTATCACTGCGATCGCTCTGGCTGCCGCCAATCACGTAGACTTTGCCACTGATGGCTTCAGCCATGGCATAAGAACGAGAAGTGAGGGCTGGTTGACGCTCATCCCAATTGGGCAAATTGGCACCCGAAACCAAGAACTTGCGGAAATCGCTCAATTGACCTTTGACCCGCACAGAGACATCCACTTCACTGCCCAAATTACTGGGAACAATCACCTGCATCGAAGAGCCTGTGACATTTAAGGGAATGCTGGCCTTTTGGCTGCCAAAGAAAACCGCATTGTGGGCCGGATTATCCGTTGAGAAGTATTGGCCCGTTAAGGTGACCAACGCCCCTTCAGCTCCCTCTTGGGGAATGATATTTTCCAGCTTGGGACTGATCACAAAGGGAATGCCATTGCCTTTGCGGCCCCCAGAGGTGATATTGACGTAACCACTGAAGGCCCCAATGGGCACAGAGACCACCAATTGGGTCGGTGTCGCACTCAAGACCGATGCCTGAACGCGGTTAAAAAAAACCTGATTTTCCGAAGGAGAGGCAGAAAAATTCTCACCACTCAGGGTAATTGTTTGACCCGGCACCAACGGCACTGCAGGGGAAAAGCTGGCGAGATAAGGCACATTGTCTGCCACCGTTACGGGCAAGGTGGTGGTGACATTGGAAATAATGTCGCGCACACGTATTTCGGTGGTGCCAGGCTTTAAGGCGCGAAAGACCGCAGTGGGATTAATCCCACTGATGCTGCTGTCCTGACTGACAAACTGACCGACGGTAGTATCGAGAACCGAAAAATTAAAGGCAAAAGAAGAGACATTGGTCGCGAGATCCTGTGCCAGAACCTGAAAAGGTTGCTCTTTGCCCGTTAAGATCACAGGTCGATCCGGACTCATTTCAATAAAAAAAGAGGAGGCGGACTGCACCGTAATATTGGTGGTGGCAGAAAAACCACGGGCCCGAGCAGTCACATCGACGCGACCGGCTTGGTTGCCTTTAAACACGCCATTTTCATCAATTGTGCCAACAAAGTTATTGCTCAATTCCCAAGATGGCGAGACCGTGACTTCGTTGCCAAATTTATCTTTGCCCTTGGCTTTGAGTTCAAAATCCCGTCCGCTGTCGAGGGTCAAATTGGTGTCAGGCACCAATTCCAACGAGTTCAACTCACTGTCGGTGACAGTAATAGTCACACTCTGCGAGAGATTGCCAAAGTTAGCAGTATAAGTATAGGTTCCCGCTTTTTGAGGTGTAAAGACACCTGAGGCTGTTAATGTCGCAAACGAGCTGTTATTGCCCAAGACCCAAATGGGGGTGATACTTCTCTGTTCATTGGTTTTTTCATCAATGCCAACAACCCAGAGCTTTAAACTGGTGTCTTTGGCGATTGTGACAGAATTGCCCGGTTTAACAATAATTTTGCTGGGGGTAAAAACCGAAGGGGCAGAGCTGGGGGTGGTGCCAGGAACAGGTGTTGCTGTTGCCGTCGGCACAGGAGAAGCCACAGGCTGGCCGGTCAAAGCCGCTTGCATCTGGGGAACCACTTCATTGAGCTTTTTGACCAAATCGGGATGGGTCTGAAGCGGTTGAACCTGGGCATCAATCGGGGTTTGCATAATTCCCTGCAAAACCTGCAAAACCGCCTCATAATGGGCCTTTAACTTTTCGTTGGCGGGCAATTGTGCGACCGGAATCGCACCAACCGCACTGGCGCTGAGCTCTGCCGCTTTGGCATAAATCAGGTCAACCGCTGTGCTGGCGAGGTTCACATCCAATTGGGTTTCTTTTTCTTTTTGGGCGGGATCCACATCCATGCGGGCACTGAGAATCACACGTGGGTTATTTTTGTACTGGGCCAAAACCCGCACCTGTTTGCCCACGGGCACACTGCCCATGGAATAACTTTTGCTGGTGGTTTCCACCGCTTTGCGGAAGCTGCCGTCTACGGAAGAGACCTCAACAATCACAGCCAGTGCATCCAGAGCGATAGCGCCTTTGAGAACCGTTTCACCCGCAAAAACAGGAATGGGTGTCGCGCTGGGAGCAGGAGCTGTCGGTGACGGAGTGGGCGCTGTAATAGCGGGACCGTTGGTCTGGCAACCGGCCAGAGAGAAGAGGGATATAGAAATGGCGATGAGGGATTTTTTCATGCTTTTATCTCAGTCCTAACCGATGTATTAATACATTCTACCTTGTTTCGATTATTATTGCAGCGCAGCTTTATCAGCAAGCGCAGCAGTCACAGAAGACGCCAAGCGCCTGTTAAAATTTATGAAGCTCGTTATTTTTCTTCTGCCAGTCTTTTTTCAATTTTGGCTTTGTATTTAGGTGCCAAGTCCACAATTCGCTCCGGAAAAATCATCTTGGCTTTGACAACCACCGGAACCCGATCATTTGTTTTGAGCTTGGTTTCATCCGAATGGTAAAGATTCCAGGGAATGCGAAAGGTATAGCGGATATTTTCCTTTTTCAGCATGACCGTGGCGGAGTATTGACACATGCTTTCATGGTTATTTCTGCAGCGCTGATCAGTTTCTGCAGAAACAAAAAAAGCATCTTTGATTTTGGTTTTGGCATACGTGGAATCGTACCAATAGGCCCCGCCACCAATGACAATCCCAGCCACCACAAGTTTTCCTAATAAAGCCACCCTTAGATTCTCTCCCACATTGTTTCGATTCGGCTTCACACTGTTTCCTGAAGACAACCTTAGTGTATCATAGTTGAAGAAAATTCCTGTTTTGAGACACCTGCAGAGAGGTCTCCGCATTTGTTTGAACACATCTTGATTCAAGCCCTAAAAACAGCAGAACAGACCTATGATCGGGTTATTCGCCGCTGGGGAAATATTCCCTTTGCCCAATCCTGCGTCTATGACTGGGTCTGGTCCGAAGAGTTTTGCTTGCTTTGTCAGGCCCTCAACGAACTCGAAAAGGGGCGCGTGCGGGTCTATATCATGCATGCCTTTGGCGTCCATCCCTGGCCTTGGCATCGCCAACCCTCGCCCCCGCGAGAATTTTAAAATAGACGACAGCCTCGAAGAAAAAGGAGCTCCCCCCGTGACTGAGTTTGAAGCCGTAATTGGATTGGAAGTGCATGCAGAATTATTGACAGAGTCAAAACTTTTTTGTGAATCTGCAGCCCATTTTGGGGGGGCACCCAATACCCATGTCGGCCCCGTTTCATTGGGCTTGCCCGGTACATTGCCCGTGCTCAACCAGCGCGTGATCGAAATGGGCATCAAAGCGGGGCTGGCCACCCACTGCCAAATCCCACGTATTACCAAATTTGATCGCAAACACTATTTCTACCCCGACTTGCCCAAAGGCTACCAAATTACCCAATTTGACCAACCCATTGCCGAAAAAGGCTGGATAGATATAGAGACAGGCGGCACAGCCAAACGCATTCAGTTGACACGCATTCATATCGAAGAGGATGCAGGCAAATTGCTCCATGCAGGTGCTGACCGCATGGCGGGTTCGGTCTATAGTTTGATCGACTTTAACCGGGCCGGGGTTCCCCTCTTGGAGATCGTCAGCGAACCGGAGCTGCGCAGCAGTCAAGAGGCCAAAGCTTATCTCGCAGAATTGCGCAGCATTTTGATAGCAATTGGGGTCTGCGACGGAAAAATGCAAGAAGGCAGCCTGCGCTGCGACGCCAATGTCTCGGTTCGCCCACGCGGCAGCGAAACTTTGGGCACTCGGGTAGAGCTCAAAAATATCAATTCGTTTAAGTTTTTGCAAAAGGCCATTGATTACGAAATTCAGCGCCAAATTACAGCCGTCGAATGCGGCGAAACCCTGGTCCAAGAAACCCGCCTCTGGGACGAACAGAAAAACCGTACCATCTCGATGCGATCTAAAGAAGAAGCCCATGATTACCGCTACTTTCCCGATCCCGATCTGGTCGATCTGGAAATAGATCCGAGCTGGGTTCACACCTTGGCAGAAAGTTTGCCAGAATTGCCTGCTGCCCGCCGTTTGCGTTATGTCGAATCCTTGGGTTTGAACAGCGCCGATGCCAGTGTCTTGGTGGCAGAACCCGCTTCAATGGCCTTTTTTGAAGCCACCTTGCAAACCTACCCCAATCCCCGTGAAATTTGCAAATGGCTAATTGGAGATATTTCCGCTTATCTCAACGAAAAACATCTGGAACTGGCTCAAACCCAGTTGACCCCAGTTAAATTGGCTGAAATGCTCAGATTACTTGACGATGGCACAATCAGCGGAAAAATAGCAAAAACCCTGATCGTGCCCTTGCTCGAAACTGAGCAAAGTGCCGCAGAATTAGTCGCGGCCTCAGGCCTGACCCAGATTTCTGACAGTTCAGCCCTTGAAGGCATTATTGGCGAGATCCTCAACCAAAATCCGGCCCAGGTCCAACAATTCTTGGAAGGCAAAGAAAAGGTCATGGGCTTTTTATTGGGACAGGTCATGAAAGCCACCCAAGGCCGAGCGGATCCGGGCCAAACCAATCAATTGATGCGCACCTTGCTCGAAGCGAAAAAAAATAGCTAAATACACATGGGGAAACGTTCCCGCCCTGTATTTTTGTTCGGTCTAACCGCTCTCTTGTGTCTGGGAGCGCAACCCCTGCCTGCCGATCCGCTCTACCGCGAGGGACTGCGCCTGATGCAGCAAGGCTACTATCACGAGGCCCGGCTTTACCTTGAACAAGCCCAAGCAAAAGATCCTGACAACCCCGAACTGCATTTCAGTTTGGGCATTGTCTATTACAAACAAAAAAATTACCAATTGGCCTATGGACGTTACCAAAAAGCGCTGACCCTGCTGCCTCATCCCGAGCTCAAAGGACGCATTCAGGGGGCTTTGGCAGATATTTTTTTTCAGTTGGAAGATTTTAAGCAAGCCAGCCAAGCTTACCAACAGGCACTCTACTTTTTGCCACAAAGCAAGGGTCTGCGCCTGCGCCTGGCCATGAGTTTCATGCGCTTGCAAAACAGCCGCGCGGCCCTGGCCGAGACAGAAAAATTACTCAAAGCCTATCCCTTACTGGAAGAGGCCTATCAATTGCGCAGCCTAATTCAACTTTCCCAAGCCAATTACTCACAGGCCCTGCAAGATTTTGAAAAAGCCCTCGAGAAAAAACAGCCCGACTGGGAAAATTGGGTACAATTAAATTGGCTCTATCGGATCAATTTGGACTTTGAAAGGGCGGGCACTGTCGCAAACAAAATTGTCCAATTGCACGCCCGCGAGCATCCCGAAGCCCATTTAATCGCTGGAGATACAGCCTTTGAAAGTCTGCTCCATTGCCAGCGCGCGCCCCATTGCAATACCCACACAGAGGTGCAAAAGGCCATTGCTTTTTATGAAAAATATACCTTGGCGGAACCCGAACAGGCCCTGGGCCATTTTAAACTGGGCAAACTCTATCTCTGGGATAAAAACCCCAGCCTGGCCTTGACTTTTTTCAAGCGTGCAGAAATGCTATTCCCCCAACACAGACCCTATTACACCGCACGTTTGGAAGCAGAAATCGCAGCCGGACAGCGACAAAAAACAGAACAAATATTGAAGGCCCAGCCCCTCAATCCACTCCAACTCGAAGATCTGGAATTGCTGATTAAACTCCAAGCAGTCTATCCTGGCCAAAGTCTGATCACAGCCATGCCCACAGCCCCACCAGAAGAGTGGACCCAAAGCCAAAAAAGCCAATGGTATTTTTTGAAGGGCTATTTAGCCTACCTGCAGGGAGAAAACAAACATCTGGCGCATGCCGATTGGGAAAAAGCTGAAAAAAGCGATCCTCAAACAGCAGGCAACGACATCATTCGGGCGCTGCGCCTGAAAGAAAGCCAAAAATGGACTTGGGCCAAAGATCTGCTGCTGCAGGCCATGCACAAATACCCGGAGTGGTGGTTGCCCTACCAATTATTGGGTGAAACCGAATATCAAAACCGAGCCTGGAAAAATGCCGCATTTTATCTCGAACAGGCCATTCGCTGGAATCCCCTGTCAAAGACAAGTTTTTTAACGCTGTATGAAGCCCAGATACAATTAAATCTGAATCAAGAAGCCCAAGAAACCTTGGTTTATGCCTTGCTTATTTATCCAGAAGATCCCGAATTGCAAACACGCTATTGGCAAAGTTTAGAACAGAAACCCAGCTTTTAAGCTTAAAAAGTGAGTATAGTCAGCAGGCTGACCAAAATCCCAATTCCAAAAGGTGTATTCAATCCCGAGCAGCCCCCGGCTCAAGATATAAACGTCGAGCCCCGCCGCCAAAATCGGCCCAGCAACCATGGTCGCTTTGTATTGGCGCTCTTTGATCGGATTCGCAGAAGGAGTGGGAGTCGGTGTTCCCGTGTTTGTTGTGGCTTTCTGCTCCACCCCTTCCACCAGGGCTTTTTTGTCCAAAAAACTGCCCAAATTTAAGCCCAGTGAGAGATAGGGAACAAAGGGATAAAAGCCATAATAACGACTATAAACCCCCAATTGACCACCAAAGAACTGGGTGTCTTGCTGTGTATTATTGGTCTGTGTGGTGCGCACCCCCAAATTGGCGGGTTGAATTTCGGGATAATCCGAAAACAGGGCACCGAGACCCGTATCTTGGCCAGCGGGTTTGGTAGGCTCTTTAAACGTCACCCGTTCCAGGGTAAAGCCGCCCGTCCAGCCAAACTCCAAATCCCAGTCGCGGGAGGCCGTAAAATAAACCGGGGATTCAAAACCAAAACTGATAAATTGTTGATGCAAACGCACCTGACGGGGATTGGCTTCGGGAGTGGTGGTATTGAGTGTGGGCAGAGAAAGCAATTCATAAAGCGCGATGCCCCGCAAAAAAACACGGCTGTAACCAATCTCAGGGGTTTCTCCTCTGAGTTCAAGCAAATAATATTGGCGATCGCCGAGTGTCCCCCCCAAGGTCACCCCGCTGTGAAAGACCGGCCCCAAACGAAACTCTTCGGGCACAGCCATTCCCCGCGAGGAATAAGCCCAGACTGGCAAGGTCCAAACCAGACTCAAATAAAGAGCCAGGAAACGGATCAAAGCTCGACTTTGCGGACCACCACCGCGTACCCTTGTTGGGTCACTTCTTCGGCAATGGCCAGAGCACCATCTTGCTCTTGATAAACACCCAATTGGACGCGAAATTTGCCACTGTCTTCGGAGACAACCGCTGAATAGCCCTTCTCAGACAATTCGTTGGCCACCTTCTGGGCGGCATCCCGACTGGGATAAGAGCCAACCTGCACACGGTAAGAGGCTTTTTTGGCAGGTGCTGCAGTGGGGGTGGCGACCGCCGTCGCAATCGGCCGGGGTGTCCGGGTGGGAGGCGGCGTTGGCGGTGGAGACAGGGTTTCAATCGCCGAAGGTGCTGCAGAAGGCGTTGCGCTGGCAGCGGGCGTTGAGGTGGCCAAAACTGCATTTGCAGAAGGGGAAGCGGAAATGGCCTCAAGCGGTGTTGGTGTCGGGACAGGGCCGTAGTCAACAGTGCGGGTTTCCCCTTCGAGCTGATAAGGCGTGGGTGTCAACATCAGTTTGGGTTTGTCTGTGGTCTCAAAGGTGCGGGTATTAATTTTGCTGGTTAACATGTAAAAAAACCAAAAAGACCCCGTAAAAGCCAAAATAGATAAAATAATCACAATCGGCCAAAAGGGATCGGTTTTTTTACGACCCTTGGTTGTTTTCTTTTTTGGAGCAGCCGGTTTGGGCTGCGGAGGCATCGGTTGATTCATAAGCTGTATTATACATGTTCAAATCTAAAATGGTTGGGTGTTCGGACACAATCACAGCCCGATAAACAGGCCCCACCCCCCCGTGTCTTAGACACCTGTTCAGACGGTAACGTTCAGGCCCCAACAGCCTTGGAACCGCCACGACAGGCTGGCGAGGCCAATGCAATCCCAGATCGGGCTTCCCACTCTTGGGGCGTAAAGAGCTGCAAAGAGAGGGCATGAATCGGATTGCCAATCAGGTTTGCCAAAAGGACATTGACCTGGCGGTGACGGGCCACGCGATTTTGCCCCTCAAAGGCCTCAGATACGGCAATGACTTTAAAATGCGTTTCTGAACCGGGCCCACTGTGTTGATGGCTCTCGTTGATCACTTCGAGAGAAAGGGGAGATAAAGCCTGTTCCATGCGCTCTGAAATTTGAGTTTGTACCGACATCATATAAAAACGCTCCCTCTGACTGAGAAAAATAATCCACAAATATGGCTGCCTGACCCATGGTTCAAAACAGCCCCCTGTCTTTGACAGTATAGCAAGTCCCCACCCCCCCGACGACAGTGGTATGATGAGTGAAATCCTGCACAAAGGCCTTTGAAAATGAACGAAACCAACCGCCTGATACCCGAACGCCTGGACCGCGTGATCGTGCCCTACGTCTTTGAAAATACCCCCCAAGGGGAACGGGGCTACGATATTTTTTCGCGCCTGCTCAAATCCCGAATTATTCTGCTCGGAGACGAAGTCGATGAGCCCCTGGCCAACGTCATTATTGCCCAATTGCTCTTTTTAGAAGCCGAAGATCCCGAAAAAGAAATTGCCATGTATATCAACTCCCCTGGCGGATTGATCACTGCAGGCTTCGCGATCTACGACACGATGCAACATATTAAAAGCCCTGTCAGCACGATTTGTATCGGTCAGGCTTCCAGCATGGGTGCCTTCTTGCTGGCTGGGGGTGAAAAAGGCAAACGCATGGCCCTGCCCAATGCCCGCATTATGATTCACCAACCCCACGGCGGTGCCACTGGCCAAGCCACAGATATTGAAATTCAGGCCTCTGAAATCGTCAGATTGCGCCATCGCTTAAACGCCCTGATGTCGATTCACAGTGGACAACCCCTGGAAAAAATCGAAAAAGACGTCGAAAGAGACAATTTCATGTCTCCTGAAGAAGCCCTGGAATATGGCCTGATCGACAAGGTTGTCGAAAAGCCCCCGCGCGGCTAAACATGACTCACCCCCAATTGGTTGCCACACGGCTGGTAGAGAACCGCTACCCTGGTTGTGTGGCGGCCTTTTTGGCGGGCAGCATCATACGCGGAGAAGGCACCCCCACCTCTGATCTGGATCTGGTGATTGTCACCGAAGAAGATTCCGATGCCCCTTATCGCTGCTCAGAACGGGTTGGAAACTGGCCCGTGGAATTTTTTGTGCACACCCCCGCCTCATTACAAACCTTTTTTCACAAAGACATGGCCCATCGCACCCCCTCGCTTTTGCAGATGTGCAGCGAGGGCCTGGTGATCCGGCAAAAAAACGGCCAAGCGCAAGCCATTAAAGAACAGTGTGACACACTTTTAGCGGCAGGGCCGGCTCTGCTCTCAGACCAAGAAACCCGTGCCAAACGCTACCAACTCAGCGATCTGCTTGAGGATTTAAACGGTTCAGACAAGCGGGAAGAGATCGTCTATATTGCCGCAGAATTGGCCCAGACAGCAGCAGATCTCTGGCTGGCCCATCATAGGCGGTGGAGTGGCCATGGCAAATGGCTGCACCGCGCTTTGCTCAAGGCCGATCCAAAGACAGCCCAGTGTTTACATGAAGCCCTCGAAAAACTCTATGCCCAAACAGACAAAACGGCCTTAATGGACTTTGCTGAAGCTGTTTTGGCTCTTGTCGGCGGCCCCCTCTTTGACGGCTTTGATAGCCGCCTGCAAGATTAATTTTTCACCAAAAATAAACTAAATCTTTATATCCCAGTGTATATTAGATCAAAATAGGGAAGCAGCAATGATTCCCTCCAGTTGATTTCAACTGGTTTTTAAGCAGATGTTGAAAAGCTTGGGATATTCCGTTCATGACACAAACCCAGACTGTTTTGGGCAAATACGCATTAATCAAAGAAATTGGCCGTGGCGGCATGGGCGTCGTCTATCAGGCCCTTGATCAGGTCAATCACCGGCCTGTGGCGGTCAAAGAACTGCGGCTAGAAAATCTCAACAGTGCCGATTCTGAGGAAATGATTGCCCGCTTCCAGCGCGAAGCCCGAACAGCTGGTTTGCTCCAACATCCCGGTATTGTCTCGGTGTATGATTTTGGCCAAGAAGACCAAGAACACTATCTGATCATGGAGTTATTGGAGGGAAAAACCCTCAAAGATCTGCTCAGTGAGGGCTACGCCTTCAGCGAACTCGAACTCTTGGATATCTTGGTGCAAATTTGTGATGCCATGGAGTTTGCCCATCAACAGGGGGTGGTCCACAGAGACATCAAACCCGACAATATTTTGATCACGCCACAAAGCCAAGTCAAAATCATGGACTTTGGCATCGCCCGCATGAATACCACTGAACATTTCACCTTGCAAACCCAGGCTGGCACCATGTTGGGAACGCTTTCGTATATGTCTCCCGAACAATTGCAAGATTCTGCGATGGTGGACCACCGTGCAGACATTTTCTCGCTGGGGGTCATGCTCTATGAAATTTACACAGGCCGTTTGCCTTTTGAGGGAGAGAGCATGGGCCAAACCATTATGAATATTCTCTCTCAGCCCTTGGTCCCCCCTCAAACCCACAATCCCACCCTGCGTCCCGAACTCAGCACCTTAATGACGCGCATGTTACACAAGCGCCGGGGAGAACGCTACCAGCATATGTCTGATGTCGCTGCAGATATCCAGCAATTGCGGGGGCTGATTGAATTAAGTGAGCAAGCAGGGGCCTCTCATTTGCCCCTTCCCAGTGTGTTGATTAAACGCCCCACCGGCATTATGCGCAACCGCCTGACCTCAGAAACCCGGATTGGCGGCTCGTACAAAGACCATACCAATCAAACCAATCCCGTCATGGGTCGAATTCAGGATGTCTTAGAGGGAGAAGGGCTCGAAAACACCGATCAGGCCTTGGGAATCAAACCCCATATCTTTAATGACCGCCCCCATGGTATGACCTTGGAAGTCTCTGCCGATTGGCAACAGGCCTGGCTGAATGTTGATCCTCTCTATGCCCTGGAAACTGTCACGCCGGATATTCTCTCGGCTTTTTTGCAGCGTTCAGGGCTGATCTTCGGCCTGAACCAAACTGTTTTAGACAAAGCCGTGCGTCAGGGTTTTTTAGAGCGGGAATTGGTGGCCCAGGGCGAGCCCGTCGAAGATGGGCAAGATGCTTGGCTCGAATATCTGCTCGATGAAGTGGGCCAAGGCCCCGTTGAAAACGAAGACGGATCCGTGGATTTTCGCCAACTCAATATTTTGGCCTCGGTGCCCGAAGACACCCCACTTTTACTCCGGCACCCGCCGATTGAAGGCAAAGCAGGCAAAGATCTCAGTGGCAAGATCATCCCGCCACGGATGGGCATTGACCGCCGTCTGCTCGAAGGCGAAGGCACCTGTCTGCATCCCGATGATCCCAATTTATTGGTGGCCGCCATTCCTGGGCATCCAGTCAAAGGCGTGCAGTCGGTTCGGATCCAGAATCTGGTCCAGATTGATGAAGTGGGTGTCAAAAGTGGCAATATTCACTTTGATGGCTCTGTTATCATTGCGGGCAATGTCCACAGTGGCTACCGGGTCGAAGCCGGGGGAGATATTATTGTGCAAGGTTCGGTCGAAGACGCTATGTTGACCGCTGGTGGCAATATTGTGATCCACGGTTCGGTCTTTGGCAATCAAAACACCCACCTCAGTGCCAGGGGCAATATTCATGCTCATTTTATTCAGCAGGCCCATGTTGAGTGTCAGGGCAGTTTGCATGTGCGCGAAGGCCTTTTTCACAGCCAGGTGCGCACCGTGGGACCAATTCGGGTGGGCACCCAGCAAGGCAAAGGCCAAATCAATGGCGGGCAGGTCAGTTCAGCCCATTTGATCAAGGCCCGGATTCTGGGTTCGCCTTCATCCACCACCACGACCCTCTATTTGAGGGTAGATCCCATTGTCGAAACCAGATTGGGTGATCTTGAAGAAGAGCTCAAACTCAACAAACGCAAGCTCGAAGAAAATATTAAATCGCTGATCTATCTCCGCACCCAAGCCCGCGATCAGATCGAACGCCAAAAAGAGCTGGAGCTGGAGCGCACCCGCCTGATGATCGCGGGCAATACCCTGACCGACGAAGTGCAATTTTTAAAAGAGCAGGTCAAACTCTCAGGCATACCCCAACGCTGCCGCATTTTGGCCCTGGATCAAATCTATGCTGGGGTGCGATTTAATTTTTCAGGTGCGATGCGCACCATGGACAGCGATGAAAGCGGCCCCTTACAGGCCCGCTGTCTGCAAAAGAGCACCCGCGATCGCGAAGTCAGTTTGGAGTTCTGCAGCGATCGCAACCTTGATGATTAAAGCTATTCAGTCAAAACAGGCTCAATCACCAAAGGGCCTTGATTCAGCCCAGACAGTAAAGGTGAAGGCGTTCCCGTCAAATTGCGGTCGAGCCAATTTTTGGTTTGATCCATGACCACAATTTTTGCCCCAGTACCTTCTAAAACCACGTTGCTGAGACGGGCCGAAGTAAAAGCAGCAACCATGCCCACCGCTTCGGCAGTGGCCGGAGGTGCCCCCAAAGCAGAGGCCGCACCTGAGATTAATTTTTGTCCCACATTGGAAACAGCCCCTGTCACCACGGCATCCATGGCATCACTGGCAACGGCCCCCACAGCCTCACTGACGGTTTTGTCACCAGAAATCAGATCCTGCAAATTTTTTCGGCCGGAAGAGAGCACAGGAACCACCGTCGAAACCACCAACCCCTGAAGCAGTGGCTGTGAAGCAGAAGGCAAAAGATCTGGCTGGGCACTCACCTTTTCTTGAATTGCCCGCACAGTGAGAATAGTCCCTTTGACCAAGGCGTCGGTCTGAGAGACAATTTGCTCTTGCGAAGGCGCGGGTACATTGATGCTTTCATCAGACTGAGGCGGCGCTGGAAGTGGGGTGTCCAAAGGAGAAATAGCTGGGGCAATCAGATGTAGAACATCTCCAGATGCCGCTTTTCCCAATGGCAATTGCGCCTGGGACGGGTGAGATTCGGGGGCTTGTGGTGCGGTCGCAAGCGCCGACTTTTTTGTTGGTTCAGTACCTGAGACCACCGCAGAAACAACGTCACTCACCAGGGTCTGGGTCGCTTGGCTGACGGCTTTATCACCTTGGACAGCGGCCCGTATCTGCTCTTTGCTGGCGCTGAGCAATGGGGTAACAGCGGGCAAAAGGGGCTGTTCAGCGGCAGTTTCCGATATCTGCAGTTGCTCAACAGGCATCGCAGGTGTGGTCGGAACAGGCTCTGGTGAAAGGGGCACAGAAAATGAGGCCGGAGGAAGATTTTTTTCGACCCCAGACATGGGCAGATCCGCAGACCAATCAGCACCCGAAGCAGGTTTGAATTGCGAGGTGGGCAAAAAAGTCACAGCGAAAAGAACCTCATGTTTAACATCTAAAGCAATTATACTGGAAATACAGACTGGCCTTGCCTATAACACAGTTCAAAAGCAGCAAACAAAAAACTGGAGATGCCTATGGGTTTGAAATTCTTCCGTCCCATCCTCAACGTAGCCGGAGCCCTGTTCTTGAGTTTCAGCCTTATTTTGATTGGGCCCGTCTTGTCTGCTCAGGCCGAAGCCCCGCTTGGAGATTATCGCTGCGTGGGCAATAATCCCGGCCAAAAAGTACCGTATAAAGGACATGTCCATGTCGAAAAAAATGGCCAGACATACACGGTTTTTTGGCGCTTTGGGGCCACCACATATATTGGCACAGGCATCGATCAGGGGGATGCCTTTGCCGTGATTTTCACCAAACCCCAAAGTAACGGTTACGGTTTGATCCTCTTCCGAAAAAATGCCAAAACAGGGCATTGGACAGGGCGCTGGACCCAGCCTGGCAGCAAAACCATTGGCCAAGAAGTTTGGGGCAAATGACCCAAATATACCTATTGGGGTATCTGGTTCGCAGGGCTTGTTTGATGCAGTATGATGTAAGTAAACCGTTTGAAAGGATCCTTAAACATGTCTGAAAACGTAGAAAATGTCATTATTATTGGTTCTGGTCCGGCAGGTTATACCGCTGCCATTTATACCAGCCGCGCCAATCTCACCCCATTGATGTTTGAAGGTTATATGGCCGGCGGTCAGCTCATGCTGACCACCGATGTTGAGAATTATCCGGGCTTCCCCGAAGGGATTATGGGCCCCGACTTTATGATGAAACTCAAAGAACAGGCCGAGCGCTTTGGCACCCGTGTGCAAACCCGCGACGTGACCGCCGTTGACTTTTCGCAGCGCCCGTTTAAAATTGAAGTCGAAAACGAAACCTATTTTGCCAATACGGTGATTATCTCGACAGGTGCCACCGCTAAATTGATTGGCCTGGAATCCGAGTTGCGGCTGATGGGCCACGGGGTTTCGGCCTGTGCAACCTGTGACGGGGCCTTTTTCCGCAATAAAGAGGTCTGCATTGTTGGGGGCGGGGACAGCGCCATGGAAGAGGCCAATTTTCTCACGCGTTTTGCCAGCAAGGTCTACGTGATTCACCGCCGGGACAAATTGCGCGCCTCCAAGATCATGCAAGATCGCACGGCGGCCAACCCCAAAATCGCATTTATCTGGAACAGTGAGATTGAAGAGATTTTGGGTGACAAAAAAGTCTCTGCGATCCGCTTAAAAAATACAGTCAATGGCGAAACCCACGAAATGCCGATCGATGGTGTCTTTGTCGCCATTGGTCATCGGCCCAATACGGATCTGTTTAAAGACTATCTTGAAACCGATGAAGTCGGTTACCTCAAAGTCGAAGGTGCCAGCAGCAAAACCAATATCCCAGGCATCTTCGCTGCCGGGGATGTACATGACCCTGTCTACCGCCAGGCCATTACCGCTGCGGGCAGTGGTTGCAGGGCAGCCATTGATGCGGAACGGTATTTGGAAAGCCTGGGTCATTAAGATCGGTTTATCCTGAAAATTTTCGATGAGAGCCGGATTAACTCCGGCTCTTGCGCATTTTTGTGTGCGACTCTGGCACAGATTAAGAGATCATGTTAAGATGAGGTAATAATGACTTATACTTGATAAAAGCATGAATAAAAGCATGATAAGTTAAGCATTTAAGCCCCAGTGCTTAAACAAACGGGTGCGCAGAAACATCGTACACAAAACGTTGATCAATCACAGGTAGAGGTAAAACGAAGCGACCATGGCTGATAAGATTCTTTTAGTAGATGATGAAGAGTCCATCGTTGAATCTATTGAATACGCTCTGAAACAAGAGGGGTTTGAGGTGGTCTGTGCTCACAACGGCCAAGATGCCCTGCAAAAAGTACAGTTGGAAAAACCCAATCTGATTGTTTTGGATCTGATGCTGCCTGAATTGAGCGGCTTGGAAGTGTGTCGGATGCTTCGTCGGGAGCGCAATGAAACCCCCATCATTATGCTCACCGCCAAAGGCGAAGAAATTGACCGCGTGATTGGTTTGGAAGTCGGCGCTGACGACTATCTGGTCAAGCCCTTCAGCCTGCGTGAATTGATTGCCCGGATCCGCGCCCTGCTCCGCCGCAGCAAAGGGACCGAAACAGATAGCAACCAACCCGAAACCCACCGCTACGAAGAATTAGAAATGAATCTGACCGAACACAAGGTCACCGTTCGTGGCAAAGCGGTTGAACTCTCTCCCAAAGAATTTAAAATTCTGGCGATGCTCATGTCCAGCCCCAACAAAGTCTTTTCTCGCGAAGAACTGCTTGAACAGGTCTGGGGATTGGATTTTTATGGCGATACAAAAACGGTAGACGTCCATATCCGCTGGCTGCGTGAAAAAATCGAGGCAGATCCCAGCAATCCTCGCTTTGTACAGACCGTGCGCGGTTTCGGCTACCGCCTCGGGGGTTAAGCGGGGCCGTGGCCCTTGTTAAAAGCGGAGTTCTGATTCTGGGTCTCCAGGGGCAGATCTTGTCTCTGGATCCAGATGCCTGCGAGATCCTGGAGGCAGGCTCTGAACTCCAAGGGAAACACCTGAGTGAACTCTGGTCCGACTCACCTTTGCCTGGATTGTGGCTGGAGATCAGCCAGTCTCAGGCTCTGTCTCACGAGTTTATTTCGACTTGGACAGCCAAACCCAAGACCCTGTGTGTCAACACCCATCCTTACAGTCTTGCTGAACACAGCGGATTTTTGATGCAGATTCAAGATCTGACTGCGGTGAGGCGTCTGGAATCGCTGGAGCGGGAGTTTATCACCAATGTTTCCCATGAACTGAGAACACCTCTGACATCGATCAAAATGGCGGCTGAGTCCCTGCAAATGGGTGCCATTGCCAACCCCAAACTCAAAGACAAGTTTTTATCCAATATCCAACGGGAAGCCGATCGGCTCACACGTTTGGTCAACGAGTTGATTATCTTGGCCAATATCGACGAGGCAGAGACCTCTTTACACGTCTCCTCTTTTGACTTGTTTGAAATCTTGGACGATGTGGCCTCGACAATGTCGCACCACAGCAAGGTCAACGATGTCGAGTTGGTCACGGATTACCCCAGCACCCTGCCGATGATGACCGCCGATCGCGACCGAATCTTGCAAGTCTTGATCAACTTGGTGGACAACGCGATCAAGTGCAACCGTCCCCATGGTACCGTCACCCTGCATGCCCATATTGAAGGCGAACAGGCCCAAATTGAAGTAACCGACACAGGCATTGGCATTCCCAAAATTGACCTGCCTCGGATCTTTGACCGTTTTTTCAGGGTCGACAAAGCCCGCTCCCGCGTCACAGGTGGAACAGGTTTGGGGCTTTCCATTGTCAAAGACATCATCGAGGCCCACGGGGGCAGTATTGATGTCAACAGTGTGGTCAATACCGGTACCACCTTTACCATTTGTCTGCCCCTCAAAGCAAAACCCCAGCGCGAGACGCCCCCCGCTTAGACGCAAGAACTTCACCGGCTTGAAGCAAAAAGTGGTTTGGCGCCTTTACTTTGTAACGCAAAGTAGTTTATTATTATTTCAATTCACTTTACAAAACAAAGTTCTTTAGGAGATATCCAATGCCACTCGAACCCCCTTCACAACCCGCGGCAGACTCACATTCAGGGCCCCCTCTTTCAGGCCAAATGAGCTGGCAAGATTTGCGCAAATCCTGGCAGCAGATGCGCTCATCGGTCACTTTTAAACTCTTTTCGATGATCTTTCTCTTTCTTTTTTCTCTGATCCCTGTGGCCTTTATTCAAGACCTTGTACGCGAAAGAGAAGGGCTGCAGCGGAGTGCCAGTGAAGAGGTCAATCGCAAGTGGGCCGATCCACAAACCCTGACGGGCCCCATTCTGACCCTGCCCTACCGCAGAGAAATTCCACTTGAAAAGGGCAAAATCCGCACCGTCACAGAATACCTGCATATCTTGCCCAAAAAATTAGAGATAAAGG
This sequence comes from Candidatus Sericytochromatia bacterium, assembly GCA_050248915.1. Taxonomy (GTDB): domain Bacteria; phylum Cyanobacteriota; class Sericytochromatia; order UBA7694; family UBA7694. Next base: position 31,883 of record JBFWRL010000014.1, read on the forward strand.
GCAGCTTGTCCCCCGAAAAGTTACACCGGGGCATTTATACCTTGACTGTTTATACGGCCGATCTGCAGCTCAAAGGCCATTTTGATGCTGCTCAGTTTAAACAGCTGCCTATCGCAGACGAAAACATTCTCTGGCAGCAGGCCTTTGTCTCAACGGGGATTTCCGACCTGCGCGGGATCAAGGAGACGGTCAAATTGCAATGGGGGCCGCAAAACCGGGCCTTTGACCCTGGCACGGTCACCGATCATCTCTATGAATCGGGGATTCATACCCCCGTCGGATTAAGTGCCGAGCAACGCCAGAAACAACTCAATTTTCAGATTCAGCTCAAACTCAAAGGCACCCAAAAACTCTTCTTTGTGCCCGTCGGTCAAGAAACCGGTGTCAAGCTCCAGGCCCCCTGGCCCGACCCCAGTTTTGATGGGGCCTTTTTGCCAGACAACCGCAGTATTTCAGCCCAGGCTTTTCAGGCCAATTGGAAGGTTTTACACCTCAATCGCAATTTTCCCCAGCTCTGGCAAGGCAAACAATACAGCTTTGAAAATGCCGCTTTTGGCGTTTGGCTGATTCAACCCCTCAGCCACTACCACAAAGTCACCCGCTCTGTGAAATACGCCCTGTTTTTTATCGGGCTGACTTTTTTAACCTTTTTCTTTGTCGAAATTTTGACCGGACGTCTCGTGCATCCATTACAGTACCTGCTGGTCGGTTTCGCGCTCTGTGTCTTTTATACCCTCTTGCTCTCGATTTCAGAAATTCTCGGTTTTGAAAAAGCCTACGCCACCGCCGCCAGTATGACCCTGATTCTGATCAGCGCTTATGCTGCCGGTTTCTTAAAGAGTTGGCCACTGACCGCAGTCACGGCAGGGGTTTTGTCTGCCCTCTACGGCTTTATCTACGTGATTATCGACCAGCAAGACTATGCCCTGTTGATGGGCAGTTTGGGACTCTTTGTGGTCTTGGCTCTGGTGATGTTTTTCTCACGACGCCTGTCTTTGGCTCCCGAAAACGAGGTCTAAGCCAAAACAAAAAAAAGGCCCGTGGAAAGGTATTCCACGGGCCTTTCAATTAAAAATGGATCAGTCGTTTTTAACCAGAGAACCAGCAAAGCCACCGACAGCACCGAGAGCAGCACCCAATAATGCGCCTCCGCCCATCATTTTAACATCCATGCCTTTGCCCATTTTGAGGTTTAAAGCCGTCACGGCAGCGGCACCCGCCACAGCACCGGTTGCAGCACCATACATGGCACCTTCGGATTTGCTATTGGCAAAAGCACCCGCCACAGCACCACTTAGGCCGCCCACGACAGCACCGGCCATACCACCACCACCGGCATTCAAAGCAGACAACAGAACGCGGTGAAAAACAGGGGCTTCTTTTAAAGAGAGATAGGTCATCACACCGGCACCACCGGCGGCAACCAAACCTGTAGTTTGAGCGGCAACAGCAGCACCTGCCAGGGTATTGGTAAAGGTATCCAAGCCAGATTTGGGTTTGGCTTCAGTGGCTGCAGGCTTGGGGGTTTCAGTTTGGGGTTTGGCAACAGGGGTGGCCATGATAGCGGACTGAGTGGAAAGAGCTTGAATAGACATGTGATAAATTCCTTCTACGCGATTTTGATACTATTCATATCGTGAAGAGTGAACCTGATCTGACGCAGAAAAAATTAAGCAGCAGTTAAATAAGCAGAAACTTTCGTTTAAAGCTGAAAACGACTTAGAGTCCCCCCGAGATCTCAAACGCCTGGCCCGTGACAGCTGCCGCTTGGGGAGAAACCAAATAGCCTACCATTTCGGCAACCTCCTCGGGCTCAATCCAACGCCCCAGAGGCACGGCGCGCAATTCTTCCTCTTCAAAAACTTCCGGCGGCAGATCATAGTGCTCCGAGATGGCAGCCATGCTCTGCAAGCCCATATCGGTTCTCACCCAGCCCGGACAGACGGCATTGACCGTAATGCCCCAGGGCATCACATCTTGGGCCAAGGCGCGGGTCAGTCCCACCACCCCATGTTTGGCAGCACAATAGGCCAGAGAATGACGAATACCTTTTAACCCTAGCACGGAAGAAATATGGATCACCCTTCCGCCCCCAGTTTTGCGCATTTCCAAAACAGCGGCCCGCGAACAGAGATAGGTGCCGGTGAGATTGGTGGAAATGATCCGCTGCCAGATTTGCATGTCTTGATCACTCTCCAAATCACTGAAACCAGATACCCCGGCAGCGGTCACTAACACATCCAAACGGCCACTCTCAGCGACAATTTTGGCAAAGACTTCCTCAACCTCCCAGGCTGAGGTCACATCCAATTCCTGGGCTTTGACAGGCAAACCCTGGGCCTGTAATTCCTGACAGGTTTGATTGAGGCGCTCGCGGTTTTGCGAACAGAGCCAAGTGGTCATACCCTGACGGGCCAAATAAGCAGCAATCGCACGACCGATGCCACGACTGCCCCCCGTCACAAGGGCAATCATGGTGCAGGGGTTTCTGTTGCCGCAGGTTTGGCGGCCACCGCAGGACGATCAAAGGGCAGCATCAACTTCCAAAGTGCTTTGAGTTCTGGAGAAACTTCGATCATCTGGCGATTGTGACTGTGTACAACCAAGGTATTGCCATTGGCCATGCGCTCGGCATAAGACGGAGAACCGTATTTAATCTCTTTGCGCCCAGAAAACTCCCAGACCATTTCCCCTGCAGGGGAAATCTCAATCACCCGATCATTGCGGGTATCGGCAATCAGGGTATTGCCGTTGGCCAGCCGCGCAGCAGATTCTGGGTAGCTCAAGTGGGAGGCATCTTCACCAGTTGTTTTTCGCACCCCAAAATGCCAGACCACATCACCGGCAGGAGAAATTTCAATCACCTGGTGGGCAGCCCAATCGGTAATAAGCACATTGCCATTTTCGAGTTTGGAAGCATGGTAAGGCCCCGTCAAACGGTCAACCCCCTCATACGACCAGACAATTTCACCGCCAGGGGTCAATTCAAAGACACGGGTATTGCCCTGATCGGCAATCAGGGTATTACCATTGGCCAAGCGTTGCACCCCACGGGGCCGGTTCAAACCGGCCTGTTTATCGCGGGCTTTGCCTGTTTCACCAAACTGCCAAACAATTTCGAGGGTTTTGGTATCGATTTCAATAACCCGGTGCTGATCGGTATCTGCCAATAAAAGAGTGCCTGCACCCGTTGGATTGCAGGCATTGGGTTTCTGTAAGGTTTGCCCCTCAGCTTCGCCATAACGCCAATCCATACGTCCTTCACGGTCGGTGATAAGGACCCGATTTTTGGTGCGATCCACCAAATAAAACTTCAGCGGCTCCAATTGAGGTTTGCCAAAGAGCGAAACATGGGCCTTGTTGCTGGCGGCGGTACGCACCGTTGACATGCGTTTGGAAATCAAGGCCTGCATGGCTTCCGCTTTGGCCGCGGCCTCTTCTTCCCCTTTATCGGCAATACGCATATAGGGATTGCGCACCCCATGTTTGACAAAGCGTTTGGTGCTCTGCTCGACCTGTAAAACGGCTTTGGCCCGCTCAAAATCCGACATCAGACAACCCCAAACCACCTTTTTCTCTCGGGGGTCATACTCAATCATCGAAGATTCACCCAAAATGGAGACCAGGCCATTCCAGAAATAAGTCGCCCGGAAAGGGGAGTCCATCTGGTACTCTTCAGGCCCAGAGTGGGTAAAATGTTCCCAGAGAATCTGGCCTTCGGCATCCAATTCCAAAATACGCAAATTGCCAGCATCGACCACCAAAGTATGGCCATTGTCTTGGCGCAGGGCCGATTGGGGATAACTCAGATAACCAGGCTCGACCCCATAGCCCCCAGCATCTTTGTTCTCTGGATTGCCGTATTGCCAAACCACTTCCATATTCTCCAATTCGAGAATGCGGTGATTGCCCGTATCGGTGATCAAAAGATTGCCGTTGGCCAAACGCTGCACATCACTGGGGGTATTGAGCAGGCCCATCTTAATGCCCGCTTCACCAATTTGGCCATATTGCATGCGAATATCCGAATCTTTGTCGACCTCAATCACACGGTGATTGCCCTGATCGACAATCAAGACATGGTTCAGGCCATTGGCGGTAGCCCGCACCGGATTTTTGAGCTTGTGCTCAGCGGATTTGCTCTGATTAAACTCCCAAAACAAACGGCCACTGGGGGTGATTTCCATGATCCGGTTGAGACTGAAATCAGTGACCAGGGTATTGCGGGTGGACAGACGCACGGCATCCCGTGGGAAAGCCAATTCAATCGAGGATTCCATCAGCATGTCTTTGCCCATGGTCCAGAAAATATTTTTGTTTTCATCGACTTCGAGAATGCGTTTGCCCTCCATGTCGATCATCAGGAAGTGGCCCTGGGTGAGGTTATCCAGCGGACGGGCCGAGGCAATACTGATAATCCCACGTTTGAGCAATTCCTCGGGGCGCTCAATTTCGTAGCCGCAATAGGAACAGATATAACTGCCAAACAGCGGTTTAGAGCAGTTGGGGCAATTTGAAGGCACAGTTTTAAGGCCGGCTTTGACCAAGCTGTCCCGTTCATATTTGTGCAACATGTCTTCCATCTGCTCACGCAGAATCACGATATCCAGATGATAATCACCCACCACATTTTTGAGTTTGATAATCGCGCCGGTATACCATTCCAATTCATTGCGGGCACGGGTCGCAGCTGACTTGACCCGCACCAAATTTTCGGTCAGTTCAGGATCGCCAATTAAATCCACTTCACCTTTGCTCTGCATATAAATCGTGTTAGAACACAGCGTTGTGATCAATTCATCGGCTGCCGGAGAAATATTCATCTGGGGTGCTTTTTCGGGTTTAAACGGCGGCGGCGCACCTTCTTGAGGGGCCTCTTCGGGCTCTTCTTCTTCTTTCTTTTGCGCTTCCTCAAAAGCCCGCTGCTCCAAATCGATGGTGGGCACAGCGGCTTGCTGAGTCTCCTGTTGGCGCAAGGAGTCTTCCAGGGCTTTCTGGCGCACGGCCACACGGGCCTCGCGAACAGCTTCATCACTGACAGCCCCCTGCCCAATTAAAACTTCCAAGACCGTCTGATTTTTGGCTGCAATTGGGTTGATTCCCAAAAAACACAGGGCTGCGGGACGGGTGCCATCTTTGATTGAAAAACGCTGGGTGGTTTTTTGCCGCAGCACATCAACCACGCTGATAATCGGGGTAAAGGGATCGGGGTCGTTGAGATAGGTCATAAACAGCAATTGTTCTCCATTGGGAGAAAGGGCCATTAGATCCACTGGAGAGTCGCTGTTGGTGCTAAAGAGATCACCTTTGATGGCTATATCTTTGCTCATCTGTTCGGTTTTGAGATCAATCACCTTCAGGCCAGGATTGGGTTTGGTCGCCAGCACAAACAAAAATGCCTCGTCGACACTGAGCACACAATTGCCCAAAAGCCCCACAGCGGGTGCAATTTTATGGCTGCTATAATCGTCCAAATTGACAACCGTAATGCTGGTACTGTTATCAGTAATATACAGGCGTCTGTTTTTTTCGGCCAGACAGAGGTTGAGGGTCTTGCTAGAGCCAGGGTTGCGCAAATTCAGGGTTTTGAGCAGTTGCCCAGCTTCCAAATTGATCAAATGGACCTGGCCCGCGCCCCGATCTGCCACAGCGGCCAAAGCGCCTTGGTAACCCAGAAAAAAGTCAAGCGGCCGGGCATTCGTGGCCTGTTTGGGAGAGGCGTTCCAGAAAAAACTGTGGCCCAAAGCCAGATTGCTGTCTTGCAAAAACGGCCCGTTCCAGAAAGTCCCGGCTTGACTTTGCAATACTTCCAATTGGGGGGAGAACTGCCAGGCAATATCTTCGGCTTTTTTGCCACTCTCGGGGTTAAACAAAGTCAAATGAGTACCTGCGGGTTCCCAGTCCGCCAAATTCACCGTTTTATCGGCCCCTTCGGGCTTGGGCAATGCCAGACTAAATTTTTCCTGGCCATCCGGGTAACGACTGGCCAGAAGCGTATACGCATTTTGATCCCACTGATAACGGGTGCCGGCCAAAGCCTGTTGGCCGGCCTTGATGTTGGAATCTATCAGCTCAGCTGCCGTTTGCACCTGCTCTCGGGTCAACTGCTCACGGCTGATCAGCTCTAGCAAAAGGGGATCTTGAAACGCATCCTGTGGGGCCATGGGTCTTGCCTCTTTCCCTGGTAATTTCCCTGATAATTTCCTAGATAAATTTCCCTGACAAAATCAGTTACTTATTAAATCATTTTACCATGCCGATTCAGGATGTCTTTAGCGGCAAATCTGCCTTGGCAGAACCCAAATTTGGTACAATGTCCCAGACAGTCCCGCAAGCAGCCAGCTTGGGCTGAATCACAGCAGGAAATACAGCCCTCAATGAAATTTGTGCTTGTTGCAGGAGCCACAGGGTATCTAGGCAAACATCTGGTCCATGAACTCAAGCGTCAGGGCCACCGGGTACGCGCCCTGGTGCGCAATCGGGAAAAACTCTGGAAACGCGGCCCCTACTTGGAGCCCGCCGTGGGAGCTGAAGTAGACGAGATTGTCGTCGCTGATTTAACGCGCCCAGAAAGTTTATACAATGCCTGCCAGCAAATTGAATTCATTGTCTCCTGTGTCGGTGCCAACGGCCCCGGTAGCAAAGATTATGAAGCCATTGATTATCAGGGCAATTACAATCTTCTGCAAATTGCACAGCAGACCACCGAATTAAAAAAATTCATTTATATCTCCCGGCTCAATCCACATCAGCCAGAGGAATTCAGCGCCAAAGAGCGATTTGTCAAAGCCCTGCAGGAATCCCCCACCACCTCTTGTATTATTCGTCCCACGGGCTATTTTTCGGAGTTGACCACCTATCTCAATATGGCCCGGCGCGGCAGCAACTATGTCTTGAACCAAGGCGAAAGTAGCCTCAACCCCATTCATGCCGCAGATCTGGCTCAGATCTGCATCAAAGCCATGATAGCCAAAGAAAAAGAACTTTTGGCAGGCGGCCCCCAAAATTTAAGCCAGCGGCAGATTGCCCAATTGGCCTTTGAAACCCTGGGCAAAAAAGCGCGTATTCAGGGCGTTCCAGCTGGCCTACTGCCTCTGATTGCAGGTTTAACACAGCTGTTTAGCCCCCAACGCGCTCAACACCTCAAGTTTATTGCTCAAAGTACGGAAAAACCCAAAACAGCCCCGCCCCAAGGGGAACATAAATTGGGGGATTATTTTAAAGAATATATTGCCTCTCCCTTTTTTCGAGAAGGCTAAAACACTGAATTTATCAAGCCTTGTCTGGGCTGGATGAGATTTAATAAAATTCCTCTTTTTATTAATCATTGATTAAAAATAGATTTTATTTGTGAAACAAAGCTCATCCTCCGGCACAGTTCTGGGATAAACATTCCATCACTCTCGTGTTAAGGAGTTTTTAATCAAAATGCAGGCCACAAAACCCACGGTTTCCCATTCGACTCCCAACTTTGCTCCCTCAGCAGCCCCCCAGCGCAAACCTTCTGTAGCAGGCACAGCCAGCCCCGCACAAAATGTCGGAGAACGCATCCGTCCTGGCATCGTGGATGATCAAAAAGCAGAAATGTTCATTCAACCTTATCCCATGCCCAAGCTCGGCTGTGTCTTGCCCTTTGATTTTGTCGATAAAAACAGCCCCGAACAGCTGATCAATCAGACCTTAAAACAGGCCACTCGCCCCATGGGCGGCTGGTCCAATGAATATGCCCTGCGGCATTTGATGGACAAAGCCCAAAACATGACTCCCGGCGAAATTGATGACCTCAAAGATGCCATCGTCAAACGCATGTCCAGCCCAAATACATCGCAAACTGAACGTGATATACTCAAGGATATGTACTCTGTCGTGGATGCTGTAGCAGAAAATCGACCCGTTCCGCGCCACCTGATCGATCATCCCCGATATGAGGTCTATCCCCAGCCCAGATTCTAAATTTTGCGCAAGTGAGCGCCAAAGTCCCTTTATCCAAATCAAAAATAAAAAGGAAATGAAATCTGATGCAAGTAAACCCTTCCCAACACGCTCAAAGTAAAGGTATGCAAAAGGCAGCGAGAGCCGCTGATGCGGCTTCAGCCATTGGACAACCCGCCCAAAAGCAGGCAGCCCAAGGCAAACACCAAGAAATTCAGCACCAGATTGAAGATCAATCAGCCATTGAGCCCCTGAGAACCAGCATTATCACCCCCGGTTTGGTGGAATTGCTTGGCAAAGATAGCAACAGTGAATTGATCGATGATACCCTCAACTCCGCGATGTTTACCAAAATGCCCGGCGCACGCCAAGCCGCTATGCGCAGCCTTTTGGGAGAAACCAAAGGCATGACCCCCGGCCAATTGGATGACCTCAAAGACGCCATCGTTAAACGCATGTCCAGCCCAGATACCACCCAAAACGAACGCGATGTGCTCAAGAACATGTACGATGTGGTCGATGCCGTTTCCGAAAATCGCCCTGTGCCTCCCCACCTGATTGGTATCAATCATGTTCATCCCTTCCCGCCCGGAATTGATATCGGACCCGTTTTTCCTCACAAACCCGGCAAACCTGGCCCCAATATCCTCGACCAGCACCCCCATGATGATTCCGTTTTTATGGGCAAAGATGTCAAACCCACCATGCCTCCTGGCGTGCATGATGACTCTGTCTTTATGAAAAAACTTGAAAACTAATATTTACACTTAGTTTCAGCCCCAAGGCCGCCTTGATTTTTCAAGGTGGCCTTTTTGCCTTTTTACTTGCTCCAAGGCAGATACTGGTTGTTTAATGTCTGGAGTGCTTCTAAACGCTTTAACAACACAAGGCTGTACCCCATGAACCCCTCCAAACTACTCACCACCGTCACTGGCGCCTTTCGCTACAGCCTGCCCGCCCTGCGCCTGGTCTGGCAAACGGCCCCCCTCTTGACAGTCATGTATGGCCTCTTTACCCTGCTGGCAGGTCTGGTGCCTGCAGGCATTGCTTATACCGGCAAATTGTTGGTCGACAGTGTACTCAGCGCCACCCAACAGGGCAGCCAAGCGGCCCAGCAACAGGCGCTGTTTTTTGTGGGGCTCGAAGGCCTGCTGGTGATTGTGCAACTGGGCCTACAAAAAGGCATCCAAATCTGTCAGTCTTTGCTGCGGGCCCAGCTTGGGCACAAAGTCAATGTCTTGATTTTGGAAAAAGCCCTGCAAATGACCCTGCCCCAATTTGAAGACTCAGAATTTTATGACCGACTGACCCGCGCCCGGCGTGAGGCTTCGACCCGCCCTTTGGGCCTGATCAACCGCCTGTTTGGGCTGGTGCAAAACACCATTTCGCTGATCACCTATTGTGGCCTGCTGCTGGCTTTTTCGCCCTGGGCGGTGGCACTGCTGGCCCTGGCCGCCCTGCCCGCGTTTATTGCCGAGACCAAATTTTCAGGGGACGCCTTTCGCCTGTTTAGTTGGCGGGCCCCCGAAAGCCGTGAACAGACTTATTTGGAGATGATGATTGCCCGCGAAGACTACGCCAAAGAGGTGCAACTCTACCAATTGGGCGGGCTGTTTTTGGACCGCTACAAAGACATTTTTAACAAGATCTTTGGCGAAGACCGCGCCCTGACCTGGAAGCGCAATATTTGGGGCTTTTTCTTGGGCGGCCTGAGCAATTTGGCCCTGTATGGCGCTTATGCCTGGACTGTGATTGAGACCATTCACAGCCGCTTGAGCTTGGGTGAAATGACCATGTATCTGCTGGTCTTTAAACAGGGCCAAGCCGCTTTTGCCAGCAGCTTGAATGCCATTGGCGGCATGTTTGAAGACAATCTCTACCTCTCGACCCTCTACGAATTTCTCGATCAACCCACCCCCCACTACGGCGGCACCCAAAAAGTGGGGCTTTTGCCCGGCGATGGCATTCGCTTTGAAAATGTCAGTTTTCGCTATCCGGGTGCCGATAAACTGGCCCTGGAAGAGATCAATTTGGTGCTCAAACCGGGACGCAAACTGGCTTTGGTCGGTGAAAATGGCTCGGGCAAAACCACCTTGATCAAATTGCTGACCCGGCTCTACGAACCCGAAGGGGGAAAGATTCTGCTCGACGGGCTCGAACTCAAAGACTGGGATATTCACACCCTGCGCGAGCGGGTCGGGGTGATTTTTCAGGATTTTGTGCGCTACCAGATGTTGCTCGGCGAAAATATTGGCGCGGGTGATCTCAACGATTATTATGACGAAGCCAAATGGGCCGAAGCCGGTGAAAAAGGCATGGTCACTTCCTTTTTAGACGAATTGCCCGAACGCTACCATACCCAGCTCGGGCGCTGGTTCAAAAATGGCCGCGAGTTATCCGGTGGCCAATGGCAGCGCATCGCCTTGGCCCGCGCCTTTATGCGCCGCAGAGCAGATATTCTGGTCTTAGATGAACCCACCTCGGCCATGGATGCTGAAGCCGAAGCGCTGATCTTTGAGCGCTTTCGCGAAATCACCCACAACCAAATGGCAATTGTGATTTCCCACAGGTTTTCCACAGTGCGCATGGCGGATGATATTGTGGTGCTCGACAAAGGCCATATTATCGAGCGAGGCAGCCACGGCGAACTCATGCAAAACGACGGGATCTACGCCCGGCTCTTTGCCCTGCAGGCGCAGGGATATTTATGAAAGCCTTTGGCAGTCAGTTGATTGCCGAATTTCTCGACTGTGAGGCCTTTGAACTGCTGTCGCAGACAGAGGCCGTGCGGGCCCTTTTAAGCGAGGGGCTGGCCCAGGCCGAAATGGACCTGCGCGAATTGGCCTGCCACCAATTTGAACCGATGGGGGTGACCGCCGTGGCAATTATTGGTGAGTCGCACGTGGCCCTGCACACCTACCCCGAAACCCGCCACCTGGCGGTGGATATCTTTACCTGCTCACCGGGTTCTGCCAAGCCGCAAAAATTGCTCGACTTTTTGAAAGCGCGTCTGCAACCCCAACAGCTGCGCCAAGCGGAAATTATCCGGGGACACAAAATTGCCCTGCAAGACAGCAGTTTGCTCACCGATTTTTCGAAATCTGCTTACGATATCCGCTACCATGTCAGCGCCACCCTTTTTCAGAGCCGCTCCGAGTGGCAGGAGATTCGGATTGTTGAAAATCCCAGCTTTGGGCGCATGTTGTTTTTGGACCATGAATTGCAAATCGCGGAAAGTGATGGAATTTACCATCAGACCTTAATCGCCCCTGTGGGCAGCCACTTTGCAACAGGCACCACACCGCAAGAGGTGGCCATTCTCGGCGGCGGAGATGGCGGTGTGCTTCAGGCCCTGCTGCAGCAGTGGCCCCAATGCCCCAAAATCTGGCTCTTGGAAAGAGACCTGGCGGTGATCGCCGCCGCCCAAAAACACCTCATTCGCATTTGTGGACAGGCCTTTGATGCCCCCCAACTGACGATCTTGCCCGGAGATGCCGCCCAACAATTGGCCCAACTCCAGCAGCTTGAGGCCATCATCTCAGACCTGGGCACCATGCCCTGGAGCCACACCCAATTGGATTCAGCGGCCTATTTGCAGCACTTATTTTCAGCCATACACAGTGCCCTGCGGCCAGGGGGAAAGCTGAGTTTTTCTGGCTGCCCGGTCTCGGATCTCAAACAGCGGAGCTTGTTGGCCCAGCTCTTGCCCCAGCATTTTGAAGAGATTGTGTACCAAGAGGTCTTTGTGCCTTCGTTTTGTGAATTTTGGGTCTTTGGCCAGGCCCAGCGAAAAGCCTGATTTTTTTGGCAAAATACATCTCCGATTATGCTCTATACTGGAAGTATCTTAAAACAAGCCAGAGGGAAGTATATGCGCTCTATTTTATCTAAACTGTTGAGTCTGGGCCTGTTCGCCAGTCTGGGAGCTTTTCCCGCCGGGGCTCAAAACAGCCCCAAAGTCATTCAACGCTCACTTATTTTAAATGTCGAAGACATCGACCATTATTGGCCCGACCCAAAAAAAGATCCGGTCTTTGACAAGGCCGCTTGGATGCCTGCCAATGCTTATGTGCGCTTTTTACTCGAAGGCCCTGTGGCCCCCGAAAGTAAATTGACTTTTGAGTTTTTTAAACCCGATGGCAAAAGCTGGATCAAGGTTGATTGTTTTGGCCCTGACACCCTTGAAGCAGGCCAAATCGCTGAGGTCAATTGTAATACCCTGGACGAACATTGGGTCACGCCCCAGACCGGGAATTTTGCCTTCAAAATTCAGATGAAACAGGCAGGTCAACAGTCTGAGCTGTTCAAAGGCAAGCTCAAGATTGGTACTTACGCAGCCAAAGACAGCAAACAGCTCCAACACGGCAGCGAAGAAGATTGGCGCGTGCCCCTGGGATTTATCTTTTTTGCTCAGGCCAGTGAACCCAATAGCCCACCGATGTTTGCCGACTTTTGGTTTAAACACCGCAATTTGGAGTTTGAGAAACTCACGGCCACCTTGCACTACAATGGCAAACAGGTCGCCATCAACACCGATGAAAGCAACAATGCCGAGTTAATCACCGATCGCCGCACGAATATGGACCCCAAAGATCCGCAAAAAGACTTCAGCTACCAATTGTGGCGCTTTGCCTTTGCCAATGTTCGGGCCCATGTCGAAGACCCAGACAGTTACGATACCAGCCATTGGCATATTCTCGACAAAAACCCTGGCAAATATGAGTTGAAAGTCTTTTATGCAGGCAAACAGGTGCGTGCCAGCCAGTTTGTGATCGGCGGCGATGGCAAATTGGTCTCACCGGGCTCGGTCGAAAAAGACAGCAATGGCAATCAACGTTCTTTGCTGCCCACCCAGGTCCTGGGCGCGGTGGACATGCCTTGGAATAAACAGGCCTATTTGAGTGAGATCTATTATGGCAATCCCAGCCCAACGACCTCAGGCATTCTCGCTCCCTAACTCTACAGCAAAACTCGCAAAGGGATTTAATTGTGCTTATGTCAGAAAATAAGCCCCGCCTACTCAGCCCCAACCCAGCGATCCAAAAAGTGCTGGATTTTTGGTTCGCCGGTAATCAAGCAACCCAAATCAGGCGCTGGTTTAGTGCCAACCCCGAATTTGACCAATCCATTCGCAGCGAATTGGGTACATTACACGCCCAAGCCGCAGCAGGGGACTTGGCAGAATGGGAAACCAGTCCTGAAGGCTGTTTGGCCCTCTTGATCTTGCTCGATCAATGCAGCCGCAATCTCTTTCGCGGCAGTGGGCAGGCCTTTGCCTGGGACGCTCAGGCCCTTAAATTGGCCAAGGCCCTCTGCGCTTCCGGGGGAGATCAAACGCTTCCTGCTTTGGCCCGTCTGTTTGTTTACCTGCCCTTTGAACACAGCGAAGCACTTGAAGATCAAGATCAAGCGGTGAGTTGCTTACAGGCCTTGCAAGCGCAGGCCCCCTCTGGCCTTGAAGGTGCCATAGATTCTTTTGTGGACTATGCCTTCAAACACCGCGAAGTGATTCAACGTTTTGGCCGATTTCCTCACCGCAATGCACGTCTGGGACGCCCATCCAGCCCAGAGGAAATGAATTTTCTCAGCCAACCGGGCTCATCTTTTGGCTAAAGCCCCCAAACCCATCCAAACAGGAGATCTGCCATGCCAGAAAAAATTGGATTTCTAAAAAAAAGCTTACTGGTCCTCAACTTGAGCATTTTGGCTTTGGGTTTGTCTTGTCTACCGGGACTGGCGGCTGACCCGTGGAAACCGCCTGTGCCTGCCCAAGCCCGTTTTTCCCCGGATTTTGACCAGGACCCCCCGGCCTGGATTCAACATCTGACCCAAAGCGACTTTTATTCTCCCCTGCAAACGGCCTGCAAACCTTTTTATCTGCCCCCACAGGGTCAGCGCAAAGGCACCGTTTTGCTCTTTCATGGCTATTCGGCCTGCCCCCAACAATTTTGGGAATTGGGCCCCCAACTGGCCGCCCAGGGATTTGCTGTCTATGTGCCCGTTCTACCGGGCCATGGCCGCCTCTCACGCCAAGAGGGGGGTAAATGGATCGACGAGCCCAGCGATTTGCCCACCGAAATCACATGGCGGCGCTATGAACAACACGCATATCAGATTGCCCAGGTCATGCCCAAAGAGGGCATTCGTGCCGTGATGGGCCTCTCGCTTGGCGGGGCCGTGGCAGCCAGTGCCTTGATTCAAGCCCCCGAAAGGTTTGATCGCGGCATTTTGGGCGCAGCATTGTTCGATATCAACCCCCCTTCTGATTCTTTTTTGCCCCCTTTGGTAGCGTTGATGCCCGATTACCCCGCCAAATGGGATGACAGTTGCGAAGTTGAGCGGGCTGGTGGGCGCGGCGGCTATTGCCAGTTTCGCCTGCGGGCCCTGCGAGGCATGCAGCGCCTGGGCCAAGAAACCCTGGCCCGTTTAAACGAAGTCAAAGTCCCCATTCAAATTGTGGGCGTGGAAAAAGATGGCACCGCCAGCAATGGGGCTCAGAAAGAAGCCAGTCAGCGCTTGCCCCAGAATCAAATCTGCCTGTTTGAAAAAGGGGCCAATCACTCCTTGCTCTCACGCTTTGACAGTCCCTTTGAAGACAAATTTTGGATCGCGCCCATCAACGCCATGAGCCTGAATTTTATTGAGCATGGGAATTATTTTGAAACGGCAGAACCCGCGACAGAGCTGGGATTGATGCGCTGCAAAGCGCGTTAAACTTAAACAATGCAAAGCAAGTTTTCACCGAAGAACACGACAAATTAAAGAATAAACTCAGATTTTTGCTGAGAATTCAATTTAATTCATTTTTAGCTTCAGGAGTTTTGAATTAAACCAAATGGATATTTCACAGGCCCAAAAAGCAACTTCTTTTCGGATGACCCCCTTGGAGCCAGGGACGGCCCAAGCCGCTGAAGTGCCGGGCATCGAAGACAATCAGAGAGTGGATCTGGTTGTAGAAGATAAATCGGGCAGCTACCTTTTATCGGGCGATAAGGTCTCCCTCTCAGAACTGCGCAAAGCAGCACCAACCGTTGCCTTAGAAGTGGCCATTTTTGATCGCGACCAGGACGGGTTTTTGGTCGAGAACGAACTCAAATACACCCCCGCAGAAAAAGCCGCTCAACTCCAAAAACACGCTGAGTTACAACAAAAAGTCGAAGATAGAAAGAGAGGGCTCAGACGGTCCTCCCCTGGCAATGCAGGAACCTACGCCATGGCGGCAGATCTGACCCTTGCCTTAACCAGACCCAGCGTCCACCTCTACCGCACACCCGATTGGAACCGCACCCCCCTACACAAAGAAGAACAACGCATGTCTTTTTCGAGCGCCTCTCCTGCTGAGCGCAAAAGCAACCTGACGATGGTGGGCTCATTAGACGGAATGCCCGTTAGCCCGATTACCATCCTCAGAACAGCCCGCTAAAACAGCTGATCCGCTTAAATTGCAACAGTTTAGCTTGACTGCATCAGAGCTTCGATTTCGTCGACCTCTTTGGGCACCCCAGCAGTTAAATTGAGCGGGCCTTCTGCGGTTACGAGAATATCATCTTCGATGCGAATGCCAATATGCAGAAACTCATGGGGAATGTCTCCTGCCAGATGGGGGCCAAAATAGAGACCCGGTTCCACCGTCAAAATCATACCCGGCTCCAGTTTGCGCCAATTGCCTTCGGCATCGCGATAATCACCCACATCATGCACATCGCCGCCCAGCCAATGGCCGGTTTTGTGCATGTAGAACTTTTTATAGGCCTCTTGTTCGATCAGGGTCTCCACCTCGCCTTGCAAGAGCCCCAACTCGACCAGACCCGCAGTCAAAATCTGCACTGCTGTGGTGTGGGGATCGAGAAAGGTATTGCCGGGGCGGGCCATTTCAATCGCCGCCTTTTGGGCTTTGAGCACGAGTTCGTAAACCTGGCGTTGAACGGGACTGAACTTGCCATTGATCGGCATGGTGCGGGTAATGTCGGAATTGTAATACTGGTATTCGGCCCCCGCATCTACCAACAACAATTCTCCATCACACAGGGGCATGTTGTTTTCGATATAGTGCAAAACCGTGGCATTGAGGCCGCCGCCCACAATGCTGGGATACCCGGCACGGGCCTGGTTCTTGCCAAAGGTATAGTCAATCAGGGCCTGCACTTCGTATTCGTTCATGCCGGGTTTGACCGCTTTCATGACCTCAATATGCGCAGCCACACCAATATCTGCGGCTTTTTGCATCATTTCACCTTCGTAGGGCTGTTTGCGCAGGCGCATTTCGTTTAAAATTTCACCGGGATCGTGAATATGCCGGGGGGCACTGACACCGTTGCGGATTTGTTTGCGCACAACATTGAGGGCAGCCAAAACCTTTTTATCAAAGCCTTCGTCATGGCCCAGAGCATAATAGAGATGCTCAGTATTGGCCATGATTTCGGGCAATTTGCTCTCCAATTGATCAATGGTGTAAGCGGCCTGGGCCCCAAAGGTTTGCCGGGCACCGTCCACGCCATGGCGAAAGCCGTTCCAAATTTCTTTTTCGAGATCGCGGGGCAGCACAAAGAAGGTATACGGCGTGGGCGAATCGGGGGCAAGCACCAAGACCGAATCGTGTTCGACAAAGCCAGTCAAATAGCGCAGGTAGCTGCTTTGGCGATAGGGATAATGCACATCGTGACTGTAGGTCGATTGGGCGGGACTGGGAATAATCGCAACACTGCGGGGGGGCAATTCAGCCATAAAGCGCTTGCGGTTTTCGCTGTAAAAAGCATGATTCAACATACAAATTCTCCGAGGGTTGATTAAGATTCTTGGGTCTGGGAGCCAAGCCATTTGAGATAGGGTTCAAAACCGCCAACAATCGGCAAGGCAATCACTTCAGGCACTTCATAACTGTGTAAAGCCCGGACACGGGCTGTTAATGCCGTCAACAATGTCTGACGGGTTTTGACAATGAGCAAATACTCTTGATCCTGACAGAGCTCCCCCTGCCAAAGGTAGGTGGAATGTATGGGCCCAACGCGATTGACACAGGCCGCCAGACGCTCTTGCACCAGGCTATCAGCCAAGAGCTGGGCCTGTTCCAAAGATGCCGCAGTCACATAAACCACGCAATAATCGTTCCCAGAATCGGTCATTGTCGTCTCCGTTTCTATCCCCAGTTTAAGGGGATGAAGGCCTTTCAGGCAACCAATCGGAATTTATAGGGCTGTGTTAAGCTAAATAGATGCAATTGTCCCAAATACCCCCCTTTCCCAGCAAACTCCAGATCGCTCTGCAAACCCTGCTCAGTGAGTTAGAAGCGCCCTGGCCCACATTTGCAGATCCCTATTGGCCCAAATGGGATCACCTCTGGTGGAAATTGACATTTTTATTGGAGACCGGGCAAATTCAGAAACTCAGCCCAGGGGTCTTTGCGCGTTTTGCCGAGCTGCTGGCTGGGCATTATTTGCCCTTTTTTCCCCTGATTGAAAGTGAATTGCCTGTTGGGATCGATCCCTATCGCCACATTCTCTGTCACTGTGCCCTGGGCACAGCCATGCAAATCCTGCAAGCAGGGGGGCGCGATCCTTGGCAAGATTGGCCCTGGCTGGCAGAATGGCTGAGCCGCTACCAATTGCCGGACGGTGGCTACAATTGTGATGAAGCGGTCTACACCCACTCTCATCGCAGCTCAGTGGTCTCAAGCCTCCCCGTCTTGGAAGCGCTCCTGCAAAAACCTGTTTTGTCCAGCGCTGAACAAAACAGCTTGCGTCAAGGCGCAGAATCGCTTTTGAAGCGCAGGCTTTTTCAAAGCTCTCAAGGCAAAGTGATTGACCCGCTCTGGTTGCAGCCCCTTTTTCCACGCTTTTACAATTACGATCTGCTGCGGGCCTTGCATTTTGTTTGTAGCTGGGCACTCACATGCCGAGAACCCCTGACCCAAGAGGCACTGACACCTGCCTTAAATACGCTTCGAAACCAAGTGAAATCGACAGGACTCCAAGCCCAAACTTGGTATCCCGCCCTGGAAAAAACCCTCAGACCGGTGAGCAACACAGGCGAGTGGGAGCGGGGCCAAGCCAGTGATTTATTCCCACTTTTGGCGGCGTTTATCAGCGAAAATCATGCCCAGGTGTATATCCAGCAAGAGTGGCAAGAGATTGAAGCTATGATTCAACACCTGCAAAAGATGGGATTATTTGTCTGAAGTGCGAAAACCTGCTTTGGCAAAGCGCTGAAACAGCGGTTTTGTAAGAAAGCCTGAATCCATACGCGCATAAAAACCCAGCCAGATCCTGAGCTTTTGAGCAATGCGTGGATATTTACGTGCCTTGTTCAGCAGCGCTTGAGGATGGGTAAAGACCTCTCCCGAAAAGACATTCAGATCTTCTTCGAGACTGGCTTGGGAATAGGCACTTAAAAAACCTTTCTGAAAAAAAGCCGCCCCGGATTGATGCACATCACTGTTTTGCATTGCCGTCAGGCCGGGATTATCACTGTTTTCATACTGATAACGAAATCCGGCTGGATTGGCCGATCGCCAGTCTTTTTCGGGGAAGGGGTATTTTTTGAACAGAATCGAACTGAATTCGTGGTGCACAGAATCAAAGACATCTTCATACACCTCTTTCTCGCTCAAATGAGCAATGCGCGAAACATAGATGGTATTGCGTTCGGGCTGGGTTTCGGTATAAGTCGCCCCATATTCGGTCTGAAAAAACCTGAGTTGCCGGGCCAATCCCAAAGCCCTTAAATTATGCTGGATCAGCGCATCCGGGTATTCGGCCAAGGCGGCCTGGATGGGTTTATACAACACAGGCAAATCTTTTTGTGTCACCGGCGTATATTGAAAGTAAATCGGCGCTCGAAGCCAATAATCGGGCACTGTTTTTTCTAATTGATGGTAATAAATGGCGATTTTGTAGCGTTTCTCCAGGGCTTGAAAGGAAGTTGGCAGAGGAAAGAGCGCAGGCTTGCTGGGTGGGGGTTCACACCCCATTAAACCAGACAGAAAAAAGCCCGCGCCCACCGAGAGCACCAATAAAGTTTTAAACCACCCAAGCATACCCCTGTTTATACCCCCATTTGTGGAATTCAAATCGCAACGCCGTTTATGCTAAAATGCCCCTACTTTCAGAGTCTAAAGGAGATTTAACAAGTGGCTATTTTTTCTGCCATGTTCCCCATTCTGCCCGGCAAAACCGAGCGCGTTCGCGAAATTGCCCAGGCCCTCAACAGCGGTGAACACACTGCCGCCTTTGATGCTTCCCAAAAAGAACTCGGTGTGCCCGTCGAAAGCTGGCACCTGCAACAGACCCCGATGGGCGATTTTTTGCTGGTCTATCTCGAAAGTGATGACGCCCTCAAAATGTTCCAGACCTTTGCAGGCGCCAAAGGCAGCTCTGATACCTTTTTGAAAGACGGCGTTTTGGAGTGCACAGGTGTGGACCTCAATCAGCCCATGCCGGGCCTGCCCACCCAAGTGCTTTTAGACTACCGCGCTTAAGCAACGAAAATCCCGCTCCCTTCGACTCCGCTCAGGGAGCTGTTGAAAGGAGCGGGCACGTTGAGAAACCGTCAGCTTTAGCGAGACTTGCTCGCGGTTGGAATGTGAATCCGGCTCAGTTTGGACAATTGCTCAATGCGGCGTTCGGCCAAGCGATTGGAGGCCAAATTGGTCGGCAAATCCTCTTTTTGGGCAATCAAAAAGATCTGCTTGAGGGCCTTGTAAATGCCTTCAACCTCTTTGAGAGCCTTGCGTTTGTTATAACCTTGCAGCTCATTCCAAACATTGATCAGGCCCCCGGCGTTGATCACGTAATCGGGGGCATAGAGAATGCCTTTGTCTTTGAGCGCAATGCCATGGCGAATTTCGTCTTCGAGCTGGTTATTGGCCGAACCGGCCACAATTTTATAACCAAAATGGCTCAGCGAACGATCGTTAATTGTACCGCCCAAAGCAGCCGGGGAGTAGATATCCCCTTCAATCTTAAAGACCTCACTCGGGTCAATCGCTTGGCCTTTAAAACGCGCAGCCACTTCTTCGGCATAGCCCATATCCAAATCGGTCAAGACCAACTCGGCCTGGGCCTGCGAGAGCAATTCAGCCAAAGCCGTGCCAACGTGGCCGAGGCCCTGAATCATGACGCGCTTGCCTTTGAGAGAATCATTGCCGTAGAGTTCTTCGACACAGGCCCGCATCCCTTGAAACACGCCCTGGGCCGTGATCGGGGAGGGGTCTCCACTGCCACCCATGGCCCGTGAAAGGCCGGTCACGTGGCGGGTTTCCATGCGCACATATTCCATATCGTTGACGTTGATACCCACGTCTTCGGCAGTAATATACCGGCCACCCAGACTTTCCACAAAGCGCCCAAAGGTTCGAAAGAGCGCTTCACTTTTGTCTTTTTTGGGATCGGCAATGATCACCGCCTTGCCACCCCCCAAATTCAACCCTGCCACCGCCGCTTTATACGTCATGCCGCGTGAGAGGCGCAAAACGTCTTTGAGAGCTTCGGCTTCGGACTCGTAGGGCCACATGCGGGTTCCGCCCAAAGCGGGGCCGAGCACAGTGCTGTGAATGGCGACAATGGCCTTGAGGCCAACAGATTCATCGTAGAAATGGACCACCTGTTCGTGGCCCTGGCTGGACATCTCCTGAAACAGGTGTAAATCGCCAGCAGATGAAATAATATCTTGGGGCATTGGTTGCATCTCCTTTTTGAGTGCGTCCCTTGAAATGACAGAAGCAGCCCAGTCGGATCAGGTTAAAGTGATCCCTTTGCTCCACCTCTGCGGATAATATATATTTTACCGGAAATTAATCGCAGCAAAAAGAATTATTATGGTGAATAAGTTAAATTTTTTCCGAATCAGCCAAGTGCAACCCCAAACGCTCTTGCACCACCCTGCGCATCAGATCCACCGAGGGAGATTGACCGGTCCAGCGCTCAAAGGCCACAGCCCCCTGGTAAACGAGCATGTCTACCCCTGAATGGGTCTGGAGTGTGCCCAGTTCTTGGGCGGTTTTTAAGAGCAGGGTCTGCATGGGATTGTAGACCAGATCGTAGACATGGGCCCCTTCGGGCAACATGCCCAAAAGTGAGCGGCTGAGGGGGGTATCGTCGACATGGGGAAACATGCCCGCCGGAGAGGCATTGACCAAAAGGGAGGTGCGGGTCAGATCATCGGCCCAGACTGGGGTGGATTTGGTGTGGGAACTCCAAACCAGCTCAGGAAAGAGTGGCTGCAGGTCTTCAATCACGCGCTGCACAGCCTCGTAGCGCCGGGCCCAGAAGATGATCTCTTTGACCCCTGTGCGTGCCAGGGCCACAGCCACAGCCCGCGCAGCGCCGCCCGAGCCAATGATCGCCGCAGTCCGGCCTTCGAGATCGATCTGCCACTGCTTGAGGGTGCGGCGAAAGCCTTCGACATCGGTATTGTCACCGACGAGATAACCGTCTTCGGTCCAAAACAGGGTGTTGACCGCTCCCGCCAATTGGGCCTCTTCGGTCACATAGTCGAGAAAGGGAATAATCTCCTCTTTGTGAGGAATGGTCACATTGGCCCCGATTAAATTGAGGGCGCGCAGCCCTTGAATGGCTTCACTCAGGCGGCCCGGTGGCACCGGCAGAGGGATATACACATAATTCAGGTTCAAGGCCTCAAAGGCGGCATTGTGCATCGAAGGAGAAAAACTGTGGTGCAGCGGGTAGCCCAAGAGGCCCACCACCTGGGTATTTTGATCAACGTGGGGCATGGTCTTTCTCCCTGATTACATTGAGATGGGGCCCAGAAGGGTCTGTTGCTATTTTACCCCAAAACAGAATCAGAACCAGGGTTCAACCCCAATATTATCTGGCACGTTTTGGGGCAAATTTTGAAACAAAAAAGAAAAATGCTGACAACTTCATCAAATCTTAACAATCAGGGATTATAATCAAACCAGAGAAACACCATTTGCCGGAGACAAGCGCAGAGAGGAAAGCAGCATGGTTTGGGATCAATTGGAACTCTATGCCGAAAATTACCACCGCTTTACCTTGCAGGTCATGCCCCTGCTGGAAGATCGCTGCGATCTCGACACCCTGATGCAGCTCTACAAAACAGCCAAACACTACCAAAAGGCCTTTGCCGATTTGGCCCAAGAAGAAACCGAGATCAGCCCGCTTTATTTGCGCCTGAGCACCACCCTGGCCGACACCTTACACAAAATTATTGGCCTGCCCGAAATGCCCCACACCTTTTAAGATGGCATTTTCGCTGAATCCCCGCTTTTGGGCTGGGCTCTCCCCCCAAGGCCTGGGCCAGGTCAAACCCCACCATTTGCTCGAAACCCTACAAGTCAGCTGGCAAAACCGCGACCAACTGGGTTACGCATGGCGTATTCTCAACCAGGGGGTCTGCGACGGCTGTGCCCTGGGCACCACAGGCATGAAAGACTTCACCCTCGAAGGCTTACACCTCTGCACCGTGCGCCTGCAATTGCTGCGCCTCAATACCATGCCCGCCCTGGATCCCAAACTGCTTGAAGATGTCAGTGCCCTACAGGGCAAAAGCAGCAAAGAACTGCGTGAATTGGGGCGTCTTTCGGTCCCGGCCCTGCGCTTTCGCGGCGAAAAAGGCTTCAAGCCCATCTCCTGGGACTTTGCCCTCGATTTGGTGGCCAAGCGCATCCGAGGCATGGATCGCCGGCGTCTGGCCTTTTTTCTGACCTCTCGCGGCATTCTCAACGAGAATTATTATGTCGCGCAAAAAGTGGCGCGGTTTTTGGGCACCAACCATGTGGACAATGCCGCCCGCATTTGCCATTCCCCCAGCTCGGTGGCCCTCAAACAGGGGATTGGCGAAAGCGCCTCGACCTGTTCTTATCGCGACTGGATCGGCACCGACCTGCTGATCTTGATTGGCAGCAACGTGGCCAATAACCAGCCTGTCACCACCAAATATATGTACAACGCCAAATTGGCGGGCACCCAAATTGTGGTGATTAACCCCTATCGCGAGCCCGGCCTGGAGCGCTATTGGGTGCCTTCGGTGCCCGAAAGTGCGATGTTTGGCACCAAACTCATGGACCACTTTTTTCAGGTTCATACGGGGGGTGATCTGGCTTTTCTCAATGGGGTGCTCAAGGCCCTGATTGAGCAAGATGCCGTCGATCAAGATTTCATTGCGAGCCGCACCGAGGGCTTTGCCGAATTGTCAGCCCATTTAAGCGCCACCCCCTGGGAAGAGCTTGAGAAGGGCTCAGGCAGCTCACAAGCCGAGATGCAGCGGCTGGCAGAGATGTTGGCAAAAGCCCGTTCAGCCGTCTTTGTCTGGAGCATGGGCATTACCCAGCACAGCCACGGGGTCGAAAATGTCCGGGCGATTGTCAATCTGGCCCTGGCGCGGGGCTTTGTTGGGCGCGAATACTGCGGCCTGATGCCCATTCGTGGGCACAGCGGCGTGCAGGGCGGCGGTGAGATGGGCTGTGTGCCCAACCATCTGCCAGGCAACCAAGCCCTGACATCCGAAAATGCGGAGAAGCTCTCCCAATGCTGGGGGTTTGACGTGCCCACTTGGCCTGGTCTGATGGCAGGAGACATGCTCGATGCGGCCAAACGCTCAGAACTGGACTTGCTCTGGTGCGTGGGCGGCAATTTTCTCGAAACCCTGCCCGATCCGGCAGGGATCGAAGCGGCCCTGCGCCATCTGCCGATCCGCGTTCATCAAGACATTTGCCTCAGCTCACAAATGCTGGTCGACAGTGGCGAATACACCCTGCTGCTGCCTGCCACCACCCGCTACGAAATGCCCGGCGGCGGAACCGAAACCACCACCGAGCGGCAGGTGATTTTCAGCCCCGAAATTGCCGGCCCCCGCGTGGCTTTGGCCCGCAGCGAATGGCAGGTCTTGATTGACCTGGCCCAACGGGTAGCGCCCGAAAAGGCCGCCTTGATCGCCTTTGCCGACAGTGCCGCCATTCGCAAAGAAATCGCCTTGACCTGCCCCGATTACAAAGGCATCGAAAACCTGCACAAACAGGGCGACGCCTTACAATGGGGGGGCCGCTTGCTCTGCGAAGAAAGATTTAGAACCCCCTCCGGCAAAGCGGCCTTTGCCGTTTTAAGCCCACCCGACACCCGCGTGCCCGAAGGTTTTTACCGCCTCAGCACCCGCCGGGGCAAACAGTTTAACAGCATGGTCCAAAAACCCCGCGACCCGCTCACGGGTGCTCTGCGCCTGGATGTGCTGATGGCATCCAGCGATTTGGCCAAGCTGGGCCTGTCAGAAGGTGCTGCCCTGACCCTGGTCTCAGAACACGGTGAACTCGAGGTCTTTGCCCGTGGGGCCCATCTGGCCCCCGGCAATGTGCAGGTGCATTGGCCCGAAGGCAATGTCTTGCTGCCGCCTGACCGCCGCTCGGGCCCAGCAG
This sequence comes from Candidatus Sericytochromatia bacterium, assembly GCA_050248915.1. GTDB lineage: Bacteria > Cyanobacteriota > Sericytochromatia > UBA7694 > UBA7694. The sequence goes on from JBFWRL010000014.1 coordinate 56,199, forward strand.
GGGTGCCGGATTATAACGTGCTGGTGGAGATGAGATTTTAGCCAATTCTCACGATCGCTCCTCCTGGTACAGGTCAGGTTTGGCCACGCCCATGCGATAATAAGCAAATGAATCCCATTCAAAGACAGCAAAACCAAATCCAATCCCTGCAAGCCTTAAAAAAACTGGACAGTGGCGGCAATGGCAAGATCACAGCTGCTGAGATCAAAGCCAAACTCGACAGCGACCAAGATGGCCAGCTCTCCAAAGCGGAGTTTGAGCAGGCTGGCATTGCGGATATCGGTCTGCGTCAAGATATTCAAAAAAAATACCGTCAGGGCCAAGCCCAGCCAGAATTGACGCTCTTTCGCACAGCGGATTTAGACAAGCGCAGCCAAGGCCTACAAAAAGGCCTGGAGCGCCAAGAGCAGCGGGCAGAGAAAGCCCTGGGCAAAAAGCTGGAAGACGGCTTTATGCAAACCGTGCTCAATCACTTCGACAGCAATCACGACAATGCCCTGAGTGTGAGTGAGATCAAAGCCATCGACCCAGCCAAACTCAAATCCTTGGCCCAGACCTTTAATCTCGAAGACAAAGATCTCAAAGTTGTGATGGCCCATTTAAAAAAATTGGCCGATTTACGGGCCCCTCAAGGCCCCGACGCAATTGTACTCAAACCCGCTGAAGGCCGGGACTTTGCCTCGGGCATGCGCTACCTCGATGATCCCGCCGACGAAGCCCTCTCCATGGCCCGCCTGCAAGATGCGGGTCAACTGCGGACAGAACTGGCACAACAATATGCAACTCAGCCTGCCGTGCTGGGGTTGTTAAACCAAATTCAAAAACAGGGAGGCCAAGAGGCCGAAAACCTGATTTTGCTCAAACAATTCCTGGGCCAACATCCGCCCGAAGTGGCCGCTGCGGCCGCAGAAAAACTCACCACCTGGTTACAATCCCCCGTGAGCAAAGGCGCAGCCATTCCCCAGGCCCAACGGGCAGACTTTCTCAATGGCCTGCTGCGGGATGTGGCTTTTCCCGAAGACATCGACCAGGGCGACAAAGGCACCTGTGCTGCTGCTGCCATTCAAATGGAATTGACGCGCAAAGACCCGGTTAAATACCTCGATTTGGCCACAACATTGGCCGAAGGCAAATCGTTTAAACTTTTGGAGACCCCCCAAGGAGAGGTGCGCAGGCTCTACCCCAATACCACCTTTGCCAAAGACAAAAAAGACGAGCGTTTGCTCTCCAGCCGCTTGATTCAAAATTCGTTTATGAACCTCGGTCACCAAGCGGGCGAAAACGATTACCACACCTTTCACCGTGGCCAACTCAGTCATTACGACAGCCGCCTCTCGGTCGATAGCGCCCAAGGCCTCGATGTAGCCCAGGCCTTAAAACAGGAAGCCCGCAAACACCCCGATCTCAAACCCTTGCCAAATCCCGTCTTGGCCCGTTTGAGCGATGGCTTGAGTGAAGGCGAGATGGAGTACCTGGCCCAAGGGCT
>JBFWRL010000015.1:0-56452 GCA_050248915.1 Candidatus Sericytochromatia bacterium
GCAGTGCGGAAATCTCGGGAAGGGGGAATCCATTTTTGGCTAATCGGATCCACCAAAACCACAGGTTCCAAGCCCTCCATCGGATAGCCCACATAGAGAGCGGCGGGCCTATCTAAGGCAGAAACCTGCATAGGCAAAAATCCAGCCCAGACCAAAACCCCAACCAAAAACCCAGCCGACAAACGGGCCAACACGGCTCAAGCCTCCTGGGTCAGAGGAACATCCTTGGCCAAAGACAAACGTTGGCAGAGCCAATCACAGATCATGCCCGTGACCTCTTTGGCTTGGCGATCACCCAACAACGAATGCCCCGAACCTTGAATAATATGAAATTCCTTGTCCGAACTGGCCAATGCATCATGGACTGCTTTACTAAAAACAGTAGGTATCAAACTGTCTTTTTCTGCTGCAATCACCAGGGCTGGGGTGCTGACATGTTGGGCATAAAGCACATTGTCTTGTTTTTCCATCAAATAGGTGTAATTATGCACCGAAATACTGGTCATGAGCAGCTTTTGAGTTTTGGCGCGGGCGATGGCCTCTGTACTGGTATAAATATCTTTGGCAGTGACTTTATAAGGGATATAACTGTGCCGGCCGGTCAATTTGAGCCAAGGTTTGGCGGCCTGAGAGAGCAAAAAATAGGCCTGTTTTTCAATGCCCAAAACACTCTGGCGAATCTGATGCATGGGAGCCAATAACACAGTTGCTTGCACATGTTTTGAGACCTTGGTTGAGAGAAACCGCAAGACCGCAGCCGTCCCCAAACTGTGACCAATTAAAGCTGTGCGGCTGAGATCTACCTCGGGACGGTCGATCAGCGTCTGATAAGCCCGCAGGGTATCATCGAGATGGCTGTGTTCACTGACATACCCACGCGGCCCTGTGCTTTCGCCATGGCCCGAAAAATCAAAACTCAAAACGGCAAAGCCCTTTTGGGCCAAAGCATGGGGCAGAGCCATGTATTCTTCTTTGCAAGAAGCAAAGCCGTGGCAAAGCAAAACACCAGGAAAAACGCCTTCTTCTTGGGGAACATAGAGTTTGGCTGCCAAAGTGGTCGAGCCAGGAATGCGAATATCTTCTACGTGCATGTGCACAGCACCTCAGTTCTGATAGATAGCTGTGTTTCCAGTTTAAACCATCCAGCCCTCAAGCGCCAAACAATCAAGCGCTCTTCGGCTTGAAAGCTTAGGTTTGTAGTGGTTGCGATTGTATGCTTAGTTCAAAAACAGCTAGCCAACGATTGGCTGGGTATCGATCGGTTGGGGCGGGCGATTGGCCAAGGCATCTTGGGCCTGCAATGCCGGATCATTGATCCTCGCCAAGACGGGGTTTTCGAGCCGCTCTAAGAGTTTTTCAGCAGGATCAGCCTGCGCCGGGCTTTCTGAACCACGGGGGCGAATGACCAACTCAGCGTTTGCAAAGGCGGAAATGCTCTCCACGTTAATTTCACGGCGCTGGGCATCTACCAGATAAATATTACTGGGATCAATCAGGGCAAAGGTTTCGAGGGCATCGCCTTTTTCAACGGCACGCTCAAATGCACCAAAATCGCTCACACCCAGTGCTTGGGCCGTTTCTGCAAATTGAGGGGTATTTCTCTCAGCAGCCAATTGCTCTTGCAGTGCCACAGCGGGACCGCGGCCATCGACCTTAAATGAAATATCACCCGCTTGAACAGTCAAAGGCTGCCCCACCTCGGGTGCTCTGAGGCCCTGTGCAGGAGGTACCAGGGGCTCTTTCCCAGTCAATTCAACCCGATCTGTCGGGGCTGACTCAGCTGCTTCTTCAGCCGCGCTGGTCACATTTTGCAATTGCTGAACAGCGGCAGGTCCAGCCAGAATCAGCTTGCTGATATCATCATTGCGTTCCTGTTCGCGCACAAGTTGCGCCTGTTGGTAGGCTTGGGCTGAATCGAGATTGTTGACACGTTGTTGGTCCATGGAAGGCCTCCTGGGATAACTCTCTGAATAAAAATCAAGCGGACAAATGAGTGCTTGTTTTTAGTATACCCAATCTTGTTTCAAAAAAATCTATGTCTTTTGAATCTGCGCCCTTCAAATAAATTCCAAATGAGCCAGATGTTTCCCCTTTGGGCATGTGAAATGGCTTTCGGAAGATTATCTGCCTGTCGCAAGAGATTTGTTTGCTGAAGGAATTGATCTTTATCAATTTTATTTTCAACAACATATACTATACTGGGTATATTATAAAGCTCATGTAGGAGTAAAACATGAAAATTGAAGCCTTTTACGATCCCCAAACCTATACTGTCACTTATATTGTCTTTGATCCAGAGAGCAAAGACGCGGTAATTATTGACCCCGTGCTCGACTATGAACCCTGGGCCTCAATGATTTCTTTTGAAAATCTGGAAAAATACAAAACCTTTATTCAAAGTCACAATTTGAATCTACACTATATTCTCGAAACCCACGCCCACGCAGACCATCTCTCGAGTTCACAATATCTCAAACAGGCCTATCCCCAAGCCAAAATTGCCATCGGCGAAAATATCACAAAAGTACAGGAGGTCTTTAAAGGCCTGTTTAATTTCAAAGAATTAAAAACAGATGGGTCTCAATTTGACCAACTCTTTCGTGAAGGTGAATCGTTTTCTGCAGGCAGCTTAGAATTCAAAGTGATCAATACCCCAGGGCATACCCCAGCCTGTGTCAGTTTTCTGATCGAAGATGCAGTTTTTACTGGAGACTCCCTGTTTATGGAGGATTATGGCACCGGTCGCTGTGACTTTCCCGGTGGAAACTCTGCGGATATGTATGTCTCGATTCACGATAAACTCTATCATTTACCAGATGACACGCGGGTATTCGTTGGGCACGATTACCAGCCAGGTGGGCGCGAAGTCAAATTTGAAAGTACAATCGGGATTTCCAAAGAAAAAAATCCTTTCTTGCAAGAAGAGACCAGCGCAGACGATTTTGTCACGCGCCGCAACAACCGCGACAGCAGCTTAAAAGCGCCTGTGCTGCTATTGCCCAGCGTACAGGTCAATATAAATGCGGGGGCCTTTTCAGCTCCTGAAGACAATGGCTTAAGTTATTTAAAAATACCGCTTCGCTAAACATGCGATGGCGAGGCTGGGATTTATTGCTTAAAACAGATGTTTTTGGGTTCTGTAAAGAAGCGCAGGGAATCCCAGCCCCCTTCGCGTCCCAGTCCCGACATTTTAACCCCCCCAAAAGGGGTACGCAAATCACGTTCCATCCAACAATTGACCCAAACCACTCCCGCTTGTAGGGCCGGGCTCAGGCGCATGACCCGTTGATGGTCTGAGGTCCAAAGTGTAGCTGCCAGGCCATATTCTGTGCCATTGGCCAAAGCCAAAGCCTCTGATTCACTTTCAAAGGGCATCAAGCTGACCACGGGCCCGAAAATTTCTTCTTGATTGGTACGACAGTTTCCTGGCAAACCCGCCAAGACAGTGGGGGCGAAAAACCAACCCTTTTGACAGCGGCCTGGCATTGTCAAGATCTCACCGCCACAGAGCACGGTTCCCCCTTCTGTTTGCGCCAAGTCCAGATAATGTTTGACTTTTTCGAGGTGTGGCAAAGACACGAGTGCACCCAAGCGCGAATCGGGCAAGAGGGGATCCCCCACCTGAATGGCCTTGGCCCGAGCGACAAAATCGGCTTTAAAGCGGTCATAAAGTTGGGCCTCAATTAAGACCCGCGACATACATAAACAAATTTGACCCTGATTGGAAAACGCCGCCCGCAACAAGGTCTCCAGCGTCTGCTCATAATCACAGTCAGCAAAAACCAAAGCCGCATTTTTGCCGCCCATTTCAAGAGAGAGTTTTTTAAATTTCGGCGCAACAACGCGGGCAATTTCGGCCCCTGTGCGGGTGCTGCCCGTAAATGAAACAGCGTGAATACCTGGATTTGAGGTCAAGGCCGCCCCCGTGATGGCCCCACTGCCCATCACCATATTGAGAACCCCCGCAGGCAAGCCCGCTTCAATGGCAATTTCACCCAATAGACAGGCTGTTAAGGGTGTGATTTCTGAGGGTTTAGCCACAACGGTATTGCCCGCAGCCAAAGCGGGGGCAATTTTCCAGCTGAGCAGATAAAGGGGCAAGTTCCAAGGAGAGATACAGGCCACCACCCCCAGCGGCTGCCTCAAGGTGTAATTCAAAAATCCTGGGTTAACATGAGACTCAGAGGCAAAATGGGGCAAGGCCGAAGCAAAAAAACGAAAATTGCGCACGGCCCTGGGGATATCTACACTTTGTGCCAACCACAGGGGTTTGCCGGTATCTTTGCTCTCTGCTTCTGCCAACTCTGGTAGTCGGGCCTCAATGCCATCAGCCAATTGATAGAGATAACCGGCACGCTGTTCCGCAGACAATGCAGCCCAAGCGGGAAAGGCCCCTTCAGCGGCACTTATGGCAGCCTGAACAGTACTGGGATCAGAATCGGGAATCTGGGCATAGACTTCACCCACGGCAGGCTCCCAAACATCAATTCGGGGACCGGCTGGAAAAACAAATTCGCCCCCGATAAAATTCCCCAGTGTGCGCATCAGTTCAAAATTTAAGGAAAAGCGGTGGCTGAAGGGCTGGGACTGGATTCTGGGTTTTCTTCATTCAGTTCTCCAATGCCTGAGTCAGCATTGGGGCTGGAAGTCGCCGAGGGGGGAGCCGGCATCACCTTTGGAGCAGGCGGGCTAAAGAGACGCCCCAAAATCAGCACCATTAATACAGTGATCACGACAGTCAAAGCCTGATACAACCAATAGCGGCTCAAAAAAACATTGACGGTTTCATTGGTCTTTTGCGAACCACTGAGATTTTTCTGCAAAACATCCACTGTGCGGGTCAGATCTTCGACCTGCTTTTGCACTTTGGCCAGATTTTTTTGCTCTTTGACCATTTCAGCCTGGGTGTTTTTTAAATGAAATTGCATACTCACGATGCGCATTTCCATCTGACGAAAAGTCTCTTGCAAAACCTGGCGTGAATTGGCACCGGCCTCTGCATTGGGCGCATCTGGTGCGGGGGGGGGCTCAGGCATGGGTACCGCTTTGCGAATATCTGCGGCCTTTTTGCCGGCACTAAAAAGTGCTTTGACCTGCTTAAAATAAGCAATCCAGGCGTCGGGGACCACAGTTTTGCCTGAGTCATCGCTGTTAAAAGTAATTCCCAGCTCCTTGATCCAAGCAGAGAGTTTCTCAGGTGCAATATCCAGTGTTTTTGCGAGTTCTTGCGTATTCATCAGTGCTCAATTCTCCGCAGTTTCGTCGATACTTTGCCCATAATTTGCCGTTCATTCGCCCAATTAAGGCTTGTTGTTTGAGGTGGATCTACTTCCCCTATAACCAGCCCCATTGTACAGTACCCACCAATGATTTAACAGTCGGGGAAGCGAAAAAAAGTATGCATCTGGCCCGAAATTTATGTTTGTAGATATCTTGTATTGCAGCTTTTTATTTTCCCTTTTGGCGGGACTTTGGTATCTCAACCAGCCTTGGAAAAGCCCGACACAGGCGTCTCGCCCCCTCAAATACAGTCTCAATTTGCTGGGTGGATTGTTGGCTGTGGGCGCGTTGTTTTTCTGGTTAAAGGCTGTAAACAGCGCCCCTTTTCAACCAATTATCAGACCAGGAACCCATCGATTGGCCATTTCTGCAGAGCAATGGGGCAAAACCTGGCCCTTGCGGGTGCCCTCTGGCACGCTCGAATGTCTGCCCGGGGCTGAAGTGGTTTTTCATACCCAAGGCAAAACTTTTGCGGTGAATGGGCAGGCCAAACTCAAAGCTTTGCCTAAGATCGAAAATTTGGCTTCTCCGGATCAATACATTCCCAAAGCACGCAAAGATTTAAGTGAGTTTCAACGTTTGGGTCTTCGGCTTTGCAATTAAGCCTCCCTCTGATCTAAAAAAAGCTGGCTGAAAATGTTAAACTGTTCAGACAGTTCCTCCGCTTCCAAACTTATCGCAAAAAATGACAGGTATGCTCATGAGTGAATCCAGCCAATTGCCACCCATTGTCAATTTAAAAGACATCGAATTTACCTTGCAACAACAGGGAGATCATTACGAAGCCCGATTTGCCAAACTCGGCCAAAAGTTGGGTTCACGTAAATTAGGCTCACAATTGGTCATTGTTCCACCTGGCAAAAAAGCCTGGCCTTTTCATGCTCATTTTGTCAATGAAGAAATGTTTTTTATCCTGGCAGGAAGTGGCCTGCTGCGCTTGGGAGACCGAGAATATTTGCTCGCCAGTGGCGATTTAATCTCCATCCCCCCCGGGCCTGAATTTGCCCATCAAATTGTCAATAATGGCACAGACGATCTCACCTATTTGGCGATAAGCACGATGGAAGAGCCTGATATCGTGCTCTTTCCAGATTCAAACAAAATCTCTGTAGTGGCAGGCACGCCACCGGGCGGAGCAAGCGAAAATCGCACCCTGAATTTTATTGGCGATCTGGAACAACAATTGGGTTATTGGCACGGTGAAACCTAATTATCAGACATTTTTACGAGAAATTTGACATTAATTTATGTGGGCGTTAGAATAAAGTTAAGAAAAGATTATTTTCAACTTTCCCTTGGGGGTCCCCATTTATGAAATTTCAATCCCGTCTATTTCCATTTGTATTGGCCAGCCTGTGTCTATTGCCCGCTTGCCAACAGGTCCGCCCTTTGCCCAATAGCGTCAATTCACAACTTTCACGTTTTTCCATGCCAATGGCCCAACGGGCCCCAGGTGATCTGGTTGAAGCCCCTGGATTTCAAGCCGGTGACAATCTCGGCGTCAAAGGCCCTCTGTTTACGTCTGGCCAAGGCAAGGTCCACGCTTTAAACGCAGACGCTTTTAAAATCGAATTTTCAATTGCTTCTTATCACCTGATAGTGTCAGCAGAACGCATCAATGCCACCCAAGCCAAATTTGTGACCGTGGATGTCAAACAAAATCGCACAGTGGAAGCCATTGGCACCTACGTGCGGACTGGCAATGTGACCGTTTTTGACATGGGCAAAGGCTCGGAAGTTGAAAAATTGACTGTTAAAAATCAACGCAGTGGTTATTTTGAAACTGATGTCGTTCAACCCGGCCGGCTCAGTATGTTGAGTGGCGATGCCCGTGGCACTGTCAACCTCAAATTCAGCAAGAAATAGGTTTTAGGGGATAGCTCTGGAGCTTCTGACCGAGACCCCGAAAGCACAAGCGCCCCACTCTCAAGAGAAAGTGGGGCGCTTATTTTGGATCTATCCCTGCTTGAAAGACCCACTTGAGATGGGCTCACTTGGCATGGGTGTTTGAACAAACAGCCAGGTTTTTGCCTCGCTTGTGATGTTCCCAAAACCTAGAACTTACTAATACCGGGTCGAAACCACTTGGTAGACAAATTTGTGAAAATAGCGACCTTGTGTGCCCTGTAAATAACAGTTGATATCTTCTTCAATCGCTCGAATCAAGGCGTCATCACCCGGAAATTGAGCGGCTTGAGCTTTGTAAACAGGCTTCATGCCTGCAAATCGGGAGCGGGCCATTTCCATGGGGTAAATGCCGGGGTTGATCTTTTTGAGATCTTCAAAGCGAATCCGAAACCGGTGTTGCCAGTGGCCTTTTTTGAGAATACTGACAGCCTCATAAACCGAGACGTTACACAGGCCGCCTGTCACCACTTGGCTCTCATAGAGCTTCATCTGGTCAAAATAGCGCAGCAAATCTGGATCATCGAGGATTTCCAGCGGCAAATCCAATTCAGAAATAGCGGTGGTGCGGCTGATCACTGGGCCATCGTATTTGGCCTTGGATTCGGGCATACTCGGGCGGATCATTTCTGGGCTGCGTGAATTGCTCTGCAAGGTGCTCAGGGTTGTGATTTTGGGTTTATCGTCTTTAGGCTTGCGTGGAGCTTTGGGCGTGGGAACTGCATTTATTTGTTTTTCAACAGGGGTCTGCAGAGGCGCAACTGGAGCCACAATATTGGGCACGGGGGCTTTGGGGGCCAATGGGGGGACCCCAGAAGGGGTACGCGGAGGAGCTAAACTATCCTGTTCGAGCAGGCCGCCTCCTTTTTTCTTGCTACCAAAGAGATAATCAGCGGCATCGTTGACCAAATTATCGAGTTTACCAAAGACGTTGTCAACAACCTTGCCGACCTGCTCTGGCACATAATCATCGATTTTTTCTTTGGGGGCAGGTGGTTTGGCAGCTACTGGAGCAGGATTTTGCTTTTTCGGAGCCTCTCCCGGTTTGGCTCGGACAAAGGCGTCCTTGTGATATTCGGTAAATTCATCTTCAATCGACATTAACGCCCGCCTCTCTCTTTGAGAAACTCCGAAAGATCTTCCATGCGATCTTCAAGAGTTGGTTCTTCTCCTATATTATGTCGCTGGAGGTGCTTAACCTGCAAGGGTTCTAAATGAACAGGCACCGCATCGGACTTGAGATCTTCTGGATTTATTTCAATATTGTCTTGAACTGCCTCAGGCAAATTTAACAGAGACAATCGTCTCAAGGCATTGTCATGGCCTGCAGTTGGGGGAGTTCCGGAGGAAGCTGATTGCAACTTGGAAAAGAGCTGATTGTCAAGCAAATGGCTCGCCCCCTTTTCGAGGCGTTCCTGAACTTCGCCAAAAGCAGGAGTATCGCGTTCAATCGCCACCAACGCCTGCTCTTTCAAGTGTTGATAAGTCTCATCGTAAGACTGCCAATCGGTCAATTTATTGCGCGTCGTGAGAACCTCTCTGCGATAATCCACAGTCAATGCGGCAATATCTTCTTTGCTAAGGTTTTTGGTGCTGCTGCTGGCAGTGGCCAATTTATCGTCTTCAATCATCAGCGATTCAAGCAGATCGGGTTGGGCGGTCTGCATCTCTTCTTCTTCGGCATTGAGAGAGAGAAGGCGCAGACTGAGCTGATCTTGAACCAAATCAATGGCATAACGCGAGCCCGAAGAGATTGAAATTTGGTCTCGCATCAGTTCTTTGGCCAAAGAGCGGATCACCAGCGGTGAGAAAAATACCCCCCTGCCTGACGAAGAGAGAAAATGTCGGGTATCTTCATTGAGCAAATCATAATAATCGCGCTTGGCACTGTCGCTGAGACTGCCTGTCAAAAACAAGATAATGTACCAATACACCAAATCCTGTACAGCATTGGAATAGAGTTTGGCATGGCTATCACGGATCGAACTGAGTCCCTCACAAATGCTGATTCGGGCCCGCAACTCCCGTTCAGAGAGCGACATTTGCAAACCAGAATAATTACAAAAATCGATGGCATGTTGCATTTCGTGTAAGAGAATCAATTGTAATAGGTAGATGTCTTGCAAACTAATTTCAGAGACACCCACCAATGGCTTGCGGGTCTCTGTCGTGTAAGCCTGTGTGCCTAAGCCAAAGCGACTGGCAATATCTGAGTAAAAATTAAACCAGATTTTCCCCCGGCTTAAAAATGAGACATTGAGATGCAGTCGCTCACTCATCCAGTCCAACAACAATTGGTAGCGGTGGGCAGCGTTGGCAATCAATTCTTCGCGCTCGTCGGGGTAAGTGCCTGCCGCTGCACCAAATTCATCGGCTTCTTTGAGGTATTCATAATACTCAAAATGTTGACGTTGGCTATAAATGATACAGTGATGATGAAAACCCACCATCTGGGCTCTCAGATTGCGTTTCACGCGAAGGGTGACTCCTTGGTTCTGGGTTGGTGCCAAAGCTTGGCACCAACTGATTTCCTCATTCTAGCAAATCTGCCGTCAGAATCTGCGCCAATTCCACTATAATAAAGTACCACTCAATTGATTTGGAGTTTTTGGATGACTTCCTTGCAGACCGGCAACGTCCCATTATTCCCTGCTCCCTTCGACTCCGCTCAGGGAGCGGTTGGAAATACCCCACGAGAAACAACAGGCTCCCCCCTCTCAAACGAAGTCCCAGCTCGTGCCCTGAGCGCAACCGAAGGGCAAACGCTCCAACAGGCGGCTGGATTAAACGACAGTCTCACGGTCAAAACTGTCGTCAATGCCGCGCAAAACAAGGCCCTGGCTCAAGTACAAAGCCAATTAAGTCCCGACTTTGGCCCCGCCGAATTTGATCGCCTGTTTTCGGGTTCCAAGTTAAATCTCAAAGATGTACAGATTGTTTTAACCCGCCGCCCAGATTTGGTCGCCACCCTTCAGGCCCTGCCTGGAGGTGCTGCAACTCTGGAATTAATTAAAACAGCCGCCAAGCGTCCCTTAAAAGAAGCCGAAGTGCTGCAATTACAGCACTTCTTGGTCGAAAGTACCGGCGCAAAAATTGGCTACAAAGGCCATGCCACAGGGCTCGATGGGGATTATGGCAGCCGCACCCACGGGGCCTTGCTCCATTTTTTGCGCCAAAAGCTGAGCCTTTCCTCAACCGCTGCCGCTCCCGCAGATCCTTCCCTCGGTTCCAGCCAAGCCTCGGCCTTGAGTGACCCAAAAGTATTGAGCCCCGAACGCTTGCAACAACTGTTACCCGGCCCACGTCAATCATTCAAGACCGTGGCCAAAGTGGTGCAACAATTGCCCCCAGCCAGCCGTGAACGGATAAACAGTTTTCCCGAAGGGAGCGCTTTTTTGGCCAGTTTGGAAAAAGCCGAGCAAACCCCACCCAGCAAAGCGGAAATACACGCAATGCAAGCCTTCTTGGTCAAACAAGGGGCCGACCTGCACTATCCAGGTCACCCCACAGGGATTGATGGTCAGTATGGCAGCAAAACCTTTCAAGCGATTCGCACATTTTTGGTCCAGAGTTTGCAAGTCCCAACTCCTTCATCGGATGCTCAGGGGACAAGTCAAGCCGTCTCGCAATCGGGGTCTAAACCCGTTCAACCCGTATCAACACAGGTGTCTGGGGTGGCCCCTGCCACACAACCCCAAACAACACCAGCCGATGGCCCCTATCCCCGGTACGATCGCATGCTTGAAGATGGTCTCTTGGACATGACAGTGGCACTGGGATATGACGAAGGTGCCCCCGGATATGCCCCTTCCCATTTCAGCGAAGAAATTCGCCTCACTTCAGAAATCCAAAGTCGGGGTTATGTCCGCAATGATGCCAAGGCCTTGGAATTACTTAAACAGGCTGGCAAGTCAGTCAAGGGTGAATATTCTGCTTTTTATCTCAAAGAAAACATCGCCACTTCCCAAGGTAAACCAGTCCACAGCATTGTGCGCGTCATTACCTCTGGAGAAGGTCAATCAGGAGCACTCAAGCGCAAAACAGCTTTAGAAGGCATGAACCAAAGTGACGTTTTTATGTATGGGGGTCACGCCAGATTTGGCACCGGTCCAGATTTTGACAGCAATCTCTCAGTCACCATCGATTGGGAGGGCGTTCCCAATCCCAAGGGTCAAGGCAAAGTCACCTACCACGACGAGACAGCCTTAAAAGAATTGCTCTCTCCCAGCGGCAACGATGGTCAGGCCCTGGACGCGCTTAAACGGCTGCAAAAATTGGGCAAGGTCAGTATTGAAGGCCAAAATGCAGGCAATTTGCGTATAGGCACAGAGAATAAACACCCCTATGAATTTGGCTCCTACTTGATGAACGAGGCCCTCAAAGACACTTCCAGTCAAGCTCTGACAGAAGAAATTTCAGGGGGCCAATACCGACTCTGGCTGTTTAATGGCTGTCGCACCCAAGATTACCAACCCCCCATTCGGGCCATGGGCCAAAAGAACAGCGCTTTAAATGCTGAAAATCTGGATTTAATAATGACAAATCAAACCCTGTGGTGGGAAAATACTGCAACCAGTCTAATGGCGTTTTTGGATGGCGTCAGTGACTTTGAAAATACAGCAGATCTCAATCAACGTTTACAAAATGCCAATCCCGAACAGGGCAAAAATGGTAAAACCCATGTACGTCAGGGTTTTGATGATAACCCAATGTATGCGCCAAATCTGCCTGAATAACCTTTCATTCTCTTGAATATCTGGGTACACACTTTCCTGGGCCTTTTGGCCGGATCACTATTGATGGGTTCCGCACTGGCCCAATCAACCCCCACTTTGTCAGACAGCCCCAAGAACCCATCCCGCTTTCGCTGGCAATTTCATGTCTTGCCTCTGGCCAATTTGGTCTACCAACTGGATTGCCTGAGTGGCCAAGGACATTGCTCCTTTGAGGCCTATCGTCACTTATGGCAAAGCCAGCTCCAATGGAGTACAGCAGACCAGTCTCAAATCAAGCGCTGGCAAGTGCTTAAACAGCGTTACCAAATGCAGTGGCACTTTGATCAGAACAGCCCATCTGTCTCCCCGTTTCCACTGCGCTTTGAAGGTCTTGATCTGACACGAAAATTTCGATTACCGGCCTTAGAAGCCCGAGACTTTTCTGATTATCAAAGCCGGGTGAGCCTGCTTATGCCCCCCTCAGATGCCGAACAAATGACAGACATTTTAAACCATTTTTTTCCCCGTTTTGAAGCCTGGTGGCAGGCAGAAGCCGCAGCAAAAACGGAAAAAGCGGCACAGGAATTCCTGCAATTATTGCAAACGCATCAATTGACAGACTTGGCCGAAAAAACGGCCCATTTTTATGGCAGTCAGGTGCCCGAGGGAGGGATATTAAATTTTCATTTCGTGTTCAGGCCCAGTGGCCAAAGTAACTCAGGCACCCAAAATGGCGAACAAATTGAAAACCACAGCTTGGTCGAAGTCATGCCTGAAAAACCACTACAAAACCAAGTAGCGGTTATTTTACACGAACTCAATCACTATTTTTATGGTCGCAGCGCAAAAAGTACCCATGCTTCACTGGTAGGTTGGTTTGCATCTCGGCCAGAAGCCTGGGCCATCCCCGCTTATAATTTGCTGAACGAGGTGATCGCAACGGCTCTGGCAAACGGATTGGTCATGCGTAAAATGCTTAGCGAAGTGCGTTTTTCCCAGTACCTGAAAACCCCGGGAAGTTTTTATTATGATGCCTATATTGACCCGGTTGCCAAATCGCTCATGCCCCGCTTGGCGAAAGCGCTGAACCAGAAAGAGACTCTCGACAGTCCGGGATTTTTGAGTGATTATCTCGCAACCGTAAAACGGGCCTTGGCAGAAAAGGCCCTCACCCCTGAGTTGTTTTTACGCACAGCGGGCATTGTCAGTGACGGCCCCGAATTACAGCCTGTGGTCCAGGCTTTCCAGCAAGAACTGCGAATCGGGACCAGTTGGGGCAGCCAAGATCTCAGTCAAGGTTTCAAGACTTTTCAGTCCTTTCAAGCACTCAGTGGTGCAGTCTTTTTAAAACCCAGCCAAATTCCACAGTTGGAAAGTTGGTCAGCCCTATTAACAGCTACTGAACGCAAGAAAATACACAGTCAAAGCCAGTATCTTAAACCCTTTATTTGGGGCCATCAGCGCCCTTCTCGTGCCTGGCTTTTTTTCTTTGTGGCAGATCACCCTGCAGATTTTCAGCGTTTGATTCAGCGTTTTAAAGCAGAGAAACAGGTTTTTTCAGGGGCCCGTTGATTTTGTCTGATTGAATTAGAGCAGCAAACCTGCGGAAAAGAGCAAACTGTGAATCAACAACAAGCGATTGGTCTGACCCAAAACTGGATTTAAACGGGGATCTGCCTCCAAGCTCAAAACAGCTTGAATGGGTTTGAGAGCAACGATCAAGACCCCACAGGCCAAAAGTGAAAACGGCTGTTTGACAGGCGTAAAAAGATAGATTAAAAGGGGAATCATGGTTCCCAGCCCCAGGCAAAAAAGGTACTCTGCCCGCACAAAGGGCACTCCAAAACGCACAGCCAGCGTACGTTTACCAGCGACGGCATCGGTCTTGTGATCACGTAAATTGTTCACGACCAAAATTGCTGTGGCCAAGAGCCCAGGAGAGAGTGAAGCCAGAATTGCCGCAACACTGATAGTGTGGGTATGCAACCAAAAGGTCCCCAAGGTGGCACCAAAGCCAAAAAATAACAAAACGAAGAGATCACCCAGGCCTTTATAACCCAAAGGGAACGGTCCACCCGTATACAAAATGCCACTGAGAATAGACATTATTCCCAAAAGCAGAATGGGCAGCCCCCCGATCCAGGCCAAATAAGCACCGGGAAAAGCCACCAAAGCAAAGGTCAAAAGAAAAGCCTTGCGTACTTGTTGGGGGCTCATCCAACCTGCTTGTGTGGCCCGGGTGGGGCCAATCCGGGCCTCGGTATCTGCCCCTTTGACAAAGTCAAAATAATCATTCGCAAAGTTTGTGCCCACCTGTATCAAAAGCGCTCCCAAGAGGGCTGCCGCAAATACACCAGGATGGGCTTGCCCCTGGGCCAAAGCCAAGGCAGAGCCCACCCAAACGGGTGCCAAGGCAGCCCCTAAAGTACGAGGCCGGGCCGCCAAAACCCAGCGTTTCAACCATCCAGGCGTCGATTCCACCGCGCTCACGCTCTATTCACCTTTTCAAACAAAAATTAATTTTATGCCAAATTGTCAATTTTTTATGTAAAAAATTGACAATGATCTGATAGAATAAAAAAAGTTCTCAATCTAGGATTCACCATCTTTTGAACTCACTCCAAACAGCTTACTCCAGCCGACAGGAATCGTGCCAGTTAATCAACCCTCGTTGGGTGGTGGAAAAAATTGTCTCTCGTCCTGCACTTTTCGCTTTTGCCGTCGGTTTAGGTCTGTTATCATGCTTATGATCTCTGATAATTCGCAAAGATTTTTAGCCAAGTATTTAGCAAAACAGAGTAATTGAGAGGAAAATCAAATGGAGTATAGCGAGTCCCCCGCAAGAGCAAACACTCCGATTTTGCCTCAGGAACTGGATCTGCCTTTACAGCGCATGGCCCAAGAATGGGGTCTTCATGCTGACTTGTTAAGAGTGGCTGCGGAGATCATTGAAAACCAAACCTATTTTAGCGCACGCGCTTGGCTCCGCCTGCTGCGTGAAAGCCAAGAGATGCCACAGAACAATTCCATGTCTTGGCGTGTTTCCCAGCAAAAATCTCTGCTCTTGTCTTTAACACTCCTTGCGAGCGTGGGTGAATCGGAAAAAAACTTGCTTCAAACCCTGCTCAAACAACTGGAAGTCCATCCACATATCACTGCAGCTTAGCGGTCAAGGCACCCTTTGCGTCCTCGCTTTTACCCCCAGATTTGGTGTGAATGCATCCATTCCTGTGCAATGCCCCAGCAACCAACCCCAGGGCCACTTCGCTTAGCTCTCCCGGCCTGTGTTAGAATAGAGAGCTGATAACTGACGCGATACGCGCCCTGGAAACACAGGAGAGATAAAATGCCGCAACTCAATTTGGCTTACGTGATGGATCCCATCCACACCATCAATATCAAAAAAGACTCCACTTTTGCCCTCATGGAAGCCGCTCAGAATCGGGGCCACCAGAATTATTATCTTTTGCCCGAAGGCCTGATTTTTAGAGACCAGCAAGTCTGGGGCTACCTGCAAAGAGTTCAGGTTATGCGGGCCGAGATCTTTTTTCAACTCGAAGCTCCCCAATGGCAGCCACTCAAATCGATGGATGCTGTCTTTATGCGCAAAGATCCGCCCTTTGATATGGATTATATTTTTAATACCTATTTGCTCGAATTGGCGGCCCAAGAAACCCGCGTATTAAACAACCCAGCCAGTTTGCGCAGTGTCAATGAAAAACTCTTTGCCTTACATTTCCCCGATTTGATCCCGCTAACCCTGGTCAGTTCTGATCGCGAAGTGATTCGAAACTTTGTGAAAGAGCAGCAAAAAGCAGTCTTAAAACCAATTGATGCCAAAGGGGGTGAGGGTGTATTTATCCTCAAACAGGATGATTCCAACCTCAATGCATTGCTCGATCTGATGACCCGCGACGGCCAACGCAAAATGGTGGTACAGCAATATATCCCTGCCGCCAGTGAAGGGGATAAACGGGTTTTGATGATTGACGGAGAGGTCTGCGGGTGGTTTCGCAGGGTTCCAGCCCAGGGAGAACACCGCGCCAATCTCAATGCTGGTGGCCAAGCGGTCGCATGTGAATTAACCGAACGCGACCGGGAAATCTGTGCACGGGTGGGCCCTTTGCTGAAAGCGGCGGGTCTGACTTTTGTGGGACTTGACATCATTGGTGATTATTTAATCGAAGTCAATGTCACCAGCCCAACAGGCATTCAAGAGGCTTTAAAACTCACAGGTGTCAATGCCGCAGTTCGCCTGATAGAACTTCTGGAGCAAGCATGAATACCAAAGTCACCCAAGGTAAAATCCTGGTCTATTATATATTTGATTTGGCCGATTCGGTGGAGTTAGAAACCCTTCGGCAAAAATGGATGGGCCGTTCAACGACCATCAAGTTGGTCTCGCGCAGATCTTCCCCTTCATATCTGCAATTTGACACGGAGCCCCTGCTCCTGCCCATGGGACAACAAAAGCTACAATTGACCCCCGATCGTTGGCTCGATGCCGAAGTGCGCGCCAAAGTCTTTGAATTTGGGGTTGTTTCCATAGCCTGGGAATTACCATTCCCAGATGATTGGGAAACAGCGACCCTGGATGCTCCCCTGTATATTGATAATCAAATGATTGCAGAAGAATCCGAAAAACTGCTCGAAGATCTGATGCCCGCATTACAACCAGCCTTGGTCAAACCCTATGCCGAGCATATGCGTGAAGATTACACCATTTTTTATGTTTATGACTTCAAAGATCCCAACCTCACCAGCTCTGATGCCATTCTCAAAGAACTGGGAGCGGATATCGCAGGCATGGTCCGAGGGGAATCGAAGACCTTGGCTGAATCTGAACGTCAAAGTATTCTCAGCCACAATATCACCTATTTTGAAGATGATTTGGTGGTCGTGGCCTGGAACAGCTCATTTATTTATGATCCCGAGGGCAGTTCTGAGCATGTAGATATCCTCGAATTTGCCAATGTCGAATTGCTTGAATTGCGTTCGTATGACAAATTGCTCGACGACCAATTGGAAACCATTTACGATGAGGTCGAAAATTTGCCCAAGACCTGGGTTGGGCTCTTAAAAAGCCCCCACCAGCCCACCATTCAAAAGCTGATGACGCTGTTATTGGATGTCACAGAATTGACCGATCGAATAGAAAACACCCTGAAAATCATCGGAGATCTCTACTGTGCCAGAATCTATCGGAAAATCTCCACACTCTTGCAATTGCGAGATTGGCAGGCCCGCGTCGATGGCAAATTAGAAAGTGCCCGGCAGATATACGATACGCTTAACAGCGAAATGCAGGCTCGGCGTTCCACCATCATGGAGATCACCATCATTGTCTTAATTGCCGTAGAAATTGTGCTGGTGATGATCCCCGCAGCTATCCCCCATTGAGTTCAGGCCCTTCATAGCCCAATAGAAAAAGGCCCGCAGATTGCGGGCCTTTTTTCATTCATAATTTTGGCAAATTCAAAATCCAGAAACCAAATAAACTTCGCGGCTTTTTAAACGGGGATCATTCCCACGATTGTCTCGGCTTCTGTCTTGTCCTCTGTCACGGGTTTGTTCGCGTTCTTTGCTGGCACGGCTGCTCACAAAGGGAGCGCGTGAATATTGGACTTCGATACAGTTATTTTTATACCAGGAACGATGCAGGGTCTCACAGGCCCATTGGGCATCAGATTCTGACATCTCGACCACACCAAAATTTTGAATTTGGCCGGTTTTTTGACTGACAGCCACCTGGGCTTGGACCACCTGCCCATGACGGGAAAATATTTTTTCAAGTTCAGCAGGGGTGGTTTCAGGAGGCAAATTGGAAACAAATAGCGTTGGCATAGAGCATCAATCTTTCGATGTGTTGGTAAATTGTGATGGACAACCCATAATTAAGTTTTATTATAATCGTTTTTGCATAATATTTAAACCCCTGTCACAAAAAAGTTATCTATATTTCTGCAATGCGACATGCAGTGTGCAACTTTGGGTCAGAATGTTAGACTGAAACGAAGAGACGTCAAAAGAGAAGGCCCAAGAGAGGACCGCTATGTTTGCAGATTCCCCGACCCTGGTCAGAATTTATGAAAAAATGCTGCTCTGCCGCAGTCTGGACGATATTTTGGCGCAAACCCGGATTCTCGGTAATCCCTTTTATATCGGTTCGACGTTTGAAGAGCCCCTGGTCATGTTGGGGATGGCCATGAAAGTAGGGATGGGCGTTAATTATGACGTTCTGTCTGCCTATTACCGTTCCCTGCCGATTTTGGTAGGGATGGGTGTTGAACCTGCCTCTTTTATGCGTCAAGCGGCAATGTCTGAGCAAGACCCCTTTTCCAAAGGCCGACAGATGGTCAATCATTTTTGTGAACCCGATTTGAATATCATCCCTGTGTCGTCCTGCGTCACAGTTGAAGCAGGCAAAGGGTTTGCCTCAGCCCTGATTCAAAAAATGCATGCCCAAAGCCCCGTGTTAACCTTGGTCCATTTGGGGGACGCCATGTGTGCAGAAGCGGATTATTGGGTCATGTTACAGGAAATAACCCTGCGAGAATTGCCCGTTTTAGTGGTGATTAGCAATAATGGTGCGGGCATTCACACCCCCTATAGCCAGGGTTCCGCTGCCCCCTGTCAGAGCGCGTGGGGTCTCAGTTGTCAAATAGCCACTTCATCACGTCCCAGTGACCCCCATCTCAAACAATATGTCGCCAGCTACAGCCCCACTTTGCCTGAAGCTGTTTTAATGAGCCCCAGCCCCAAACCAGGCTGGGAAATCGTCGATGGCAGTGATGTCACCTCAGTTTGGCACGCTGCTCAAGTTGCCTTTGATTTTATTCGCACAACTGGCAAGCCCTATTTGCTGGAATTGCGCACCGAGCGAGGGCGACATCACTCCTCTTCGAGCAATCCATCGGGTCAAATTTTAGAGGGTGTCAAAGCCGCGGATCCCTTACACAAGTTTGAAACCCAGCTCCAACAGGCCGGGGTTTTGAGTGTAGAACAGATGTCCGCGATGCAAGGGGAGATCAAAGCCAAATTATTGGCAGAAGCAGCAGAGATTAAACTTGAAAAAGTCGCTGATGACGCCTTTTCAGGTATGTATTATCAAGGGAGTTTACCAGTTTAAAATCTGGATTCCCAACTTCAAATTATCACCTTCATTGAGATCAGGGACACCATTGCCGTTGGCATCGTCGTTGCTAAAGCAAGAACTGTCACCCACCAGGACCAGTTTGCCTGAGCCATAGGTGCTGGTCAGAACCGTGCCAAAGGTACCATCATTACTGGCAATTCGGAATGAGCCCAGACCACTGCGCAATAAAACAGTGGCGTTGGTCGAACCCGTGCTCAGAACACTGCCGCTCTGGTACATATTTACCTGTTTGAGGTTTTGCGTAATGGGATGCGCTGGAAAACTGCTAAAGCTGAGCAAACCTGAATTGTTTTCTCGCAGCGTGTCTGCCCCAAAACCCACGCCAAAGGGCTTGAGCATTAGGTTTGTGGCAGTGGCATTAAACCCACCAAATCCAGCCCATTCTCCAAAAATAACCACTTTGCCACCATTGAGGACAAAGGCCTGAATCGCACCTATTTCTTCTGCTGAAAAAGGTTTATTGGGACTCGTCAAAACCAAGATATCTGTCTCAGTGAGATTGTCTAAATTTTCACCCAAGGGTTTGAGCACAAAACCGGCTTTGACCACTTCAGCTTGAAAGGCCGACATTCTGGCCAAAGCGGCTTCTCCGCTCAGGCCAAACGGCGCTTTGCTGGTATCAAAACTGACTTGAATCGGCCTGTTCTTTGATGCCAAGGCAATGGATCCCAATTGAACATCCTGATTGGGCAATACGGCTTGACTTTTGACCTGATTGAGAAAACCCTGTTTGGAAATGCTCAGCCGCAATTGCGTTGCGGCTGAATAACTCAGACTAAAATTGCCATTGGCATCACTCAGGGTGCTCTGTTTGCTATCAAAGATCACGGCCGCAGGCAAAGCCTGGCCTGCGCTATCGGTCACCTTGCCTGTCAGGGTTGAAATTTTGGCATCAAGTTTGATCGCAACAAAATGAGCCTGATCCCCCCCCACGGGAGGTAAACTGCTGAAATTGACCGTGCGCACAGTGTCTACATATCCGGCGGCCTGAACGCGAATGGTGTAGTCAGCATCGAGGCGCAATTGCAGAAAACTCACCACACCATTGCCATCGGTGGTGGCTGTTTTACTCGAAATTGAGGCAGCACTGATTTCGACAGTGGCCCCACTGACATTTTTGACATTGGCATCAGTGATTAACAACTGAACATTGGTGGTGGGGGCTGGAATTACTTCACCTGTAATTGCAGGTGAAGCAGTCGGTGAGGGACCGGGACAGGCAGTTCCGGGAGCTGAACAGGGTTCTGGCTCAACAGGGCAGCCACTCAGGCAAAGCACAAGACTCAGCATGAATAAGCCTGGAAAAGAAGATGGAAAGGGTGAATTGACGTTAATCTTTGGCATTGTGCTCAGTCCATTTTAGCGCCCGCAGGGCGTTGAGTTTGCCGTAGCCACTGGCTTGGTCAAAGCCCCGTGCGTCCAGATCGTCGGCTGTGGCAACCAAGCGGCTGCGAATTTGGGCGGGGGTCAAATTGGGTTCACGGCTCAACATGAGAGCCACAACCCCGGTGACATGGGGGCAGGCCATCGAGGTACCCGATGTGGCCGCATAATAGGTACTGGTGACCCGTTTTTGGTAATACTCATATGTGGGATACGAGGGCCAAGTCGACCAAATCTGTTGGCCTTCTGCGGCGGTGGCACTTTGGCCCCCTCCCCCAGGTGCCACCAAGTCAATTTCGGGGCCGCCATTAGAATAACTGGCGACTTTATCGAATTGGGTATGTGCGCCAACGGCGATGACCCCCGGATAAGCAGCAGGGACTGTAATGGGAGAAATCGTGCCCACCAAGCGCGCACTTTCATTGCCCGTGGCTGAGACAATCGAAATATTTTTTTGCAAAGCCAATTCAATGACATCCACCAGTGCTTGGGTACTTTTATTGGCAGGTCCACCGATGCTGATATTGATCACACGCACATTGCGATCAATGGCCCTTTGAAAGGCGGCTGTTAAGACAGCGGCATCGGTATTACCTGCATAATCTGTGGCTTTGATCGGCACAATGCGCACCCCTTCGCCGCTGACACCCGCAACACCAATTTGGTTATTCATTTGTGCCGCAATTACGCCAATAACATGGGTTCCATGGCCATTGCCATCCATCCCACCATAGTTTTTAGTCAGACCCGAAAGGGGATTGCGATAGACATCGGGGCCTTTTTCTTCGTTCCAGATATCTTCAAATTTTTCCAAATGTTCGATTAAATCAGGGTGATTGGGGTCAACCCCTGAATCAATCACGGCGATTTTGAGATTTTTATTGCCCGTGCTTAAGGTCCAGGCCTGATCTATCCCGCTGCTTTTCATATTCCACTGCAAGCCATAATTGGGATCATTGGGGCGCACGATCGGCGGGACTTGCATGGTTTGAAATCCAGGCAACTTAAAGCTGGGATTGGGTTCTGCATATGCCACTGAGTTGCTTTTTTCGAGCTGAGACAGCGACTGCATCAGAGAGGTGCGCGCAGGGATGCGCAACAGATAAATGCCCTGGTCTTTGGAAATTAAGCGGGCATCTTCAATTTTGACATTTTGTGGCAAAACCTGGTTTAAATCAGCAGCCTTGTCGCGTAAGCGGAGCAGAATATCCCGGCTATGTGCCAGATCGATTCCAGCCAAAGGCATCGGCGCAGTGGCTGCAGAGAAATCTTGCAGGGGAAGTGACCCGTTCAATGAAACGCTCGAACAGGCGCTCAACACGGTCAGACCCAGTGCATAAAAAAACTTAGGAGTAGAGCCTTTGAACATGTATCACGGCAGGGTGGAGCATCAATATCCTGACTGCTTTATTGGCATTCATACTTTGTGGCAGTTGCAGGCGGTAAGAGTAAAAAGAGCGTTTTTCAACTTCGCGGGTGCCATAGATCTGGTGAAACAAAGCCAGAGTCTCTGGGCGTGTATCTGGGCGGAAATCCACAATGATCTGGTTCCCGCCATCAAGGGGAATATTGGTGATGATCGCCGTGCCATTGGGAATCTGATTCTGATTGGTTGCATTGCCCGAGGCTGGAGAGGAAGAGGGGCCAGGAGAAGGCGCTCCCTGAGCGTTAGCCGAAGGGGCGCCCGAAGTGACAGGGGTGGGAATTTTCATGCGGTAATTGGGCTCTGCGTATTCCACCAAAGGACTCTGACCATAGAGCTTGACCGCTTCTTCGACGGAAAGGTTTTGGGGCAGCCGCAAGCGGTGCACTTTGATGCCAGAAATCACGCTCAATTGACTCACACCATGGTGGCTGTTAATAAAGCGAATATCATCGGGGGTGGCATTGGCTTTAAACTTAACCAAAAATTCATTGGGCAGGTAATCTGTGCTTTTGACAGGGGTTCCTGGATTAAAGGGCTGAATATTGACAGCCTGTGGGTTGATATGGTCAGCCACAACATAAGCTGGAACCGGGTCGGTATCTGTGACATAGGCCAAACTGGCAAAAAGCTCAGCGTATTGACCACGGGTGCGCAAAGGGGGCACTTTGAATTTCCAGACCTGTGGGCCGATCTGTTGCGGGGTCGTTTTAAAGGTCTTGCTCAGGGTCTCAATAAAGGGCTTTTTGACCTCAGGTCGAAACGTTACAGTCACAAATTCGTCTGCCGCAAGCGCAGCTGTACTCAGCGCGCAGAGCGATGCACAGACCACAGTGGTGAAAAAAAGTTTAATTTGTTTCATTTGAGGCAATTATAGCATGGGGCCCACGTGAAAATGGAAGCTTATCTTGAACTACTTTTTTTCTTTTTCAACAGAATAGCCCAATTCCAGCAGGCGGCGCCGTTCATTGCGCCAATGGGGCATCACTTTGACAAAGAGTTCGAGAAAAATTTGTGTCCCCAAAAATGCGGAGATGGTCATGCGGGCGGCTTCGCCAATTTCTTTTAATTTCTGGCCCTGTTTGCCAATCACCATGCGCTTTTGAGAGTCCCGTTCAACCACAATCACAGCAGAGATATAGATCAAATCCGCAGTGCGGTGTTTAAACTGCTCCACATAGACCGAGGCGGCATGGGGAATTTCGTCACCGGTTTGGCGAAAAACCTGTTCACGCACCAACTCTGCCACCATCACCCGCTCACTCTGGTCGGTGTATTCGTCATTGGGGTAAAGGGGCACACCCACAGGCAATTCTTTGTAGAGTGCACTCAAAACCTCGGGCAGGCCATCGGAGTGTTTGGCTGAGATCTGAAAGACCCGTTTAAAATGCCCGAGATCGGTATAAGATTTGAGAAATTGCTCACGTTGGGCCTTGGGCAATTTATCGACTTTGTTGAGCAATAAAAAGGTTTTGGGGGCTTTCTGGGACAGCAGATCGGAAATAAACTTGTCACCGGGGCCAGGGGCTTCGGTGGCATCGACGAGAAAGAGGTGAAAATCGACTTCATCCAAGACATGCAGGGCCTGGTCGATCATATTGCGGGCCATGAGATGTTTGGGCTTGTGGATGCCTGGGGTATCGACAAAGATGATTTGGCCCCGATCGGGCTCGGTCAAAATCCCACGCAGACAAGAGCGGGTGGTTTGTGGGCGCTTAGAGACAATGGCGACTTTTTCGCCAATCAAATGGTTCAACAGGGTCGATTTTCCCACATTGGGGCGGCCAACCAGACTGACAAAGCCGCTTTTTAAGCTTTCGGGCACAGATTATTCCTTGCTCATTTCAAAATTGTGGGTCAGGCTCTCAGTCCGGGTAATGGTGATCTGAAAGACGCGGGTCTTAAAGCCTTGCTTGTTGAGGGAAAGACGATAGGTGCCTTTGGGGATTTCGCGAAAACTGTATTGGCCCTCAGCCCCACTCAGGGTAATCACCATCAGATCATCGTTTTCGAGTTTGAGTCGAACGCCCGTCAAAATTTGGCCTTTGTCATCTTTGACCTGGCCTTCGATCAGGGCCGAGACTTGGGCGTTGTTGAAAGGGGGGGCCGTGGCAATTGGGGTAGGACTTGCAGCCGGCGAGGGTTGCGCCGCCGGCGACGGCGTGGGCGCCGCCGGGGACGGCCTCGCTTGGGGGGGCTCAACCGTGAATTCCTGGGCCAGGGTATTGGCTGGCAAAACCTCGACAGTTTTGCGCGTGACAATTTTGCCTTGGTACAGCAGGGTCAAGGTATAATTGCCGGGAACTATTTCAGCAAAGAGATAGCTGCCATTGGCTTCGGCCATGACTTGTTTGACCATATTGCCCCGGTTGTCGGTCAATTCGAGTTGTGCGCCTTGATCGCTGACAGGGTTGCCATTGGGGAAGACCACCCGGCCTGAAATCCGGCCCATGCGCTTGGCAAGTGTAATCTCGATAAAAGTTTCGCGTTTGTCTTGAATTGAAATAAACCGCGACTCAGAATACCAGCCCTCTTTGGCCACTTCAGCTTCGTAGGCCCCCGTTGGCACATTGAGATAAACAGCTTCCCCCATGGGGTCGGTTTGGGCATTGACTCGCAAGACCAAATCGGGACTGGATAAGCGGATGTCGGCGCCACTCAGAACATTTTGACTGTGTTTATCGATCACACGCAAACGAAAACTGCCACGGGTCGTACCCGGGGCCTGGACCTCGACCCGAGAAGCAGGCGTGGCCGTTGAAGCGGGCAAGGGTGTCGGCGTTGGGACGGGTGTTGAGACTGGACTGGGTGTTGCAGTGGGGGAGGGTTCGGGCGTTTTAAAACCAAAATTCCCGCTATAACCGACTCCCAGAATAAAGTCGCGGTCCCAAAAAGTGCGGCCGGGCACCTGCATCAGGGCCATGTCGACATGTAAAAAAGGCAGCGGGGTAAAATTCAGGCCCAGGTTAAAGGCCGGCGTGCTGAGATCATTCAATGAACCCAGATACTCCATTTTGATGCGGCCATAGTCCAAAACGGGAATTTCTAAACCACCCACCAAACGGGCCCCGGTCAGTCCGCCCATAAAACCGGCATGAAAATTGGCGACGTGATAGGTCTTTTTTTCGTAGGGCAGAAAAAGGGAATGGGAAAGGGTTAAAAAGAGACTGTTGCCGGGCAAATAACTGCCAACGGGATCTGCCCCCAGGAGCGTTGCCCCAACAGCCAAAGAAACAGGCAGCCCTTTGGCCTGATCAATCAGCCTGTATTTTAAACTGCCCGCCATAGAGGCAAAGCCATTGGCAGGAGGGGCTCCAAAGACCAGACCTGCTTCGAGATTCTCAAACAGGCTGACTGTCGCGGAAAGTGACAGTCCCGAATTGAGGGGAAAATAGCGCAATGAGGCGACATAAGAGCCGTCTGCCATCACCTCTGCGGTGGGCACATTAAACAGACCCGAATAACCCCACAGTGCCGGATTGGGGGCTTTGTGGGGGATGGTCTCAGCCCAGGCCGCCAATGTGGCGGCCTGCAGGCTTAGAAACACCCCGGCGACTCCCAAGAGCCGCCGGAGAGGGGATTTCCCCATCTTAGGCATCCCGTTTGGCAGCGGCTTTGGCTTCCGCAGCCTCAGCGTAGACCAAAGCAGCGGCAGCTTCTGCTGCAGCCGTATTGTCGGCCACAAATTGCTGTTTTTTAAGCAATTCGTCGCGCATTGCTTTGGAGCGCATGCCGGTACCAGCGGGGATCAAACGCCCGATGATCACGTTCTCTTTGAGACCGCGCAACCAGTCGCGTTTGCCTTCGACAGCCGCTTCGGTCAAAACACGGGTGGTCTCTTGGAACGATGCGGCAGAGATAAAGCTCTCGGTATTGAGTGAAGCTTTGGTAATCCCCAACAGAATCGGGGTGTACTCAAAGGATTCGGTCTCTAAACCAATTTCTGCCACGCGCTTTTTCTCCTGCTGGATGCGGGTTTCGCTGACGATTTCGCCTGGCAGGAAGGTGGTCTCACCGGGATTTTCAATTCGGCATTTGCGGGTCATCTGACGCACAATCACTTCAATGTGGCGGTCATTGATTTTTACGCCCTGTGAGCGGTAAACCATCTGGACACCATCCACGAGGTAGCGCTGTGCTGCGGCCACATCTTGGATTTTGAGCAATTCATGCGGATTGACAGAGCCACTGGTGAGGCGCAAGCCACGGGTGATCTTTTGGCCGTTGACAACAATCGCAGAAGCCGTATACGGCACCTCGATGGTGTACTCTTGCTCATGCTCCAAGCCCATTTTAACACCCCGAATTTTAATGGTGGTTTTGTCGTCGTCACGAATGACGTCGAGGACTTCCCCTTCAAACTCTGAGAGAATGGCTGTTTCTTTGGGTTTGCGGGTTTCAAGCAATTCTTCAACACGCGGCAGACCCTGGATAATATCCCCGGTTTTCATCTGCTCGTAGGTCAGAATCGCAATCACTTCACCCTGACGGACCATGCTCTGGTCGGTAACCACCAAGTGAGAACCCTGGCTGACCAAGTAAGGACGAGCGCGGCGAACCACAACCCCGTTTTTGTCCACTTTGGTGACAACACCCGTTTCAAGGGATGGCAAACCTTCAGCGATCAAATCGCCTTCAAAGAGTTTGTCGCCCTCTTTGACCAGGGGTTTGCTCACGCCGGCATACACTTTCTCGTGTTCGCTGGTCAGCAACATCATGCGGAAGACGCCGGTATTGGAATCTTCGTAGACGTGGATGGTGCCATCCGATTTAACACGGTACTCGGTAGAAGCCACTTTGTGACGGGCTTTGACCATTTCGCCATCTTTGACCAGGGGATCGATATAGATGTCGATCTCTTGGTACTCGGGTGAGAAGGTGCCACGCAAGGTGCCTTTTTGGCCAGAGAGCGCTTCGGTCGAAGACAGATTCAGGAAGAAGGTGTCTTCCTGATCGGGGTGAGGAAGCAGATTGACACGGCCACCGAGGGTGACCAGTGAACCCAGCAATTTGAACTGCAGCTCAATCCGGCTCAGCGGAGAACCCGCTTTGACGCGGTCGCCTTGGCGGTGCAGCAGACGGGTGACGGTGTCGAGGCCGATGTTCTCGGACTCGGTGCGCACATGGAAGAAATTCTCACCGGGTTTGATCTTGTACTTCTTGAAGGGCCGAATCACAATCAAAGTTTCAGCTTCATCGACGGGAATCATTTGAATGAAACCGTCAATTTCACTGTGGACTTCGGTCATCTCACCACTATCGGGGTCGAGGCGTTTGCCCAAGAGCTTGCCATTGCGAATGCTGGCATTTTCTTCGACCAGGATTTCAGAGCCATCGGTAAAGCGATAGGCCACAGCCCCAGGATAGAAGAGCAATTCCTGTGAGGTATCGGGCTCGTAATAGACGAACCCAGCTTCTTCGACTTTTTCGCCTTCCATTAACTCGGTACCCGCAGCCACAGTGGCGCTTTCTTCCAAGAAAAGGGTTTTGTCTTTGAGACTGAAGCTCTCTTCAAAAAGCAGCAGCACTTCGACTTCTTTGGCAATCGGCTCTTTTTCGTTGACTTCGTGCACATAGTGCACAATGCCGTTGCGCTCCACTTTGTAGCGGCTTTCAAAGGCCTTGGCAATCACCTGGTTGTTTTCCAAGCGGGTGCCATTTTCGACAAAGAGTTCAAAATTGCGCACCGAAAGATCTTCGTCGAGGAAGGTCAGGGTGGTTTCGGGACGGGTTTTGTCCACGATCGCCCCTTCGAGCTGCAATTCAGCGGTGATTATCGAGAGGTTTTTGGTACCATCTTCGTTTTCAATCAGCGAAACACGGCCACCGTACTCGGTTGAAGTGCCAATGCTGGCAATGGTATCGCCAAATTTGAGCACATCGCCATCTTTGACGCGGACTTCGCATTTGGGGGGCATAGAATACACGTCGCCGCTGTAAATCCAGACCAAACCCTCTTTGCTGGTGACAATGGTTTCGTCCTGTTGTTTGGCGCGGTTGCGGCGTTGCTCATAGAGAATACCATCGTAAACGATTTTACCGCTGACACCACCGACCACTTCTTTCTGTTTGCGCTCAATGGATGAGCGGCCAAACTTGCCAGACTCGCGGACAGCAATGGCCAAGACAGACGATTCATCCACTTCATCCCCGTCTTTGGCACGAATGGCAAAGCCGGGCATAATCAAGATTTTTTTGTCTTTTTTGCGGCCACCGGGAGACAAGGTGATTTCAAACTCTTTTTCCAAGACCTTGAGATTGTCCCCTGCTTGGGTACGAATATCCTGGGTGATCATCTCAGACGCATTGTAAGAAATTTTGCCTTTGACGCCTTTGCCAGGATAGATCTTCTCAGCAGAAGCCCCTTCAAATACCCCCCCTGTGTGGAAGGTACGCATGGTCAGCTGGGTACCGGGCTCCCCAATTGACTGCGCGGCAATAATCCCGATCGGCTCACCGCGATCTACGACGCGTTGGTTGGTCAGCGACCAGCCATAACAGAGGCGGCAAACGCCGAAGTGGCTTTCGCAACCCATCGGCGAACGCACGTCGATAAATTGCTCAGCTTCGGGGCGCGCCACAATCCAATCATGGATATCGTCGAGTTTGTCAGGTGAGATCACCTCATTGCGATGAACGATCACTTTGCCAGCATCGCTGACAATATCGCGGGCAGAAGCACGGCCCACCAAGCGGTCAATCAATTTCAGGTGAAGATTTTCACCCTCTTTGATATCACAGAGGCGGAAATAATTCATCGTGCCACAATCTTCGTCGAGAATGATCACATCTTGGGCCACGTCTGCCAGACGGCGGGTAAGATAGCCGGAGTCAGCGGTGCGCAAGGCGGTATCAACAATCCCTTTACGGGCCCCGTAAGAGGAGAGCACATACTCGGTCACGTTCAAGCCCTCTTTAAAGTTGGACTTGATCGCCATATCGATAATCCGACCAGAAGGATCAGACATCAGTCCGCGCATCCCGATCAACTGACGAACCTGGGAGATATTACCGCGGGCGCCGGAGAAAGCCATCATGTACACAGAGTTGAGCTTGTTCTCGGGATCGTTTTTGTCGATCAACTTGGTCAGGGATTCCGAAGCTTCGTGCCAGGTATTGATTACCCGGGTATAGCGCTCCGTTTCGGTGATCTGACCGCGGTGGAACAGGCGTTCGGCCTCGGTGATAATGTCTTCAGCCGCTTTGAGAATTTCGGGTTTGCGTTTGTTGACAACCAAGTCACAAATCGCAATCGAAACACCGGCTTTGGTGGCATAGTGAAAGCCAGCATCTTTAAGGTTGTTCGCCAATTCAGCGCTGCGCTCATTGCCGTAGACTTTGTAGCAGCTTTCAATCAAGTCAGAAAGCTGCTCTTTGCCAAAGGAATAATTCTGGTAAGGCACTTCTTTGGGGAAGAGTTGATTGAGCAACAGACGACCCGGCGTGGTGCGGATATACACCTGGTCACTCATCTTCACTTCGCCTGATTCTTCCAAATCACCCAGGGGAATGCCTGCAAATTTGACCAAAATCCGACCCTGTTTGTCGCGTTTGGGCTGATCTTTTTCATCGAGCTGAACCGTGGTATGCAGATGCACCATCACGGGTTCATCCAGATCGAGACGGGGCACAGGGAAGCGCACCAAGACTTTGGCGTGGATATCCACTTGGCCGGCCTGGTATGCAGCCAGCATCTCGTCAGAGGAGCTGAAAACCTTGCCATTGCCAATCAGGGTTGAGTCGTCTTTGTCGGCCTCGGGATTGTCGATCGTCACATAATAACAGCCGATAACCATATCCTGTGAAGGACTGACAATCGCCT
Organism: Candidatus Sericytochromatia bacterium; assembly: GCA_050248915.1. GTDB lineage: Bacteria > Cyanobacteriota > Sericytochromatia > UBA7694 > UBA7694. Next base: position 29,685 of record JBFWRL010000015.1, read on the forward strand.
TACCTGTGGCGGGCAAGAGGATATTGTTGGTGGCCATCATCAACAAACGGGCTTCGGTCTGCGCTTCGATTGAAAGCGGGACGTGAACAGCCATTTGGTCACCGTCAAAGTCGGCGTTGAAAGCGGTACACACCAGTGGGTGCAATTGGATCGCGCGACCTTCAACCAGAATCGGTTCAAAGGCTTGAATGCCGAGACGGTGCAGGGTAGGGGCGCGGTTGAGCAACACGGGGTGGCCTTTGATCACCTCTTCGAGAATGTCCCAAACGTAAGTGTCTTGGCGCTCAATCAGCTTTTTGGCCGATTTGATATTCTGAACCACGCCGCGTTCGACCAATTTGTTCATAACAAAGGGCTTAAACAGCTCCAGAGCCATCTCTTTGGGCAAACCACATTGGTTCAACTTCAACGAAGGACCCACCACAATAACGGAACGGCCAGAATAGTCAACACGTTTGCCGAGCAGGTTCTGACGGAAACGGCCCTGTTTACCTTCAACGATATCGCTGAGAGACTTAAGAGCGCGGTTATTGGGGCCCACCACCGTGCGGCCCCGGCGGCCATTGTCAAACAAGGCATCAACGGCTTCTTGCAACATGCGCTTTTCGTTGCGGATGATAATATCCGGCGCTTCCATCTCAAGCAGGCGGTTGAGACGGTTGTTGCGGTTGATCACACGGCGATAGAGGTCGTTCAAATCGGAGGTCGCAAAGCGGCCACCGTCAAGTTGGACCATCGGGCGCAAATCGGGTGGAATCACGGGAATCACATCCAGCACCATCCAGGTGGGGTGTGAACCGGAATTCAAGAAGTTTTCAATCACGCGCAGGCGCTTGATCAATTTGATCTTCTTTTGGCCGGTGGGTTTGTTTTCACGCAGCTCGTGCCAGATTTCTTCGGAAATGGTTTTGAGGTCGAGTTCACCCAGCAAGCGTTTGATCGCCGGGGCACCCATTTCAGCTTCAAAACTCTCATCACCGTAAATGCGGCAGAGCTGATCGTATTTGTCTTCAGAGAGCAATTGGCCCTTTTTCAGGAAGAGGGTGCCCGGTTCGGGGGTCTCTTCTTTGGCGGGAGCAGCAACGCCATCTTCATCAGCCTCTTCAGCCGCAGCGGCTTCGAGAATGACTTTTTCGGCGGCTGTGCTCTCACGCACCAGGGTTTCGTCTTTGAGCACAATATACGCGTTGTAATAGGTCACATCTTCCAAGCTGCGCAGGGGAATATCCAGCAGCAGACTCAGGTAGCTGGGGATGCCTTTGAGGTACCAAATATGGACCACGGGGGCAGCCAGTTTGATATGTCCCATGCGATGACGGCGCACTTTGGACTCAGTGACTTCAACGCCGCAGCGTTCGCAGATAATGCCGCGGTGGCGGACACGTTTGTACTTTTGGCAATAGCACTCCCAGTCGCGGGAGGGTCCAAAAATGCGTTCGCAAAACAGACCTCCCATTTCGGGTTTGAGGGTGCGGTAGTTGATCGTTTCGGGCTTGGTGACCTCACCACGGGACCAGCTCAGAATGCGCTGGGGAGAGGCAATTCCGATTTTAATACAATCGAAGGCATCTCCTTCATCGCTGGGCTGTTGACCTTGAGGGTAAATCAGAGGTTCGCTCTTAATCACAGTTATCTTACCTACAATTTCTCATTTTTTTCAAAGACGTACCAAAGTAAATTGGCACTGTTTAGCTGCTGAGTTCCGTGGGTTCAAGCAGCGAGGTCTTGGAGAGCTGTTCTTTCAGCCGCTCTTTGTACTGGGTCAGACTGTCTTCAAACAGTTCGACTTCGGTTTCGGTTCCATCATCGCCAATGTGGAGAATTTGGATATCGAGGCCCAGACTTTGCAATTCGCGAATCAATACCTTGAAGGATTCGGGAATGCCCGGTTTTTGGATATTTTTGCCTTTGACAATCGATTCGTAGGCAGCTGCGCGGCCCATCACGTCATCGGACTTGATGGTCAGCATTTCTTGCAGGGTATAAGCGGCACCATAGGCTTCCAGACCCCAAACTTCCATTTCCCCAAAACGCTGGCCCCCAAATTGGGCTTTCCCGCCGAGGGGCTGCTGGGTAACAAGGGAGTAAGGTCCCGTGGAGCGGGCATGGATTTTGTCATCCACCAAGTGGACGAGTTTCATCATGTAAAAATTGCCTACACCGACTTTTTGCAAGAAGGCTTCACCGGAGCGGCCATCATACAGGGTGATTTTGCCAGTGTCGCTCAGCCATTCCCAATCTTTGGTGGCCTGCTCCATTGCTTCAGCTTCAGTCAGCTCGTCGCCCCGATCTTCAGCGCGCTGCAACATCTCCGAGACCTGAATCTTCATCTGGCGTTCACGGGCAGCATTCAGCTCATTTTCAACCAATTGCTGAGAAGCCATGGCACCGAACATTTCATCGAAGGGGGTGATTTCCACCATTTCTTCGTTGAAAGCGGCTGCCAGACCCATGAGGTACTCATAGATTTGACCCACGTTCATACGGCCAGGTACACCCAGGGGATTGAGCACAATGTCAACCGGGGTGCCATTGGGCAAGAAAGGCATATCTTCGACGGGCAGCACGCGGGAGATGATCCCTTTGTTGCCGTGACGGCCTGCCATTTTATCACCGACGGAGATTTTGCGTTTCTGGGCAATATAAACGCGCACCACTTTGTTCACACCGGGGGGCAGTTCGTCGCCGTTTTCGCGGCTGAAGACTTTGACGTCGACGACGCGGCCTTTTTCACCGTGGGGCACACGCAGAGAGGTGTCGCGCACATCGCGGGCTTTTTCGCCGAAAATCGCACGCAGCAATTTCTCTTCGGGCGGGTGCTCAGACTCCCCTTTGGGGGTGACTTTGCCGACCAGGATATCTCCGGGTTCGATTTCTGCACCGACGCGAATAATGCCGTCTTCGTCGAGATCGCGCAGAGCGTCTTCGCCAACGTTGGGAATATCGCGGGTGATTTCTTCGGCACCGAGTTTGGTGGTGCGGGCTTCGGTTTCATATTTTTCAATGTGAATCGAGGTAAAGACGTCATCTTTGACCAAACGCTGACTGATCAAAATCGCGTCTTCAAAGTTATAGCCTTCCCAGGGCATAAAGGCCACGAGAATATTGCGGCCCAGTGCCAGCTCACCCATTTGGGTCGAGGCACCGTCGGCGATCAGATCCCCAACTTTGACTTTTTGGCCCTGTACCACCGCAGGTTTTTGGTTGATACAGGTGTCTTGGTTGGAGCGGTAGAATTTGAGCAAATCGTATTGTCTGATATCACCTTTGGTGGTTTTGACACGCACTTTGTCGGCAGAGACAAACACCACTTCACCCTCTTCTTCGGCCAAAACCAAGCTGCCAGAGTCAAAAGCCACCCGTTTTTCCAGACCTGTTCCGACCAGGGGCCGCTCAGGTTTGACCAGGGGTACAGACTGGCGTTGCATGTTGGAACCCATCAGCGCGCGGTTCGCGTCATCGTGCTCCAAGAAGGGAATAATCGAGGTGGCAACCGAGACAATTTGCACGGGAGACACGCCCACAAATTCGACTTCGGTCGGGTCAACTTCAAAGAAGTCGCCTTTGAAGCGCACAGGCACGCGGGGCAATTGGAAACGGCGTTCCATGACTTTTTCGCCATCGCGGGTCACTTCCACGTCTTCAAAACCCAGGTCTCCCGGGGCGATATAGTGGTTGTCTTCTTTGTCGGCAGTCATAAACACCAATTCGCGGGTCAAGAGGCCGTTGCGCACGCGCCAGTAGGGGGTTTCAAGGAAACCATACTCATTGACCTGAGAAAATGTCGCCATGGAGTTAATCAGACCCGCGTTGGGACCTTCAGGGGTCTCAATCGGGCAGATACGGCCATAATGAGAGGTGTGGATATCGCGAACGGCAAAACCTGCGCGCTCGCGGTTCAAACCGCCAGGCCCCAGGGCGCTGAGGCGGCGTTTATGGGTCAGCTCAGCCAGGGGGTTGGTCTGATCCATAAACTGAGAGAGCTGAGACGAACCAAAGAACTCTTTGATCGCTGCAACCAAAGGTTTGGCATTGATCAGGTTCTGGGGGGTCAGGCTGTCGATGTCTTGAATCGTCATGCGCTCACGCACAATCCGCTCAATGCGGGTCAGACCGACGCGGAACTGGTTCTGCAGCAATTCGCCGACAGAGCGAATGCGGCGATTGCCCAAGTGGTCGATATCGTCCAAATCGCCCATATCGAAGTTAAAACCAACCAAGTAGTCGATAATCGCCACAATATCGCGGTTGTCGAGGGTGCGAATTTCTTCAGAAACATCGAGTTTGAGCTTTTGGTTGATCTTGTAGCGGCCCACACGACCGAGGTCGTAGCGCTTGGGATCAAAGAAACGGCTCTTGATCATCTGTTGACCGCCCTCAGCAGAGGGGGGGTCGCCGGGACGGAGTTTTTTGTAGACTTCGATCAGAGCCTGATCGGTGGTCTCAATGCCTTGGCCTTTTTCTTTTTCGAGGGTGCGCTCCAAGAAATCCCGGTGACGGAAGAGTTCTTTCATGTCCTGGGTTTGATAACCCAAAGCGCGTAAAAAGGTGGTGGCCAAGATTTTGCGGGTTTTGTCGACCCGAATGTGAATCAGACCGTGGTTGTCGGTCTCAAATTTGAGCCAAGCACCGCGGTTGGGAATCACGGTTGCGGAGTAGAGGGTTTTGCCACCTGTCTCAGCGTCTTCACGTTTAAAGTAGACGCCAGGAGAGCGGACAATTTGGCTGACAACAACGCGCTCAGCGCCATTGATGACAAAGGTGCCACGCTCAGTCATGAGGGGCAATTCGCCAATAAAAATACGCTGTTCTTTGATCTCGCCCGTTTGTTTGTTGACAAGCTGTACGGGTATTTTGAGATGGGCAGCGTAAGTCAGGTCGCGGGCCCGACAATCGGGCACGGAGAAAGGGGGTTGTTCCAATTCGTAATTGGGCAGCAGGTGCAGCTCTAAGCGGCCACTGTAGTCTTGGATCGGGGAGAAAGATTCCAGGGCTTCTGGCAGTCCTTCTTTGAGAAACCATTTAAAGGAGTCTTTCTGAATCTTAATCAGATCGGGAAGTTGTTTAAAACTTTCAGAAACTTCTTTGTGGATTTTTTTACGTTCCAGGGCGGCGGTTGAAAACATCGGTGATCGTATACCTACCTTATCAAATTCATGCATCCGCGTTGGATGAAACCGACCCCATGATTGGGGTTCTTATAAGAGGGGGGTGTATGCCGTCTTGGCGACGGGGGCACACAAAAAAAACAAGATGCCACACCCAGGTATTTCCGGGGGCATGAAAAATTGGATTTTAATTGTAATGCTGCCAGCATTCAGCGCTATGCGAGACCAACCCTCTTAGAATGATCGCAGGTAAGCAGTTTAATCAGTCTATGCGTGTATTGTCAAGGCTTTAGACAGATCTTTAACACGCGCCATGTGAAGGCTGTCTGTGTCAGGCAGCACCTCATTCTTAACCTCATCTTGGGGTTCAATTTAAGTTTTTATGCGACTGTAAAATTGCAAAAAGCACAGAAAAAAGTGGCAAAAAAAAATTTAGCAGGCCCGCCCAGGGCAACTGGGAGACCTGCAATCAATTTAACCCAAAATCCCCAAAAGGTATTTGGGCTCAGTAAAACATGTCAGCGGATTGTTTTCTCTTCTTCTGAATCACAGGGCTTTTTTTGGCGCTGCGCCGCCCCCTGGGTTGTTCAAACTCTGCTTCAAATTCAGTATAATCGTCGAGGAAGTCTTGTTCTCCCTCTTCTTCACCCTCATAAGAATAAGTATAGAGATACTTTTTCTGATACTGGTTTTTTTTGGCGCCCTTCTCTCTAAAATCAGCAGGCATGCAACGTTTTTTTAAAACTCCTTTGTGAGTAATTCTGAAGTGAGGTTGGTCTCAGAATAGCGGCTGAGAAGTCTGAATGAGCACAAAAGTACCCTGCTGGCAGCGTTTGGATACAGAGGGCCCATCAAGAGCGATCAAAAGCTGGTATTCTGCTCTTATTTTAGCCCATGGATCCCATTTTTTCAGCCGGGGCAAAATCTAAAATTAGGTTAAATTTTTAACTTGACCCGATTCGGACAAACCGAGGTTTCAATTCATGCCGACAAAGATCACCTTCCAAAGCTGGAGTTTTGCTTTAATCAGCGGAACCCTGGCTCTGTTAATGCTCGCTTCTTTTGGGGTTGAAAAAGCCATTCGGCGGCAATTGCAATCAGAAATCAGACTGGCACTGGAGGCGGTCTTAAAAGCGGAAACCCGGGGGGTAAGGGCCTGGTATAGCCAACAACAATTGCTGGCAGAAACATTGGCAAAACACCCCTTAATTTCACAAGCCCTGCAACAGGCGCCCCCCGTCACTGGGCAGGCCTTAAAAACCTGGTTGCGACAAACCCCTTATCCAGATTTTGTCTTGGCCTCTTCACAAGGCCATATCTTGTTTTCAAGTCGGGCAGAGGCCAGCCAAGCCTGGGAATCTGTCTCGATGCAAGCCAAACAACAGGCCTTAAAGGGCAAAAGTCGCTTAATTGAGACGTTTGTCAGGGTCAAAGGCCAAGAAGAACCCCAATTGGCCATGCTTACACCCGTATCACTCAAGGCACAGGTGAAGGGATTCTTGTTTCTCAAACTCGATCCCCGACGCAGTTTCCCCTCACTTTTACAGGGGGATTTCTGGGGAAAAAGTTCAGAAACTTACCTGATTGACCCCCACGGTGTCATGTTGACCCCCTCTCGCTTTGAAAGCCAGTTAAAATCCTTACAAATCCTGGCTCCGGGGCAATCCAGTGCCTTACATTTAAAAGTCCGCAATCCAGAAGTGAATTTACTTGAGTTCCCACAACGCACGCCCCCAGCAAAACAAGCCCTGACCCCGATGGCTGCGGATTTAATTGCCGGTCGTTCAGGCACACGGCTGCAACCCTATCTCGATTATCGCGGGGTGCCTGTGGTTGGGGCATGGCACTGGGACAAAGAACTGGGTCTGGGCATTGTCACTGAAATGGACGCAGATGAGGCATTTCAAAGCATGAACTACACTGAGTGGTGGCTCTATGGTTTTACTTTTTTTGCCTTTTGCCTGCTCTTGGGATTGAGCCGGGCATTTTATAAAAATCATGAACAGCTCGAAAAAGTGGCTGAGCTATTGATCGAGCGAGAAGCACATTTTCATTCCATTTTTGAAAACGCCCAAGATGTCATCCTGATTTTTGAGGGCGAAACCATTCATGAATGCAATCCAGCAGCCCTGAGCTTGTTTGGGTATGCCCACCAGGATTTTTTGGGTTTGGCCTGGCATGCCATTTCGCCCCTGTATCAGCCCGACGGCCAAACTTCACTCACTGAATCACGTGGGCGATTGCTGGAAACCCTCAGTGGGAAAAAATTGCGTTTTGACTGGCGATTTGAAACCAGTCAGGGGGAACAATTTAATGCCAATGTGCGGCTCAATGCTTTAAAAATTGGCACGATGTCCTATTGCCAGGCCACCATTCGCGAACGTCTGCCAGAACCCACTTAATCAGGGGTCTTTTTCGCGCAGTCACACAATCTGCCGGTAGCGTTCCATAATTTGACCCATGATGGGCTCCAATTTATCGGGATTGATCACCAATAAATCGCCCTTTTCGGCTCTGGCAAAAAGATCATCGATGGCGCTCAAGACAGGGACTATTTCTATCTTGTGGGCTGGAAACCCTGCTTGAAGCAGGCCTTCGCGCACCAGTTGGGGGGTCAAGTCGGCCGCTCTGTCTCGGGGCGCAAAGTCGGTTAAGAGTATCTGATCGTATAACCCTGCCAATGCCATGCCATATTCTCGGATTTGTTGATCGGTTCGGCTGCCTGTGCCGTGGCAAAGAGCCATCTTGCGGCCATGAGAAAGTCGAGGCAATAACCCGGCCAGGGCCTGTGCCGATTCGGGATTGTGGCAATAATCCACCAATACTTTGTATGTTTGGAAATCAAAGAGATTCATGCGGCCCGGATTTTGATTGGGGGAAGGATAAAAGGTCAAGACCCCATTGCGAATTTGCTCAAGAGAGAGCCCCAAACCATGTAAAGCGGCTATAGCTGCCAGGGCATTGGCAATATTAAAGTCGATAATTCCCCCCAAGGTAATCGGAATCTCTTCAAGGGTGCAGACAGGAATATCTCTGCCATGCCGCCGAATAACCACCGTGTGTTGTTCAACGGTGATCACAGTGCCCCCCGCTTGAATATGCGCTTCGAGCAAGACATTGTTGGGATTCAATGATAACAAAATCCGGGTACCTCTGGCACGGTCCAAAACAGACATCGTCATAGGATCATCAGCATTTAAAACGGAGGTGCCATTTTTTTTGACCACCTCAATGACAGTGGATTTGACCAAAGACAGTTCTGTTTGGGTTTCAATCCAGTCTGTGCCCAGATGGTCTTTGCCTATATTTAAAAGCACCCCCACATCCACTTCATCAACACCCAAACCCCGCCGGACAATCCCGCCTCGGGCCACTTCCAAGACAATGTGGTCGATACTGGGTTCTCTCACCACAATGCCTGCCCCTTCGGGCCCAGAATAATCGCCACTTAAGACAAAATTCCCATCGATGGCAATACCTGTGGTACAAGCCAAACCGACTTTTTTGCCCGCATATTTTAAACTGTGGGTGATCAATTTGGCGGTAGTGGTTTTGCCATTGGTGCCCGTAATGGCAATGACAGGCACCTGTTGATAGCCCTGAGGGAATAGCATATCCACCAGCGGTTTGGCCACATTGCGCGCTTGGCCATACGTGGGTTCTAAATGCATACGAAAACCCGGAGCGGCATTCACTTCCACCACTTTTAAACCCGATTGGCGCAAAGGCAGAGAAATGTCCAATGCCAAGGCATCAATCCCCACACAATCGAGCCCTATAATCTGGGCAGCGCGTTCTGCCATTAGGCGAATTTCGGGATTGACCGCCTCTGTCACATCGCTGGCCGTTCCCCCCTGGCTGAGATTGGCGGTGGCCTTAAGATAAACTTTTTCACCTGCCGCAGGGCAATGCACCAAGGACAATCCTTTCAAGGCCAAGAGCCTTTCGGTCATTGGATCGATCTCAATTTGGGTCAGTACTTTTTCATGACCAAAGCCCCGACGGGGATCGGCATTCACGGTTTGGATCAGATCTTGGATAGAATCTTTGCCATTGCCCACCACATGGGCAGGTTCGCGGGTCGCTGCGGCCACAAATTTACCCCCGATCACCAACAGGCGGTAATCTCCGCCGTGCACATATTCTTCGACGATCACATCGGGGTGATAGCTCTGGGCCTCTTGAAAGGCTTTTAATAATTGATCTGGATGGGTGACATTGATCGTTGAGCCATTGCCATGGTTTCCCACATCGGGTTTCACCACCACCGCTGTGCCAATTTGTTCAAAAGCTTTAAGCGCCTCGGATTCACTGGTCACCACCTGGCCTTTGGGCACAGGGATCCCTGCGTTTTCCAAGTATCTTTTCACCTCTGTTTTGCCATCAGCAGTTTCAACAGCAATGGCAGAGGTCTGGCTGGTAATTGACGCCTGTATCCGCTTTTGGAAAACCCCATAGCCCAATTGAATGTGGCTGGATTGATTGAGTCGGATACAGGGAATGCCCCTGGATTGGGCCTCTTCTACGATGCTCCAAGTAGTCGGACCCAGCATATTGTCTTCGCGTAAGACTTTCAATTCTGAGATGGCCCGCGCGAGGTCAAAGGTTTTTTCTGCTGCGACGGCTTCAAAGAGTGCAACGGCTTGTTGTGCGGCTTTTAAGCCGACAGATTCGACCAAATACCGAAAGACAACCAGATAGGTCCCTTCGATTTCAGTATCGAGGGTTTTCCCATAGCCCAACTCCATGCCAGCCAAACACTGCAATTCAATCGCAAGATGTTCAATGATATGGCCTGCCCAGGTTCCCTGTTTGAGTCTTTGCACAAAGCCACCGGGTTCGCCTATAGAACAACCATGTTCATTTAAGCTGGGTAGGAGATCGAGCAAGCGCTCGACAAATCCCGGAATTTTATCTGAGGGCAACATTTCAAATTCGTGGATCTCCAAGACCATAAAGATCACCGGATGGCGGGTGTGTCGATTGGGGCCACGCAATGCTTTTAATGCTGAAATCTGGATCATTTGGATTCCTTGGTTTCTGTAGTTTGTGAAGGTAAATCGGGGTTTGAAGAAATCGGTGTCAAAAATCGTCTTTTTTTGAAATCAAAGCCATAGCCTTTCACCAAGGAATGAATTTTGACATTTTCAATGGCGATGGGCCCTCCTGGCTCAATACTCATGATGTTGGAATGGCCAATATCACACCCATCAACAATGATGACCTGGCCTGCACCGATCACTTCTAGGGTTTCATCCCCTTTGAGCACCACACCTGAGTCTTCTTCTATGCCGACACCAAAACAGGTGGGATTGGTGGTGACAATCTGAATCAAACGTCCGAGACGCCCTCGGGCCATAAAATGGGTATCAAAGACGATATTTTCGACAAAACCAAAACCGGAAGTGGTTAACACTTTGCCCTTAACCAACCCCTCTTCACTGCGCCCCTCATAAATCATGGTGTCTGAAAAAACCGCTGCACCGGCACTGGTGCCCACAATCAGCGCACCGGCTGCCAGCCGTTGGTAAATCGCGTCGAGCATTCTGGACCCACCCAGAATGCTGGTCAAGCGAAGCTGATCTCCGCCTGTCAAAAAAATTAAATCCAGCTCACTGAGGCGTTTGACCAACAATTTATCATTGGCCTGGGTCCGGGTGCGTATATCTAAAATTTCTATCTGAGCGGCCCCCAACGTCGTAAAGACTTGGTGATATTCTTTTCCCCTTTGTTCAGGCTCTTCGCTGGCGGTGGTAATAATCCCAACTTTATAATTGCTTTTGCCAATTTCTTGAACCACCCGCTTTAAGACCACACGGGTATCTGCTTTGTCTTCATTGCCACCAATGGCAATCAAACGCCCTTGAAAATAAGGTTTCACCGACATAAATTATTGGGCCTCCCAGAGTTCAGACCAAGCCATTCCGTCGCGTGATTGACCCGCACAGCCATTTTGACTCAACACAATCAAACCAATATCCACAGATGGCTCAAAGAGCGAACGCGCTTTTGCAGCCGCTTCAGCCGGGAGCATGGCCTGTTCCAGCCAGGAATACACTTCTTTGGCCAAGAGCTTCAAAGCAATAAACTCGCCGTCACCTGTGCAGGCCACGGCCCCCATGGGCCCACAAAAAAGTCCACATCCGGGCAGAGGCACATCTCCCACCCGACCGAGGGGCGCACCCTGTAATCCCCCGGAGCTGAGGGCTGCCGCAAAAGTAACCCCATCAAAGGCTACCGCCCCCACGGTATCACAGGCTGGGGGCGCTACATTTGCGGGACAGGGCACATCCTCATTGGGCTGTGGCAGGAGCGGGATATTGTGTTCGTTCGCAAAATACTGCGCACCATTTCCAACAAGCAAGATACAGGGGGAAGAGAGCAACACAGCTTGTGCCACAAGAATGGGATTTTGAATCGCTTCAATACAGGCAACCGCACCAAATTCCCCCAGGCTGGTCATACAGGATGCATCCATTTGTTGGGTTTTTCCATCGGCGCGTAAGCGAGAACCCGTTCCGGCATTAAAACGGGGGTCGTCTTCTAATACACACACAGCCTGTACCACCGCAGCCAAGGCCGATTGCCCTGCCTGCATGAGACTCATGCCACGTCTGGCTGCTGAGAGCGTTCCATCGGCTTGTATGGGATTGGAACTTGAACCCCCATGGGTTAAAATTGCCCTTTGGAAAATAGACATCATTGACCTCTTGAATTCTGTGACAGCACCTCGCCTTTCCCAGCAGGGAAAGGATGTGGTTAAAAGGTGTAAGAAAATTGAAAATAGGGAGGAGATGAAAAGAGGATACTGGTAAGCTCTACTTCAAAAGCTTTGGCGTCCATTTGCTATCTTTATTGTACTCTTTAAAAATGATTCCGGTTTGAGTTGGGCTTTGGCGTGCGGCAGGGGCATTTCGTTTCACTGGGCCAGAACGGCAGCCTGAGCCTGTGATATACTGGCAGAATTCAATCACAGAGAGATGTGCAAGATTCATGCAGGTTGAAAACGACCCCACGCGCAAACGCCGCCCCAGCACAGAAAAAGTCCAGTCGGGCCGTTTATCCTCTCAGGCTTCAGAAAAAGCGGGGGGCTTTCAGCAGGTTTTCTCTGCCGGGGCAGCCCAGATCAAAGAAAGTCTCGACAGTCTGATGACACAGGTCGACAGCCTCGGCACAGAATTGCTCGAAAATCCCAGTGAGCGCTCCCTTGTGCAATACACCCAAGCCGTGCGCAATTTTATCCGCAAGGCCCAAGGGCAGTCGTTTACGGTTGAGCGCAATTTTGACCGCCACAACCGCCTCTATACCTTGGTAAGAGAAGTCGACGAAAATCTCGCCCAATTGACCGACCAGGTCTTAAACAATCAGTGGAAAGCCCTCGAAATGGCCGCCCGCCTACAAGAAATTCGCGGCATATTGTTGGACATGTTTATCTAATGAAACAGACTTTTAGATTTGCGCTTGGGCTTTTTTCAGTTTTTTTAAGTCACCCAGCTTGGGCCAGCGAAAGCGCGTGGGTATTGCCCAAGAACAGCTCTTTTATCGAAGTCTTGCCCCAGGTGGGATTGTATCAAAACGATGAACCCTCAGCGGTAACTGAATTTGCCTGGAAAACCCGCTACGAATTGGGTTACGTTGAAAATGCCGCTTTGGCCTTGGAGATTCCCTTGCGCAGCTTAAGCCGCAATGTGAGTCCTGAGATTGACAGCCCCCGGTCTGGGGTGGTGACCCACAATGGTTTTACCGATCTTTGGCTGGGAAATTACATCCAATTTTTGAAAGAGCCCCTGGCTTTAAGCCTGCGCACGGGTCTGTCTGTGCCGCTGGGATACAGCCTCGACAGTCTGCCGATTCTGGGTGAAGGCCAGCTCAATCTCGATGCCGCCCTCTTGGCAGGGTATGGCTTGGGAGAATGGGGATATCTGCAAGCTGGGGCCGGATACCGGCTGCGCACGGGTTATAGCCGCCAACACATTCGTGTACAACAAGCCGAGTTGGCAAAAAACAGCCTCGAAAAACCCGCTGACCAGTTCTTGTTCTTTGCAGAGACTGGCATTTGGTTGCATCCAGCGGTCTTATTCTCTCTGGGCCTGGATGGCAAGGTTGGCCTGAATCAAAGCAATGCTCTGGTTCAGTCGGCCATTTATATTCAGCCCCGCCTGGCCTGGCGTCTCAATCCCTATGTCGATCTCTCAGTGCAACTCGATCAGGCACTTTGGAGCCAGAATGCGCCTTTTGCAACGGCAGGCACCCTCGGCGCCCATTTACGCTTTGGCAATCCCCTGTCCAAAGGCCTCGGGCTGCGTGGGGGAGAAAGTGACTTTGAATCAACGACCACGGTGCCTTGAGTACATGGTTATTAAGTCGCTATGAGCATACCTTGGCAAAATCTGGCTTCAGAATTGGCTCATGGTGTCAAAACCGACTTGAGCACGCGGGTGGCCCTGGCCTCGGATGCCAGTTTTTACCATTTGCTGCCCATGGCCGTGGCCATGCCCATCTCAGAAGCGGAAATTGCCAAACTCTTTGCGTTTAGCCAAACATACCAAATTCCCATGACCTTTCGGGCAGCGGGCACCAGTCTCTCTGGCCAGGCCGTGTCTGAGGGCCTGCTGGTGGACCTCTCTCGCCATTGGCGCAGCGTAGAAGTGCAAACCGGCGGTCAAAAGATCAAAGCCCAACCCGGTGTGGTGGGAGGACATCTCAACGCCCTGCTGCGCCCATACCAACGCAAAATTGGCCCTGATCCGGCCTCGATCAATGCCTGTATGTTGGGGGGCATTCTCGCAAACAATGCCAGCGGCATGTGCTGTGGCGTGGCCCACAATGCTTATCACAGCTTGGATTCCCTTCGCTTTGTATTGCCATCGGGGCACATTTTTGACAGTGGCAAACCCGGTGAAGCCACGCGTTTTGAGGCCGAATGCCCCACCTTGGCCCAAGGCTTGCTTGAATTGCGGGAGAAAATCTTGGCCAACCCCGAGCTGAGTCAGCGCATTCGCGAGAAATACCAGCTCAAAAACACGACTGGATATAGCCTCAACGCCTTTTTGGATTTTAGCACCCCCCTGGAGATTTTCAGCCATCTCCTGATTGGCTCTGAAGGCACTTTGGCTTTTATCTCTGAAGCAGTTTTAAATACCCTTCCCGATTTGCCTTACAAATACACCGGTCTGCTGGTATTTGCCTCGGTGCAGGCTGCCTGTGCGGCGATTATACCGCTCAATGCCAGTGGCGCAAAGGCCCTGGAATTAATGGATCGGGCCTCGCTGCGGGCCATTGAAAACCAGACAGAGTTGGATTGGCTCTCGCAATTGCCAGACACAGCCGCCGCTCTTTTGGTGGAATACCAAGCCGAAAATCCCGACTCTTTACGGGCAGATATCGCCGCCGCTGAGCGCTGTCTACAAGCCCTGGAGCTGCTTCGCCCGGCACTTTTGACAGAAAAGCCCCAAGAGCAAGCCCGCCTCTGGAAAATCCGTAAAGGGCTCTTTCCCTCTGTGGGAGCGGTGCGCGCGCAAGGCACAACGGTGATTATCGAAGACGTGGTGGTTAAAACCCAAGACTTGGCTGAAGCAGTCACAGCCTTGCAAAAATTGTTTTTAAAACATGGCTACGCCGAGGCCATTATTTTTGGCCATGCCCGCGATGGCAATTTGCATTTTGTGATCACCCAATCGTTTAATCACCCCGATCAGGTCACGCGCTACCAGGCATTTATGGCAGATTTGGTCGATCTGATCGTGGGCCGCTTTGGCGGCGGACTAAAAGCCGAACATGGCACTGGCCGAAATATGGCGCCTTTTGTGGAAACCGAGTGGGGGCCAGAAGGCTACGCGATCATGCACAGGCTCAAAGACCTGGTAGATCCGGCCCATTTGCTCAATCCTGGTGTGCTCCTCAATGCCGATCCCTTGGCCCATGTTAAATCTCTCAAAACCCTGCCCGTGGTCGAAACAGAAGTGGACCGCTGCATTGAATGTGGTTTTTGTGAAAAAAACTGCCCCAGCCGTGACCTCAGCTTGACCCCCCGCCAGCGGATTGTGCTGCGCCGCGAAATGGCAAGATTAAAAGCACAACCCGAACACAGCCAAGCCCTGGCCGAATTAAGGGCCGATTACCGCTATGCGGGTTTGGAAACCTGTGCCACTGATGGTCTCTGCGCCTTGGCCTGCCCAGTTGGCATCGATACGGGCCAATTGGTCAAACGCCTGCGCGCCGAAAGCCACAGCCCAGCCAGCCAAGAACTGGCCAAAACCCTGGCGGGTCAATTTGGCACCCTCGAAAAAGCCCTGGGACTGGGTCTGAAACTTGGAAAAACCAGCCACACATTTTTGGGTACCAAACGGATCAACAAGATATTACAGTCCCAGCTTTTAAAACAGAGTTTGGGACGGTGGCTGAACTGGCCAGCTTGGCCCCCTGAGTGGCCTACTCCGACCCCACCTTTTGTGACTCCGCCGACCCATGTGCAACCAGACTGGATCTATTACGCCAGTTGTATCACACGCGAAATGGGCTATGCCAACTTGCCTGCTTTGCCCGAGGTTTTGCTCAAATTGGCTGAAAAATCAGGTGTTCGCTTGAATGTACTGGAGCAAAACCAATGCTGTGGCCTGCCTTTTGGCTCCAAAGGCTACCAAGCGGCTGGGGCCCTGCTGCTCAACAAAAGTATTGAAGCCCTGTGGACTGCCTCAAAGGCGGGCACCCTGCCCATTGTCGTCGATAACAGCCCCTGCACCTGGCAATTGCTGAGCAATTCAGACCAATTGACGCCGGATAATCTGGCGCGCTTTCAACGTCTGCGCATCGTTGACAGTGTGGTGTTTAGCCAAGAGGTGCTCTTGCCAGCGCTTAAACCAGTGCCTTTGCAACGTTCGGTGGTGGTTCACCCCGTTTGTTCGATTCAAAAAATGGGACTGGAAGACCCTTTAAAACAGGTTGTCAGCGCATGTGTTACCCAGTCAAAAGTGCCGCTGAGTGCAGGCTGTTGTGGATTTGCGGGCGATCGGGGCTATCTGGTACCTGAGTTGACAGCCTCAGCCACTGCTTTAGAAGCCCGTGAAGTGCAGGCCGGACATTTTGAGGGCTTTTATTGCAGCAGCCGCACCTGTGAATTGGGCCTGGAAAGAGCCAGCGGGGATGCCTGGATCTCATATCTGTATTTGCTGGCCGAAGCAGCGGGCTGAGCCCTGTCGATGCAGCGGGCTGAGCCCTGTCGATGCAGTTGGCTTATTTGTAACACAAGGTTAAACTGTGGACAGTCTCAAAATCACGATTTTGTTTTAATTCTAAAGTTTTTTTTGGAGGTTTCATGATGTCCAAACTTCGGTCCCCATCACGCTCCGACCGTCGCTTTAACCTCTTCATGGCTGTGACCAGCACCTTGATTCCGCTCGTTTACGCTGCTTGGTATACGGCCAAACACAAAAAGCCACCCACCCCTGTCCACATTACTAAAGAGGCCTTTTCCACCCCGGTGGGTGTGGTATTGAGTTTGGATTTGGTACTTTGTCTGATTTTGTTTTTGCGTCAAGCCCACCAAGAAGTCAAAACAGGTCAAGCCAAAGGCCCTTTTGGTCTCTATGCCTTTTTGAGTTGCTGTGTCGCTATTTCTTCAGCCTGGCCCGTGTTGCTGCTGCGCCGCAAAACAGATGAATAGTGTCAAAGGCTGATTTGCAAAATTAATTAAATTTTGATAAAATATGGATTAAATCTATTTAATATTGGATGTGTGCCGTGAAAAATATTTCTTCCCTTTCCTTCGCATTGCTCCTGAGTTTAACAGCCTGTCAAAGTCAGCTCCCGCTCTCTACAGCGCCGTTACGCGCCCAAAACGCCACAGCCAATTCTGCCCCCAGCGCCCAGTATTTTGACACCGCCCTCAACGATTACCGTTGGGCCCGCATGGAAGCTCAGCGTTGGGACTTCAGTGCCCGTTTGGCCAAAGTGGAAGGCCGCTATGTCGAAGAAAATGGCCGCAGTTTTGAATGGACCTTTTACTTCAGTGCCATCGGCAAACAAAAAGCCCTCAAGGTCAGCAATGGCCGCAAAGAAGAAGTCAGTAACAGCTTTTTTGGCGGAGGAATCTTTGATGGCAGTTGGCAAATTGACAGCGACGCCGCCCTCAAAGCAGCCAAAGAAAAAGGCCTGAAAAATTTCCCGGTCTTTTCGATGGAATTGGACAACTTTATGCGCTGGGAAATCCGCTCTGCAGACGGATGGTTCCAGGTAGATGCCCGTACGGGGCAGGCCAGTTTGCTCAGCCAAACCCAGGGCAACCAACGCTAAACTATTAACTCTGCCCAAATTACGGGAGCAAACCGACCTGCTTTAAGCAGCTTTGTATCCGTTCCACAGAACGGGTCATATCGTGGTCGAGGCCCACAGAAATGCGCACCAATCCATCACTCAACCCCATGGCCTGCCGCTCATCAACAGGAATCTCAGAAGAGGTACTGTGGCCGGGAGCGCTGAAGAGGGTCTTAAAATAGCCCAAACTCACCGCCAAAAAACCCACCTTTTCGGCCTGCATCAGTTCCATCAGGCGATTGCCGGTGGCCGTATCTCCGGCATCGATCACCAACATGCCCCCAAAGCCATAACCTGGATTCATCAGGCTTTTGAGCAGTTCGTGGTCAATATGACTGGGCAACCCAGGGTAATGTACTTTGACGCCCTGTGTTTCTAAGCTTTGGGCGAGTAACAGCGCGTTGGCACTGTGTTTTTGAATCCGGATATGCAAAGAATGTAAATTTTTGAGAATGCTGGCAGAGCGCAAGCTGTCTAAAACAGGCCCGAGTAACATGCTCGCACCGTGGTTGACATTGGAAAGGTCATCAATCAGGTTTTTGGGGCCACAAACTGCTCCTGCCACGCAGTCGCTGGTACCGTTGATAAACTTCGTCAGGCTGTGGGCCACGATATCTGCTCCATAGCGGGAGGGGGTCAGCATCAGCGGGCTGAAGGTATTGTCAATCATCAATTTGAGGCCGTAGGCCTGGCTGAGTTTGGCCAATTCAGGCACATTGGCCACATCCAACATGGGATTGCTGATCGATTCGGAATAGAGCAATTTGGTTTGGGGGGTCATGGCAGCTTCAACTTCCGCCCGATTGCGCAAATTGACAAAGCGCGTGGTAATCCCAAAACGCGGTAAAAAATTCTTAAGCAGGGCATAAGTTCCGCCATAAATCGTGCGACTGGCAATGATCTCATCACCCTGCTGGCAATTTTGCAAGATCGCACAGGCAATCGCACTCATGCCCGAAGCGGTAACCTGGGCCGACTCGGTTTTCTCCATGGCAGCCAGGGCTTGGGCCAAGTATTTATTGCTGGGATTCCAATGGCGCGAATAGAGAAAACAGCCTTCAATCTCGTGATCAAAGAGCTCTTCCATGGTGGCGGGGTTGAGAAAGGTATAGGTTGCGGAATCGTTGATCGAGGGGTTGACCTCGCCATATTCCCCAAAGACCAAATAGTCCTGAATTTCTGAGGCGGGTTCAAAAGAATTGGGCATCGAATTCAAATCCTTCAGCATTGATGCTGACCAGCATAACATACCCATTGGGGTATTGGTGAGACCTGTCAAAAATTCCTTCAATGCAAAACCGGCTGGTATTAACCAGCCGGTTTTAAGCGGAGGGAACAGGATTCGAACCCGCAACCCCAAAGGGGCCACTGTTTTCAAGACAGCTTCCTCACCACCCGGACTCCCTCCAAAAGTGGCACGTATCCTGGATAAGCATCTCGGACACGAGTTTTAGGATACCACAGCTTTTGTGGGTTTGGGAATTGGAAAGGCGATTACTCCGTCTCCAACCAAGCCGCATCTTGAATGCCCCCACTCCAGGTCAGGCGGTAAAAAGCCGGACCGGTGGCACTGAAGACAAAGACATCCTGCCTCGGCGGGTTTAAACTCACTTGGCGCACAGCCAAAAGCCACTGTCCATCGCGGGACCAGCGGGGCGCGGAGCTGATACTGCCGGGTGTGGTTACGGTGGCATCACTGCGGGCGCTGTTGCGGTCGGCCAATTGGCGGTAAGCCTGCCCATCTCTTTGCATCAGGGCCAAAATGCTGCCAGCATTGAGAAAGGCGATTTGTTCCCCACCCGGGGATTCACTCGGATAGCGGTCAATCACGCCATTCTGACTCAATCGCTGCGGGCCTGAACCATCGCTGGCAGCAGCCCGGTAGACCTCGTTGCGCAAATAAAAGCCACTGCCTGCTGGGCGCAATTCACCGGGTTTGAGCGCCTCCAGGGGCGCATCTCGGTTGGTTGTAAAATAGATAAATTTGCCGTCTGCAGACCAGGAAGGGTCCCCTTCATCAGCGGGGTGGTCGGTCAATTGGGTGACTTCCCCGCCTGTGGCTGAAACTTTAAAAATTTCGCCATTGAGGGGCGCGACCTCGCGGCGGAATAGCAGGCTTTTGCCATCGGGGGACCAACGGGGCTGGCTCAGCCCCGTTTGAGAGAGTATTTTCTGGGCCTGTTGGGCTTGCATATCTGCAATATACAGACCATCTTTGCCTATCACTGCGACCTTTTGGCCAGTGGGAGCCCAATCGGGTTCTTGGGCATCGTTGGCCACCAGCGACAATTCACCCCCGCTGATTTTTTGCATGGCCACAATTGGGCGGCCCTCTTGCAGGGTCATTTGCAGGGCCAAAAGCCCTTTGGGAAAAGGGGCTTGGCTGAGTATCAACTGCAAATTTTCATTGTCGCGGGGCAAAAACTCTTGGCTGCGCCAGCTATAACCGGGTTTGCTGGCGCTGATAGTGAGGGTGCTGAGGCTGTCGCTGATCACTTCAAGCGAAAATTTGCCGTGTAAATCTGTGCGAAAATAGCGGTCTTGCCCTTGGGCCTCTTCAGCTGTGCGCGCCTGCAGGCCCGGTGACTGAAGGGTCACCAGTGCGTCCACCAAGGGGCGACCTGTATCATCACTGACTTGGCCACTGAGTTTGACCACGATCGGCGTCCCCGCAGGGGCGGGCGTGGGCAAGAGCAAAACGGCTGGGCTGGTGGGTGGAGACGGGTTGGGTGTGGGTGTGACGGGGTTAGATTCGCAGGCAGTAAACAAGAGCAGTGCGAGCAGCCCAAATGGCATAGGATTTTTCATGGGAATTTCTTTCATTTTTTCGTGGAAATTCTATCGACGGATTCTTTCATTTTAGTCCCAAACCGTCATTGACTGCACCTGCACAGGCAAAACACGCCGGTGCAAAAGGCTTTGGAGCTGTTCTCGTCCCGCGCCTTGTTTGGTATAGACCAAATGGGCAGGACCAATCAGCCCCGCAAAGTGATCGGCAAAGATTTGGGCCCTTTCTCGGCTGCGGGCCAAAATTCGGGGCACAGGCAAAACGGCGAGACCCAGGCTGCGCTGCTTGAGCATGGGGGCCTGACCCAAACGCTGCAAAAGACTGAATTCAGGCAGGTCTATTTCGAGATAGTAGCGCTGTTCCTGAAGCGGAGCCAGCATTTCACCCAGGGCCTGGGCAAAGAGGGCGGTTTCAGCTGTATTCGTGGTATCCAACCAGAGGCGCAAACTGCCATCGCTGCGAAAACTCAATTGCAGGGCTTCTGCGCCCACCTGGATAGCCTCTGCTGTTTTTAAACTCTCTGCCAAGACCTTGCCCAATTGTTCCAGCACCTCAGTTTCGGGCCGATTACCGGCCCATTGGAGCCGGGTTTGTAAATCTAAATTGTGCCAATAGATCAGCCCTTCGAGGGTCAAGCAAAAGAGTAAAAACCAAGGCAATGCGCTGAACCCAAAAACGACGCCAACGCCCAAGCCCGTGCCAATTTCTAAGCCTCTGGTTATTTGTTGCCTTTGGTTCAGGGTGTTTAATCTGAGCTGCAGGGCCTGTGCTTTTTGCCATTTTTCAAGTGGCAATTGATTGAGGCTGCCCTCAGAAATGGCTGGGAGTCGTTTGCGCAACGCTGTCTTCTCAGGCAAGGCCCTTGGTGTTGCTGCTTTGATCCGCAATTGTAGACCGCTGAGATCGCGGCATTTATACGCCTTGCCAATGCCCCAACGCTCCCAGGCGGCTTGCCGCAATCCAGCCCGAACCAGCATTTCGGCATTGATTTCTGCCATTTCCAGCAGCAATTCGGCTGGGTCTCGGCGGGTAAAACGGCTGTGGACATGGCCCGGTCCTTTTTCGAGTAAACCATCTTCACTCAGCCCATAAAAGCGGGCATGTTTGGCATAAAAGCGCAAAAGATCGCGAAAGCCCCCTTCACATTCAGGCAAAAGTGCCACCACATCCCAATTATTGGCAACTTTTAAAGGCTGTTGTGGATCCAAGCGCAAACTGCGCCCCCGCACCTGATTGACCGAGACAAAAGACGTGACCACGGTCAGGTCTATCAGGGTGTTTAAACTGCGGCAGTCCCAGCCCTCTCCCATCAGGCCCCGTGTGCCAATCAGGCAGCGGGTCAGGCCCCTTTCAAGTAAATCTGTGACAAAGGCCAAATACAGGGCGCTGCGCCAATCTGAGCCAGAACCATGCAATTGCACAAACGGGCCATGCAGCTCACTCTTCAAAACAACATTCAGGCCCTTAGCCTGAAAGAGGCTTTCAGCTTCTTCGTGCAAAATGGGTAAAAGGGCTGGGCTGCAAAGCAGGGTTTTGCCCGTCACCATCACAGGGTGTAAATCTTGCAGCGTTGGTAAAGCACTGAGATAGCGCATCACCGCCAAGGCCCCCCCTGCCTCAGGATCCAAAATACCTACTGCCGCCTTGCGCCCTGGCAGCGATGTGCTTTCAAAATCTGTCAGCACCAGGGCCCGTAAGTCAGGCCCTAACAAGGCAGATTCGCGGTTTAAGATCTGCTCGACAGCCCGCAATTTGGCCGAAGACAGGGCCAAGACCCGATCAATTTCACCCTGTCGGGGACGAAAACGGCCCTGCAAATAGCGGTAGCCGAGTTCTTCCAAGGCCTTGCTCAGCCGTGTCCAGAGTGTTGGGGCCAGGGGCTTTAAGACCTGATGCCCAAAAGCCCCCAAGATTTCGACCAAGTCCTCCAAAGACACAGGTTCTTCCATCTCTGGGCTCCAGGGCAGGCCCTCAGGGAAAATGCCCAAGCTGTAAAGATAACGCACCAAGGCGATGGTCAAATCTGGTGCTTTGTAGAGCAAGCTGCGTTTGTCCAGGGCTTGGCCGTTGGCATCTTGGGGGTATAAAAGCCAGTCTTCAGCCCAAAAAGAGAGGGCTGGCAAACCTTCCGATTCTGAATCAAGCCCTTGCACAGGGCTTTCCAACTCAGCCAATAGGGCATGTAAGGCCTCATGGGCCCCAGTGACAAAAGCGGTTTCGGCTTCACTGGGTCTGACCAAATAGACCAAATCCTGGTAAGGCGCCAAATGCCCCTCTTTGATCACCGCCGGGGTGGGCACCTCGTAATCGACCTCCCCGACCAAAGCCAGGTAGACAGCCATTTCCTGTTCGCGACGGTCGATGGGAGGCGTTGCGGTCAGGCCCACCACCACGGCATCTGGTACCTGTTTCAAAAAATGCTGAATCGCCGCCGCCCAATGGGCCATGAGATGGTGGCACTCATCCAAGAGCAAAGTGCGATAATCGCGCTCGGCCAAATCGGCAAAAAGCTGTTCGACCTGGGGATGTAAAAGAGTTTCTTCTCGGCCTTTGACACTGAAGGCCTGGTAGGTCAGACTCAGAATGGGCGGGTCTTTGGCAAGGTCGGTGTCAACAATAATCCGCTCCAAAGCCCAGTCGTCCCTGGCTTCGAGATCAACACTGAGCTTTTGAAACTTATCCACCCACTGGGCTTGAATCAAACTGGTGGGTGAGAGTATCACCGTCTTTTGGCCCAATCTACGCGCCAATTCCAGTCCCATCAAGGTTTTGCCACTGCCTGGTGGGGCCACCAGATGCAATTGGCGCTCACCCGCTTGATACTTGCTTAAAAGGGTTTCGATCGCATTGCGCTGGTAAGGATGGAACGCCACCGCCAATTCCAGGCTTTGAAAAAGATTGAGCTGCATAGGGCCATGTTACACTACAACAGGCTCAGTCAACAGACCAGGGTCCAGATCACTTCAGCGTATTAAATAGAGCGAGGGGAGATTCAGATGGATTATGATTTAATCATCCGCGGTGGGAAAATTGTCGATGGTACAGGCCAACCGGCTTTTACTGCTGATTTGGCGGTCAAAGATGGCAAAATTGCAGCCATCGGTCAGATTGAAGGCCATTCTAAGACCGTGATAGAAGCCCATGGCAGTTTGGTGACCCCCGGTTTTGTGGATATTCACACCCATTACGATGGTCAAATCTCCTGGGACGCAGATATGGCGCCCTCGTCCTTACATGGCGTAACCACGGCGGTGATGGGTTCTTGTGGGGTGGGATTTGCTCCCTGCCGGGCCACTGATCGCGAGCGTCTGATTCAGCTGATGGAGGGGGTCGAAGACATTCCCGGCTCGGCCCTGGCCGAAGGTCTGCCCTGGACCTGGGAGAGCTTTCCCGAATACATGAATGCCCTCGAAGCCTTGCCCCACAGTATCGACTTCTGCGCCATGTTGACCCACGACCCACTGCGGGTCTACGTAATGGGCGACCGCGCCGTGCATGATATGCCCGCCACAGCAGACGAGATCGCCCAGATGCGGGCCCTCTTGCGCGAAGGGCTCGAAGCAGGTGCGGTCGGTTTTTCCACCGGGCGCAGCGATAACCACCGCTCTGCCTCTGGGGCCCACACCCCTGCTGCCCAAGCTGAAGACAATGAATTGACGGGCTTGGTCAAGGCCTTTCAAGGGTTGGGCCATGGTGTGATTCAGGCTGTCAGCGATTTTGACATGCCCGAAGGTGACAGCCATTTTGACCGCGAATTTGACCTGATTGAGCGCATGGGTGAAGTCTCGGGCCATCCGGTTTCGGTCTCTTTGATGCAGCGCGACCAATCGCCGCAACAGTGGAAATGGATCATTCAGCGCGCCGAAAAAGCCCAGGCCGCTGGTCAAAATTTCAAATTGCAGGTGGGTGCCCGCGCCATTGGTGTTTTGTTGGGCTTGGAAGCCACTTTTCACCCGTTTATGGGCTTTCCTTCTTACAAAGCCATCAGCGCCTTGCCACTGACTGAACGGGTCGCAAAAATGCAAGACCCGGCCTTTAAAACCCAACTTTTAAGCGAAAAATCTGAACCCGTGGCCGGGGATGGCAGTTCAATTCCCCCCCTGGCAGATCTGCTTTTGGCGCAGATGGAGCTATTCGGAATGCGCATGTTTACCTTGGGTGAGGAGCCCGACTACGAGCCATCGATGGCCAATAGCATTGGCATGAAGGCCAAGCAACGCGGTGAAAGCGTTTTAAGTGGGCTCTACGATGCCCTGCTCGAAGATCACGGCCATGCCCTGATCTACTTCCCGCTTTACAATTATGGCGAAGGCAATCTCAATAATCTCTACACCATGTTGTCTCACCCCCAGGCCCTGCCAGGTCTCGGTGACGGCGGTGCCCATGTTGGCACGATCTGCGACGCCAGTTTTCCCACCTTTTTGCTCACCCATTGGGCCCGTGACCGCCAAGGCGAGAAATTCCAATTGGAAGAAGTGATCCAGATGCAGACCCAGCGCAATGCTGAATTTATTGGCCTGGACGACCGGGGCAGTTTGGAAGTGGGAAAAAAAGCGGATATTAACGTGATTGACTTTGAAAATCTGCGTCTGCATCCGCCGTATTTGGTAGCGGATTTACCTGCCGGGGGCAAACGCCTGATGCAAAAGGCCAGCGGCTACAAGGCCACGATAGTCAGCGGTGAGATCATCGCCCAAAATGGCGAATTGACAGGCAAATACCCTGGTAAATTGGTGAGGCTCAGGTCATGAAAACCACCCCTTTTCCCGGATTTCGCTATGTGCCCCGCACCGGGGTGATCTATGTGATGAACCGCGCCCGCGAACTCGGTTTTAATTTCGACAATCCTGATTGGGCCAATCTGGGCCAGGGCGCGCCCGAAACGGGAGAATTACCAGGAGCGCCCGAGCGCGTCACCCAGGTGAATATGAACTGGGAAACCCAAGAGTACACGCCTGTTCCGGGTCTGAGAGAACTGCGGCAAAAAGTGGCAGATTTCTACAATACCATTTACCGCCAAGGCAAAGCCTCACAATACACCTGGGAAAACGTCTGTATTTCCGGCGGGGGGCGTCAGGGCCTGACCCGCATCGCCGCCGCCCTGGGTGAGATCAATGTTGGGCATTTTATTCCCGATTATACCGCTTACGAAGAGATGTTACATACCTTTAAAGGCTTTATTCCGATCCCGATTGTGCTCAAAGAAAAACACCATTTTAAGCTTTCGCGCGCCAACCTCAAAGAGGCGATCCAAGGCATGGGCCTGGGTGCGGTCTTGTTTAGCAATCCCTGCAATCCAACAGGTCAGGTAATCGAAAGAGAAGAATTGAAGTCCTGGATTGATCTCTTTCGTGAAGAAGAGGTGGTCGGGATTATGGACGAGTTTTATTCACATTATCTTTATGCCGATCTCAATCCCGACCAACCGCGCATGGTCTCAGCCGCGGCTTTTGTCGAAGACGTCGATCAAGACCCCGTGGTGATCATCGACGGTTTGACCAAAAACTGGCGCTATCCCGGTTGGCGCGTGAGCTGGACTTTGGCTCCCAAAGCGGTGGTGAACTTAATTGCCAGTGCGGGTTCTTACCTCGATGGCGGGGCCAATCACCCTTTGCAAAAGAAGGCAATAGAGCTGCTTGAGCCAGCTTTGGCGATTCAAGAGACCCAAGCAATTCAAAAGAGCTTCAGTGAAAAACGCGAATATGCCCTGCGCCGGGTCCGGGAGCTGGGAATTCAGATCGCAGCAGAACCCCAAGGCAGTTTTTATCTTTGGGCCAATCTCGAAAATTTGCCTGTAGGCATCAACGATGGGCTGGCCTTTTTTGAAGAGGGCCTGAAAGAAAAGGTCATCACCGTACCGGGGGTCTTTTTTGACGTCAATCCTGGCAAGCGGCGGCGCTCGCAGAAATTTCGCAATTATACCCGCATCAGCTTTGGGCCTGAGATGGCCAAGTTGAAACAGGGCATGGATGCGATTGAACGGGTGGTGCGGAAGTTTTCTTAGGTCTTCACTTCGACGCCGAGGCCTTCATTGCGCAATACCACAGTCCCCTGGTCTTGGCTCAGGGGGAGTGGGGTTTCATTGGGGTCGGCCCCCAGCTTGAGACGGAGCCATTGACGGTATTTGAGGATCGCCCGATCGGCCCCGATAAAATGTTCAGTTTGGGCCTCTAGGCTATTCAAAGGCCTTTGACTCAGTACCACCCGTTGATCTTGTTTAAGTATCAACGGGTTGCTCACACTCATCAGTTTTGATATCAATTTCCCCTTCAGGGCATTATTCGTGCGCAGATATGCGCGCAGATAATATCTGGTCTGGGTCTCATTGATGGGCACAAATGCAATCACATTTTTTATGGTCGGGCTGATCGACAGCTTCCAGATACCAGGATAAAGTAAATGTAAGCTGGGTTCGGTACCTGTGGCCAATTGGGCCAGTTCTTTTTGTTCTCTGGCCGTTTGACCTTGATCTTTTTGATTAAACACCCAGACTTTGAGCTCTTGCTCATTGGCTTCGACATAGGGGCCATCGACAAAACTGCGACCCCCAGCGCCAATGG
>JBFWRL010000016.1:0-55987 GCA_050248915.1 Candidatus Sericytochromatia bacterium
TGCTTACTTCTGGCTTGGTCGCTGCAGTTTTCTGTCGCGGGGCCTCGGATTTCATTGGCTGTTTTTCGGCAGTTTTGGCTGAAGTTTTGGCTGAAGTTTTAGCAACTCCAGTGCCAGAACTGGGCTTGGGTGCAGCAGCTTTGGTCGGCGCAGCTTTGCCATTTTTTGACTGTGTGGATTTTGAGAGAACTGTTTTAGTGGCCGGCACAGCACTTGCAACCGTTTTTTCAGGCACAGGTGCCGCCTCCTGTCGAGCAGCGGCAGCGGGTTTGGCAGCATCTTTTTTACCAGCAGCTTTGCTTTCTTTCACCAAACGAGCGGCAGCGAGAGGCTTCAGTTTATACATCAAACGCTTGGGATGAGCCGTTTTGTCTTCTTTTTTAGAGAGCAATCCCAAACGGGTCATCTCTTTGAGATCATTTGAGATATCTACAGTTTGCATGGCACATAAATCAGCAATATCTTTAATATAGAGAAAATCAGGTTTTTCAAGCAGGGCTGATTGAATTTTTTCGCGTCTCAGATGCGCTTTTTTTAAGGTAAGGGCTCTATTCTTGGCCAAAGGAGAATCCTTCTTTCGGGTTAGTCTGTTTCGTTCGAATTTAGAATCAGAATGTATTCCATCAAAAAGATAGTAACACAGAAAGTAAGACTTGACCAAGCAGAGATTCCAAATTTGACTGTCTTTTACATAAAAACGCCAGTCAAACCAAGTAATTACAAAGCTTGAAGAACTTGGCTACAATTTCAGAGTTTCAACTAGCTTGAGAAGATGAAAAGGGCTCTGAAAAACTGAAGTGATAGTCTTTTAAGGCCCGAATTGCACTTCTAAAACCGTTTTCGGCAATCGCCTCCATGCTTTCACTCGAAAGGTTAAAGTGATCCGAGAAAAATAGACTGTCAGCCTGTTCAGTAGGATGGATATATATATAGTCCACATCTGGGTTGTAGTCCAATTTGAGATTCAAATGTTGCAAAAACTCTTCCTTTAACTGAGAAGAAAGTCCTTTTTTATCAAAGAAAGACTGGGTTTCTTCCATCACCCGCTGTTTGAGCAAATGTAAATCATGGGCCCCCTGAATACGCGATTCAATCAATTGATACAGAGCCTGTACCAAAATAGAAGGAATACCATAATCGGCCAATGTCCCGATTTCTTCGCGGTATTTGTAAGGTTGATGTGTATAAGAGGCGATGATCAAATCACAACCCGCATCACGGGCCACATGGGTCGAGAGGGTTTTGCGAATTTCACCATCAAAACAGTATTGGGGTCCCTGTTCGGTTTGCAATTGATAGGGCTTAAAAATGGGAGGCAAAGACATTGAGGCTGCAGCCGCATGGGAGATATCCACAGAGGTATCATATTGGGTTTCGGCATCGTAAAAATGCAATTTTTCACGCAATTGATTGAGATCGCGGGGGCCCAGAATCAGTCGACCAGGATTGTCCAAGAGGGTGGTGACAATATACAATTCCGGTGCCAATTGGTCAAAGCGATTGCCCGCCAAAATCGAACGTCGCAGATAGGCCTCAATTTTTTCGGTGGAATAAAAACCATTGCTGCAAAAGAGGCTCTGCAAAAGCGATTCAAGACTTTTATGCCCCCGAACAGCCAACGATTTGGGCAAACGTGAGAAAAAACGCAGGGCCGTATCCAATAAATTGGGATAGAGCATCTGGGCATAAGAGAGGCTGGGAAAATGGGCGTTGCGATGCCCCAAAAGACTGTGATAGATATCATCTAATGGATGCCCGCTGGAAATCAGGGCACAGGCAAAAGCCCCAGCAGAAGAGCCAACCAAGACCTCGATTTCGCGGCCATTGCCCGCCAATGGAGCGGCATCTGATGCCAGCCCTGTGCGAAATTCAAAGCCCTTGCGCTGCAAGGCCAGCGCGACCCCCATATGAAAACAAGCCGCTTTGGCAGCACCGCCGCTGGCAACAAACCCAACCCGATTTTTGCGTTTGATTTTCTGGATGGCCATACAGTTTATCGCTTTACTCCCTTAAAGATCCTGTTCTATCCTGATCTAAAGGTTACACCGAAATTGAAGCGGCGTGTAAAAATGAAGCGAATTATTTGGCTTGAAATTCCAATTTGAGTCGAAAATCAGCAGCCAAGGAACTCATTTCCTCGACCATGGTGGTCACCACATCCGAAACAAATTCCTGGTGATACAGGGCTTTGCCCACCAGAAAAAGGTGACGATTTTCGTTCATGCAGAGCTTAGAAAAAACCAATTGCTGGGCCAATTGCAACACATCAGGCAAAAGTGCCACCCGTGAGTCATCAAACTCCAGCAAAAATACTTTGCAGGTCAAAAGATCACGGCCTTCATTAAAACCCTCTTCACAAAACTCTGAAGAGACAGAAACGGCTTCGTGTAATGTGCCTTCTTCATCAATAAATTCAATCTGATAGGTTTCATCTTCCAGACTGTATGACCAAGAGGCGTCCAGGCGTTCGGCCACTGATTCAATCAGATTTTCGAACTCCAGATATTCAATTTCTTCATCCAGAAAACTTTCTGCCCCAAGCGCAGAATCAGGTACCACTCCGGTGATCATGAAGCCTCTCCACTTTTGACAGCAATTTGGTTACAAACTCAACAGGCTTAATTGTGATATGTTTTCGAGGCAAATGTCAACAGAAAGCCCTGGTTTTGAACCAATTGCCAAAGCCTTGTGAATCGTTTAAGCTGGTTTGACAGCGATATCAAGGCCTGCATTTAAAAAAGGGAGTAAGATTGTTCGTGTTGATCTACAAATTCGGAATTCCTCTCTTGCTCTCTCTTTCACTTTTGAAGGGGATCTGTTTTCAGTCAGCCGCTCAAGCGGCCCCCGCGCAAATCTCCGTGGATCAATCGCTGTATACGGTCAAACGCACAGAACCGCTCAACCGAGAGAACCTGACCCGCGATTATTTACAGGCCAAAAATTTATATAACAACGTCACTCAGCGCCTGCAACTATCCCTGGATCGCTGGCGCGACGCCCCCCTCGGTCGCGCAGAAATCGATCAGATCATTGCACAATTGGCCCTGATCAACACTGAATTTTTGCTCAACAGTCAGGATCTCGAAGCTGCTTCGAAAGATTTGGATTTGGCCCTGGCCCGTCTGCGCAATGCCCAAGTTTCAATGATGATCTCCCGACCGGTTGAAATGCGGGGCATTCTCATGGACGCGGGCTCCATTCCCAAAACCCGTGAAGGCATTGCCCAGGTTTTGGAGCAATTTCAGGCGGCGGGCTTTAACACCATTTATCCCGAGGTCTTTCGCCGGGGATACGCCATTTACCCCAATAGCAAATATACCGACCAAGATCCCGAATTGCGCGAACTGGGCTTTGATCCGCTCTGGGAATTGGTACGCGAGAGCCAAAAACGCAATTTGCGTGTGATTCCCTGGGTTTGGACCTTCCGCGTGCGCTCACCCGGCTTTGGCAACCCGATTTTGGATCGGGTTCCCGCTCTGGCAGCTCACCCTTCAGATATGGACGATACCAAAGCCGTTCCGCGCTTTTTGAGTGTAGCTCATCCCGAATCGCGCGATTATATTTTTAATCTCTTTCAGGAAATGCTCTCGCGTTACCCCGTGCAGGGCATTTTGCTGGACTATATCCGCTACGATGAAGCCATTCCCGAAGATGCGATCAGCGCCACCCGCTTTCGCCAAGAATACTTTAAAAAACACGGGGAATTTCCCCCCCTCAAAATCGCCAAGGGCACACCGCTCTTTCAAGAGTGGCAGCTTTGGCGAGAAGAACAGGTCAATCAAGCGGTGCGGCGCTTTAAAGAAAAGCTGCGCGGCTACCGACAAGAAAAGGTCCTTTTGGGTGGTTCTGTCTTTCGCAGTGAGTCTTATAGCCGACTGACAAAAATGCAAAATTGGCGGCATTGGTCAAATAATAATTGGATCGATTTTGCCTCAGACATGCTCTACACCCCCGATAAAAAAGACCTCAATCTCTGGCTGGACTGGGAAACCGACGGTGGCAAACGCCAAGATCTGCTCTACCCTGTATTGGGGGCACACCGCTTTTCCAGCCCTGACGATATCTTTGGCCAGATTGGCGTGATTCAAGACCGCCACACAGGCGGTCTCTCGATTTTTGCCCTGGCCCATTTTAAACGTGAGAGCCTCAAAGAACTCAAAGAAGGCCCCTTTCGCAAACCCGCCTTGGTTCCCCACGAAGATTTGCTATTGGCTTTAAAAACCATTCTCGAAGATCTCGGGCAGTGGCTCTTTCGGGTCAGCCAAGAGACTGAAGCCCCCAACCCAGAGGCCCTCAATGGCTTCCGCAATCAGCTTTTGGGTCTTAAAGCAGCCTACGATCGCCTGCCCGTAAAAAGTTATACCTTGGAGCAATTACAAACCCCCTTTCAAGCCCTGTTGCAAGACTTGAATAAAGCGGCTTTGCCCAAACCGTTTAAGCAGGAAATTCGCGATCGACTGGGTTTGCTCGAAAAATTGCTGGCCATTCGCAGCCGCCAAGAAAACAATGCCGCTAAAGGCTATACCCCTTCAACCCAGCCTTCTGTAGTGGTGATCCCCTCAGCGCGTGTTTTGCCCTCGGCTAAAGTCACTAAGACCGACAATGCCCCCATTTTGGATGGCCGGATAGAGCCCGGTGAATGGCAAAATGCAACTGAGTTAAAAATCAAATATTGGTACAATGGTTTCTCTGAAAGTGGGATCAATACCAGTGTCTGGCTGAGTTACGATCAAGATAATCTGTATATTGGCATCGACAATGAAGAACCCTACCTCGATCGCATGACCGCTGGGGCCCAAGACTGGGACGATAAGCGCCTCTTCACAGCTGATGACGCTGTCGAAATCATGTTGGCCCCCGGCGGCCAAAAAGAGAAATATTACCATTTTGCCCTCAACAGCAAAAACGTGCGTTACGACGCCCGACAGGGCGATCAGAGCTGGAATGGAAAATGGAAAAGCGCGGTGGCCTTCCAAGACGAACGTTGGCAGGTTGAAATAGCCATTCCCTTGCGCGAATTGGGCATCGATCCAGGCAAAGGGGTGGCTCTGGCGGCCAATTTCTTCCGCAACCGCTTTCAGGATCTCACCCCCTATTCTGCTTGGTCAGTGCCCTTTGACAATTACCATACCCCTTCCCGTTTTGGTACCCTGACCCTTGATTAAATCCCATTAAACGCCTATGCCTCAAGCATTGAAGGCCTGGTTCAAAGACTGTCAGACTGTCTTTCTGCAGTTAAGTGAATTACTCTCGGAAAATGCCGCCCGCAGCTTATTATTGCAAATTTTGGTGCTCAAATGGGAACGCCCAGAGATGCAAACCCAAGCTGAATTCAGGGCAAGTCTCAAGGTATTTAGACTCACTCCCTGCAATTTAAGCGGTCAAGGACGCGAATCGGATTTTTTGCAACTAGAGTGGCAAAGTTTGCCAGAACAGATGTGGCTAAACATCCTGTCACAGCCCTGGCTTTTGCCAAGCCATCAATCTCTCCTGACAGCCACAGCCCCGATTGCCCTGCTGCCCGAACAATTGCAAAGCAGATCGCAAAGACAGCAGAAGGGGGTCTTTTATACCCCACAACCCTTGGTCGATTATCTCTGTAAGGGTGCATTAGAACTGTATTTACACCAAAACTTCGAGATCTCCAAAACAGAATTACACAGCCTGCTTTGGACAGGGCAGATTTCGCCCGCCATTCAGCGACACAGCCAAGCTTTGCTTCAGGCTTTGGCAAAGCTCAAAATTTGTGATCCGGCCTGTGGCGGTGGCACCTTACTGGTCGGAATCTTGGGCTGCTTACAGACCCTCGAAAAACAACTGGGCCCGGCAAAATCTCATGTAAATTGGTTATCCTGCCTATACGGTGTTGAATTGGATCCACTTGCAGCGGCGCTCACACGCTGGCGGCTGTGGAAATGTTCAGGGAGCACAGTTTTCACGCCGCCACACATTATCCGGGGCAATCCTTTGACTGCCACCTTTAAAGGCTGGTCAAACTTAAAAAAGCCTGAATTTGATCTCATTCTGGCAAACCCCCCTTATATTGGTGAAAAAGGCCATAAAGATCTCTTTGATGACCTTCGCAAAGGGCCTTTGGGTCACTTTTATCAAGCCCGCAGTGATATGGCTTATTATTTTTTTCATCTGGCCCTGGAGTGGAGTAAAAATAGCGGCATCAGTGCTTTTTTGAGCACAAACTACTTCCTTACAGCCAGTCATGCTCAGACATTAAGGGACGACCTCAAAAAACGGGGTGTGGTCCACAAATTGACCGATTTCCATGAGTGGCGACTGTTTAAAGGGGCTCAGGGCCAGCACAATCTGGTCAGTCTCTTTGAAAAGGCCACCCGACCCCATGCCCCCTGCCAACTCTTGCTCTGCACGCAAAAAGGCATCGCCCCAGAAAAGTACTTGGCTGAAGTTTTGGCTCAGGATCAGACATTTATGAAACACACCTCAATCAGCCAAAACCAGCTCTATTCACCCTTGACAGGTCAGATGCAGCAACCCATCCGTTTAGAAATTTTGGATCAGAGTTTAGAGCGAATTTTGCTCAAACTCCAAACCCTGCCCAGTCGATTAAAAGACCATGCACAACTCCATCAGGGGATTGTCTCTGGCGCGGATCATCTCACCCTCAAACACCAACAACAGTTCAGTCTGTCTGGCACAAAAGGCGAGGGAATTTTTATCTTAAATCAAGCTGAAATAACCAAACTGGGATTGTCAGAGCGAGAATTACAATTGCTGCGACCTTGGTATAAAAATTCAGACATCTCTCCCTGGCTCTGCGCAAGCGAAACCAATCAAGTGATTATTTATACCGATCGCGAAAGTACTTTATCAGCAGAAGACAGGCTTTATCACCATTTGGAGCGTTTTCGTCCCCTTTTGGAAAAACGCCGGGAGGTGGCTCAAGGCAGGCTCCCGTGGTGGCAGGTGCATTGGCCCCGACAAACACAGATCTTCGAAGGGCCCAAATTGGTCATCCCTCAACGTCACAGCACTTCTCTGGCTGCATGGAACCGGTGCCCCTGGTACGCCAGTGCGGACGTGTATTTCATTACCTCCAAGGCTGCCCCTGAGCGTTTATATGCCCTGCTGGCCTGGCTGAACAGCCCCCTGTCATGGCTTTGGTTAAGCTGCCAAGGCAAACGCAAAGGCAAATTATTGGAACTCTATTCTCAACCTCTGTCTGAATTGCCAATTATCCCAGGGCTCTGGTCTCACGCTCTGTTCGAAGAACTATCACATCGTTTGTTCAATCAAAAAGCTCCCTCTCCCGGCTTGCAAAACCAAATCTGGGAACTCTTTTTTGAAGCCTTAGCTATATCAGAAACGGATCAGCAAGCGCTATTCAAAACCTGGAAACCCAACACAGGATCTTCCCCTCTTTTTTACTAAGCCGAAACAACTCAGCCTTTGACCTATATCAATTTTCAGCGAGGGATCTGGGCATACAATTCAACCATCGGGCGCAATTAAGCCCGAAATGGAAAAGATTGAGAGACTTAATTCAGATGAAAACCACACATCTATTCCGCTCGGTTTTTGCCGCCAGCCTTTTCATAATCGCTTGTAATCAAAATCCTGCGCCCATCACCCCAGCAACACAGCCCAGCGCAACGAAGACCGCTTTGCCCACCGCTACACCACAACCTCAAGCCACAGCCATTAAGCCCGTTGTCAATGCGGGTCTGGCCTTGGATCTCACCCAAGGCAGAGGCGTTATCGGTGGACAATTGTTCAATGCAAAAACCCAAATGCTACTCAAAATCCCTGTCAAATTGAGTGTCACAGGTCCTGATTCAAATAAGATTGAAAAGACACAATTTCAAACCCAAAATGGTCTCTTCAGCTTGGTCTTAAAACCAGGGGTAGAACCCGCGCTCAATCAGCCAATCCGCGTGACGGTGGTGGCAGAAGCAGAGGGCTTTTTTAGTGCCAGTGCAGGGTTAAATATCACGGACCGCAAACATGATGCTTTTGTGCTTAAATTGGTCAATCAAAAAGATGCCCCAGCAGGTGTTGGCACTGCTGACCTGCAGACCGATGCCAGTGCAGGTAAATTAAATCAGGCCCTGAATGTAACTGCCAATGAGAACCAGTCTAAATCTCTGGCAAGTTTCGCTCTCAAAGCGGGGACCGAATTAAAGGATGCCGCTGGCCAGCCCCTCTCAGGCAAAATTCAAACCCATATCGGCTATTTCAGCAATACCACCCCCGCATCACTCGGGGCCTTTCCAGGTGGTTTTGCGCCCCAGGTATCGCAAAATGGCTTGGAAGGCAATGGCTATTTCATCACGGGCGGGTTTGTCTCCGTCGATATGGTGGATCAAAGTGGACGCAAAGCAAGCCAGTTCAGCCAACCCGCTGAGATCACGATCCAAATTCCCCAAGGAACCCGCAATCCTGAAACCGGCAAGGTAGTTGCCAGTGGTGATACGATCGGGATTTGGAGCCACGATCCGCTCACGGGCAAATGGAGTGGTGAAGGCCAAGGAAAAGTGACTGGGCCCGAAAACAATGGCCATTTTAATGTCAGTTATCAGGCCAGCCATTTGTCTTATTGGAATATCGACTGGCACAACAGCGCCGTCTGTAACCCCAAAGTTTTGCTCAATTGGGACAGCCCTAACCGCGTTGGTGTAAGGGTCTCATTGCAATTTGAAGGTCAAGACTGGTATACCCCTTCGAACATTCTCTCAGACCCCGAAAACCAGCTGTTTAATGTCCCGATCAATAAACGTTTAAACTTTGTAGCTAAGTACAACGAAAAAGAACTGGGCAGCACCCAGGTCACGCTCGATCAGGGCTGTGCAGATGTCACTCTCCAGATTCAAACAGCATCATTACCTGCGATGCACCGTTTGCCTGTTGAATTGAGTCTGTCGGGCCAAACCCGCTTTACTCGCCAAGAACTCTCAGATATTGCCGATCAATTTGGCTTGGGCAGTGATATAAAAAGCAAGGTTTTGAACTATACCCATCCAGCGGATCCCAACCTCCCTTTCCAATTTTCAGACAAAGCCCTGATTGATTTGGAGGCCCTCGGGGCTCAGCAGATTCGCGAATTAAAAAGTATGGTTGAGACCAAAATCCGCCCAACCACTTATCTCTACTACAAAAAAGCGGATCCCAACGATTGGGAGTATCAATGGGTCATGTTTGAATCAGGCAAAGCGGAATTGTCTCTGGTAGACAATCAGAGCTATGAATTCTCAGGGGTCATTCTCTATAATGACCAATGGTACAACATCAACCAAACGGTCAAAGTGAGTCCTGAAATGAAAACGCTGGTATTGGATATGCAAAATGCCCAATTGACGGTCAATGCGGTTCGCAACTATTTATCGGGATTGCTCAAACCGTGAGCAGCAGGACCCAGCAACTGTGAAAATTGCAGTTGCCCTCAACAGCCACCTGATCTCTGAACATGCCGCGCTCTACGCCCTGCGCTATGCCCAGAGTCTGGGATTGGGAGTGGAACTCCTGCACGTAAAAAACCCAGACGACCCGCTCAAAGAAGTCCAAGAGCGGGTCGCTCGCTTGCAAATCGAAGCCGGAAAATTGGGATTGATTCTGAGCTTTCGCCTATTAGAAGGCAAACCTGGCCCCAGTCTGGTCAAACAGATCCAAAGCCATTTTTACCACACTGTCTTTTGCTCAACCCGCGCACACCCCCCCCGGCTGTTTACCAACTCGGTCTCACAGTATTTGGTCAAAGCCCGATTGCCGTCTCAATTGGTGGTAGTCAGAATCAACCGGGTCAATTCGGTCTACCACTGTGAGCGCTTGGGGATCTTTGGCGGACGTGGACAACCCGATGTGCACCAAATGGCCTTGGGCATCGGGCTGGCTGCAGGCTATCAGGCCGAAATCCTGTTGGGCAACCCCCTGGAAATATCGCGCAGGGCATTGCAACATCTGGATTTCCAGCAAACCCGGGAAGTCTTGCGCGCATCCGATCATGGTTTTCGCTCCCTGATCACCCTCTGCCAATTGGGTCGCGTTTCAGCTTCTGTGGCCCATATTCCCCGCGGCGAAGATGCCTTGGATTTCTTTTTGAGCCGAAAAATTTCACTCTTGGTGCTTTCGTCCCGCAAGCTTCCCAATCCCACCCGACACCTGATGTCTGACCCGGTTGAAAACCTCTTTCATCTCAGCCCTGTCAATTGTATGATTCTCTACCCCAAAGTCTGAAAAAGGCCCCCTATGAAATTGCATCAATTAACGATGGCCGAAGCCTTGCAACGTTTGGATTCCAGCCCCGAAGGTTTGAGTGAAATCCGGGCCCAAAAAAGACTTGAAGAATTTGGCCCCAACCGCATTGCCGCTCGTCCAGCCAAAAATTGGCTCAAAGCCTATTTGGCCCAATACCTGCAATTTTTTGCTCTGCTACTCGAAGTGGCATCAGGACTGGCTTTTATCGCCGACTATTATGATCCCGGTCAGGGAAATAATGTCTTGGCCTGGGCCATTCTTGGCGCTGTGGTGGTCAATGCCAGTTTCTCCTTTTGGCAGGAATTTAAAGCCGACAAAGCCATGGAAGCCCTGATGAAGCTCATGCCCGCTTATAACCGCGTCTTGCGCTCTGGACGGGAGCAAAAAATCGAAGCAGCAAGTATTGTGCCTGGAGATATCGTCTTATTGGAAGAGGGCGATCGCATTCCTGCTGACGCCATTTTGCTCGAAGCCCATGCCTTGAGCATCAATTTGTCCACCCTCAATGGCGAGTCCAATCCTGCAGAACGCCGTTTGGGGCCCGATCCAAGCGAGCGAGAACTGGAAGCCCACAATATTGTCTTTGCAGGCACCACCGTGGTTTCGGGGATTGGCAAAGCGGTGGTTTTTGCGACCGGGGCAGCCACTGAGTTTGGAAAAATAGCCACCCTCACCCGCGATGTGCAAAAATCGGTTTCGCCGATGCAAAAAGAGATCATGGGTATCACCCGAATTTTGACCTTGATTGCCTTTGCGATGGGAATTGTGTTTTTGGTCTTGGGCCTGCTTTCGGGCAAAGGCTGGTTAACTGCCGCTATTTTTGCGCTGTCGTTGATTGTTGCCAATGTCCCCGAAGGGCTGCTGCCCACCATCACCCTGGCCCTTTCAATGGCCAGCCAGCGCATGGCCAAGCGCAATGCCCTGGTCAAAAATCTCGATGCTGTAGAAACATTGGGATCAGCCACCGTGATTTGCACAGACAAAACAGGCACCTTGACCCGCAACGAAATGACCCTCAAACATTTCTGGCTGCCAGGGGGTGAAACGATCGACCTGAGCGGGGAAGGCTATTTTGAAGGCGGGTCGTGGCAGACAGAAAGCCCGCAAGCGGACACCGAAGCCCGACTACAGGCGCTTGTGATTGCCGCAGAAATGAACTTACATGCCCATATCGCAGAACAAGTGGCTCTGGGAGATCCGACCGAATTGGCCCTGCTCACGGCTGTGGGAAAAGTCCCGCACCCAGCCCCTGATTATCTGCGCACAGGCGAAATTCCGTTTAGCAGTGAACGCAAAATGATGTCGACCCTCTGCCAAGAAGTAGGCCCAGGCATAGACCCAGGCATAGACCCAGGAACAACTCAAAACTGGCTCTTTGCCAAAGGGGCACCCGAGGTCATTCTGGCACTGTGTACGACCCAACTGGGCCTTGAGGGAGAACGCATTGCCTTGGGGCCCACAGAGCGCGAGCGCGTTGTCCAAGCTGCTGAGGTTTTTGAGTCAAAGGCCTTTCGTGTGCTGGCCCTGGCCCGTGGCAATGGCAGTGAAGAAAAAAACCTGACCCTGCTGGGGCTGGCGGCGATTATGGATCTGCCCCGGCCCGAAGTCGCAGATGCGATTCAGAGCTGTTATCAAGCCGGAATTCGCATTTTGATGATCACCGGCGACCACCCGCGCACGGCCCAGGCCCTGGCCCAGGAAATTGGCCTCAAAGTCGATAGTGTGATCACGGGCCGAGAATTGCGCTCCCTGCCAGAGCAGGAGTTGGCGCAAAAACTCAAAACAGAACATATCCTCTTTGCCCGCATGGAGAGCAGCCAAAAATTGTTAATTGCCTCGGTCTTGCAGCGCAATGGTGAGATTGTCGCCATGACCGGAGATGGGGTGAATGACGCGCCTGCGCTGCGCAAAGCTGATATTGGCATCGCCATGGGCATCGCTGGAACCGATGTGACCAAAGAAGCTGCAGACATGATTCTGCTCGACGATAATTTCAGGTCGATTGTGGCAGCCATCGAAGAGGGCCGCACGGTCTATTTTAATATCAAAAAATTCTGTACCTATCACCTGACCTCCAACGTCCCGGAGATCCTGCCGTATATCTTTTCGTTTTTCTTTAAAATCCCCCTGCCGCTCTCAGTGATTCAGATTCTCTCAATCGATCTGGCCTCTGATCTGATCCCCGGCATTGCTTTGGGCTCGGAACCCCCCGAGGCCAATATCATGAAACGCCCGCCGGTCAGTCCCAAAGAAAAAATCCTCGATTGGGAGGTGTTTAAACGCGGCTATTTCATGAATGGGCTGATTGAAATTTCGGCGTCGATGTTTGCCTTTTTGGGCTTTCTCTTTTTACATGGCTGGATTTATGGCGATTTGAGTATCAGCAATTCCCATTTTCACAGACAGGCCATGACCATGACCCTGCTCGGGGCTGTCACCTGCCAGATGTTAAATGCCTTGACCTTGCGCTCTTATGAATTTCCAATCTGGACCATCCGCTTCTTTTCCAACCCCTATTTATTGGGGGCCCTGGGCTTTGATCTGATCTGGATCTGGCTGCTTTTAAACCTGCCTGTGATGCAATTGATTTTTAATACCGCAGCGGTGCCCTGGCAGGATCTCTGGCTGCTATTGCCTTTTCCCATTTTGCTCTTGTTCACCCATGAGAGTTACAAGCTCTGGAAGCGGCGAAAAATCTGAATTTTTGCGTTCAAAGTCTTTTAACACAGGGGGTTTAGTCTTTAACAATTGACCATATTGACTATATTATACTTTTTGGTCATAATGGTCATATGAGTAAAAACACAGAACGCGATAGCAGAGAAACCCGAATTTTGAGCATGGCCAAACGCCATTTTGAGACCTATGGCTATAAAAAAACCACCATCGATGGCCTGGTTCAGGCTGTGGGAATTGCCAAAGGCACATTTTTTCTGCATTTTAAAAGCAAAGAAGCACTGCTGCTGGCTGTCTATGCCAAGATACGCGACGAAGCCATGCAGGATTATCTCAAAGTCATGCAAACGGCTTCAGGGCCAGCCCAAAAAGTTGAGTTTATGTTGCGGTTTGCTTTGGAACAATTGGCCAAACAGCCGCTTTTTCAAAAATTGGAAAACGATCCCGAAGCCGACCTCTTTCGCCGAATTTTAGATCTCCCAGATAGCCAAGCAGAGCTGGACCAGGCTTTGGCCATGTTGCGAAATTTATTACAAGCCGGCATCGATGCTGGGGAGTTGCGGCCAGATCTCGATCTCGAAGCTCTGCCGTATATATTGGGCTCGCTTAAATTTTTGATGTTGCACCCCGAAATGATCAGTGGCGATGGGCGCTTGCCGATCTCCCGGTATATTGATGGACTTGTGCAATTGACCATGCAAGGTCTTTTAAAAGGAGGTTCTCACCATGCCTGAAGCGGCTATTCTACTTGAAAACCTGAGCAAAAATTTTGGCCAATTTAAAGCTGTCGAAAATGTCTCATTGCAGGTCCAAAGCGGAGATGTTTTTGGCTTTATGGGCCACAATGGTGCAGGCAAAACCACCACTTTGCACATGCTTTTGGGCCTGTTAAAACCCAGTTCGGGCCAGGCCCGTATCTTGGGTCTGGATATAGTCAAAGACACCCTCAAAATCCGCCGTCTCTGTGGTTTTTTACCCGCGAATTATAATCTGCCCAAAGACATGACTCCTCACAGTTTTTTGACGTATATCGCAGCCATGTTTGGAGAAGGAGGTCCAAGCATTGAAGGCCGAATCGCTGAATTGCTCGAACGGTTTGGGCTGAGCGCTGTCGCAGATAAAAAGCTGGGGGGATTTTCGACCGGCATGAGCCAGAAAGTGGGATTGGCACAGGCACTGATCAATCAGCCCCGTCTGCTCTTTTTAGATGAACCCACCGCTGGATTGGATCCCCTGGGTCGCCATGATTTATTAAAATACATCCAATCCCTGGCTCAGGACCAGGGTGTGACGGTGCTCTTCTCAACCCATATTCTCAGCGATATCGAGAGTATTTGCCAAGATGTGGCCATATTGCACCAAGGACGCCTGCTCGCCAATGGCCCCCTACAAGCCTTAAAAGCAGCCCACAAATCCGAAAAAATGGATGATCTCTATCTCAAATTGGTCAAGGGGTCTAAAGATGAGAACCGCTGAGCCCATTTTGCACCTGCCCAATTTTAACGGGAGATGGCTCTGGCAAGAGTATCTCACCCTATTGGGCAGTCGGCGCAGCAAAGGGGTCTTGGCTCTGTTTTTAATGGCCCTGCTGGCCACCCCCTTTGTGCTGGAAAAACCGCCCGCTGAATTGGTGCATTTCATTGGGCAATGGCTGGGCATGGACAATGCCCGCTTTAAATTGGTGCTCTTTGCCTGGACCGATCTATCAATGAATAAATTGGCAGTCCTTTCAGGTTTGGCATTGGCGAGTGGTCTGCTGGTAAGTGAACAAGCCCAGGGCCTGCTGACCTTGCTCAGAAGCAAACCCGTCAGTTTGGCAACGCTCTATGGCATCAAATTGCTGGCAGCGGTGGGGGTATTTGTGACCTGGTACACTCTGGTTTCGCTGCTCGCTCTGTGGATCTATGCCTGGATCATTCCCGAATTTTCACGTTTGGCTTTTTTGGCATTGAGCCTCACCCATATTGGGGCGGGCATCTTTTCTGTCTGCCTATGTGGCTTGATGGCCCTCTGTTTTCAACGCCGCCTGAATGCCATGGTCACAGCCACCTTTTTGCTTTTTCTGCTGATCGGAACTGCTTTTTTGGGTTTTTACAACCCCCATTTGCTCTGGCTGGTGCAATTTAATCCTTTTTACCATGGTGTTTCAATTGTGACTCAAATTCAGGACTTGAGCGCCTGGGCCGTGCTGCAACGGATCTTGACCCTTATGCTGTTTAATGGCGTCATTTTGGGCTTGGGCTTATGGCGGGCGCAGATCTTGGAAAAAAGGGAGGCCTTTTGATGAATCGCTTGATGCAATTGGAATTTCAAAAACAGCCCAAACGCTGGCAGGGAATATTGGTGAGTTTTAACCTGTTAACTGCTTTTTTGGTCTCGTTCATTTTGCCCCGGATGCCCGAAAACATCTTCGCATTTTTGGCCCGTTTTTTCAAAATGAACAACCAAACGGAAATGATTTTGCTCAACGATTATTTGGGACTGTATGTGGTGGTTTTCTGGGTGGCATTTTTTGAATATTTGAGCATTTTTGTGATTCCGGCAGAAGAGGGTTACCTCCAGCTCATGCTCTCAAAACCCCTGACCAAGCGGCAATACCTCTTGAATAAATTGATTCCCGCCTTGAGCAGTGCCTTGGGTTGGGAGCTTTGCTTGATGGTCGGCACTGGCCTGGGTATTGCCGTAATTAACGGTTTAAGCGACTTTCAGCTCGGCAATTACTTGGCGATTTCGGGCATTTGTGTGGCCCTCGGTCTGTTGATGGGATTCTTGAGCTTGTTTTTATTGCTCTGGTTCAAAGACACGTATAATGCCATCTTAATTGGATTTGCAGTTTGGCTCATACCTATTTTGCCTTCAGCACTGTTTATGTACCGCCCTGACATCTTTGTGGCAATCCCCTGGCTGCGTTGGATTTTGGTTTTTCCAGCCAATTTGATCTGGTTGGGAGA
This sequence comes from Candidatus Sericytochromatia bacterium, assembly GCA_050248915.1. GTDB lineage: Bacteria > Cyanobacteriota > Sericytochromatia > UBA7694 > UBA7694. Next base: position 15,852 of record JBFWRL010000016.1, read on the forward strand.
ACAGAGTCAGTTATTTGCTTTATGGTTGATACCAGCTTTGGGACTGCTCTCTACAGGCCTGATTCTATTGACCGCCACAGTGTGGGAGTCCCAAGAAACGGTTTAATTGTGGTAAACCAAGGGCTCTGAAGGGGGTTCTGGAGACGGTTCTGAAGGTGGAATTGCGATCGAAAGTGGGGCAGAGACCACGGGTGCAGGCGGTTTAAAAGTGTTGAATAATTCTAAATGTAAAGACTGTTTCTGAGCATCATAGCGCCGCAACAGTTCTTCACTCTGCCCCAGTGTGTAAAATGAGGCAACAGCGGTCGCTGGCACCCGCAATTCTTTTTCCAAAGCACTTTTGCGCCCCAGACTGACCGTGATGTCTGAGATCGAAACACCTTTTTTTTCTAAAACAAGTATGCTTTGAGTCGTCAGTCCCATATCGGGCAAATAATGGCCACTTTGATCAGAGAGAATTTCAACTTTGCCTTTGGGAAATTGGGCTTCAAGCAAATTGTGGAGCACCTGAGGCAAAATCTGCTTTTTAAAGTCTTCAAAATGCGTGTTTTTTTCAGCTTTAAAGAGACCACTCAAAGCAGACGTGGCGCTTGGACTCAAAAAAGCCTCGTTGATCAATTCACTTCTCTGCTGCTTGAGTTCGCCCAGTTGATGTTGCTGTTGAACAGTCAAGACAGGCTTGGATTCCAAGTTGTGAATATCAGCGTTGATTTTAGTCAAAATGTTGGTTTTAAAGGTCTCAATAAAACGACGTTCCACACTTGCTATGGCATTTTTATTGACCTGTTGGTTGAATTTTTCAATGTCCAATTGGGTATCCGCCGCTTCTCTGCCTGAGCCTGTGCGGATATACTCCTGCTGCAAATCAGACAATTGCGAGCCAATCCGCAGTTCTCCTGCCGCGCTCACCTCTTGCCCATTGAGCATACTGGAGTGATGTATTTTGGCTTGAGAAATGAGGGTATGTCCATCGGGCAAGTGAAGATCCCGTTTGCTCTGATCCATGGCATAAATTTCGCCCCGGGGACTCATGACAAAGATCATGCGGTTAAACTCTTTGGCCCCAATTTTGATCGCTGTGCCAAAAGCGCCCGGATTTGCATTTGTGCTGAGGGCCTCCAAATTGCTCATAAGTGCTTCCAAACGGGGCATCGTCAGACTTTCTGCCGATTTTAATGCCATTTCTGCTTCTGCAATTTCAACGGGACTGGCCTGCCGAGCCAGCAAAGACTGGTGATTTTTCCAGGCTCTGTGCAGGGGGGCAAAAGTCGTATGAAAGCTATCCCGTTCTTTCAGACACGCAGCAAGTTCTTTTTGCACCCCTTGGCGCAATTCGGGATTTGCACGCACAGCCGGATCCGCCAGTTGTTTTTCGAGCTTTTGCACGCGGTCTCCCAATGCCTCATATTTTTTTTGCAAGGTCGTGTTGGCGCGACCATGCTCAAAGGTGACGCGATTCAACACTTGCGCCACTTCACTCTTAAAAAACAGGGTTTCTTGGCCACCCCGATATTCAAAAAAATCTTCCATGGCGGGCTGTACACCCATTCCACCTGAGACCTTTGGTTCTTGTTGCTGAAAACGGGCTTCAACGCTTTTGGTTGTCAGCGTTTCCGCCAGTTCGGGGGTCGCCTTGGGCCATTTTACTTGGGGATTTGCAACAGGGGGAACAGCGCCTGGAGGGAGAGAGGTGACCGGGGGTGCACTTACGGGGGGGTCATTTGCGGAAGCATTTAAATAGCCCATATCCGATCCGCTGTTCTCTGGAATCGGCGCATTTGGATCCAAATATGAAGAGACCGTTTCTGACGCTTCTGTTTCTGCTTCTTCTGAATCTGATTCAGGGGACCTTTGCTGTCGACTTTGCTGCTGACCGCGCCCACCTTCACGATCTTTTTCTTGTTCGCGGGGGCGCTCCTGTTCAAGTTTTTCGGGGGTGCTTTCTAAATTGTGCGCCTCGGGTTCAGGTGCTGTTCCACGCTCGTCCAGGGACTCTTTTTGACTGTTTTCCTGGGTTTCAGACTTTTCAGAAGGCCGTTCATGGGCTTCAAGTGCATCATTTTCCAACTCGGGTCGCTCAGCAATGTGTTTTTTTGCGGGGTCTGCATGTTTGACCAAGAGATTCAACTTGGGCTGAGCACCTGTCTGCACTGCTCCCTTTTTCCAAATCGACTGGGTAATATTCTGTTGTTGAACAGGGGAAGACATCTGTCTGAGTTTTTGAATATTTTTACTGGCCACGGTTTTTTGCAAAAATTTGCTGGGATTTGCAGTGGGGGTGGCTGGTTTGGCTGTATGGGGCAACGCAGTGGGGGATACTGGCGTTTGAACCGGTTTGGCTGTCACAGGCAAAGATTGTGATGAAGGAGGCAAAGAAGGTGGGGTGGGTCCGGTAATAGGCATAAAGGGGAGTTCCTTTAGATTTGATCGAGATAATCTTGAATCTGGCTAATTTTATCTGTCATGGCTTCATATTTGGCGATCAAAGAGCTGACGTCCAATTGCTTCAATTCATATTCATCTAATAAATCCGCCAGCGAATCACAGTCTTCAAGTAAAACGTCAAAACGCTCCAGCGAAAAGCTGAGGGGTAAAGCACCATTTTGGACTTCAAAACTCACGATTTGGGCATCGAGCCACTGCGTTTGAGCCATCAAAGTCTCTTCAAGATGCACCCATTGCCAGGAGAGATTCAATTGGGTCTGGGCCCTTTGCAAGAGAATATACAGGGGTCTGAGCATTTTTTGCAGTTCAGAACAGTCTATTTCCACTTCAACCAGCCCCATTTTGTGTTGCAAGTTGGCTTGGGTTTCAACCCACTGACGGTATTTTCTCTCCATCTGCTCAATTTTAAATTTTTGATTGCTGACCAGAAAAGTCTGAGGAGGCAAGGCAGAAACCAACTGAATCTCACGGATAATCAGGGCCTGCAATTCATCGTAGAGCTGATCATAATTGGGTAGGTCCGAAACCCTCACTGGGGGCAAGTCTGGTGAGGGGGCTGCAGCTATTTGAGGAGGGTCTACGAGCAGGAGCAATGTTTGGGCATCTTGGTTTTCTGGTTCGAGTTCCAAAGCAACTTGCAAATAAGTCAAGGCCACTGCGTTATCACCCAATAACCAGAGCAAATAGCCCATGCCAATAAAGGCCCCACACTCGCGATGATTGAGCCGCAAAGCCTCCATCAAATACTCACAGGCCTCCGCCAAAAGGGCCCGATCGGCAAAGCCTTCGGCCTGAGCATCCGCCAAACACTCCCAGCCACAGCGCAGCAGATCTGCTGCGGTTTCATGTCGTGCGCGAGAACTGTGTTCGCTCTTTTGTTGGTATGTTTGAAGTGTTTGTAAATCCATAACAAACGTTCAACTTTCTCTGAATTCACCCGTAAGATCTATTTTAGCAAAACAGCGAAACCTTGGTTACATTTTTTTTACAATTGCCAAATCACCGTCTTTAGAGACAGAATGCATCCGCCAGAGACGACGCTTTCAGCTATAATACTTCATCCTGTTTTGGAGGCCTTGCCATGTCCGTTTATGTTCTCTACCACGCCAATTGTCCCGATGGCTTTGGTGCTGCTTGGTCGGCCTGGAAAAAATTTGGCGATCAGGCCCATTATCTGCCTGTCAAACATGGCCATGCCCTGCCAGAAATCCCCGATGGTTCAGAGGTTTATATCTTGGATTTTGCCTATGATCGCAAAACCCTCACAGCCTTGGCAGAGCGCTGTCAACTCAAGGTCTTGGATCATCACAAAACAGCTTTGGCAGACCTCAAAGGTCTGTCTTTTGCCGAATTTGATATGCAGCGCTCAGGCGCTGTGATGGCTTGGCAATTTTTTCACCCCGAGCAAACAGTGCCACTTTTGCTGCAATATGTGCAAGACCAAGACATCTGGACCTGGGCCCTGCCCGACGCCAAAGAAATTTGTACAGCCCTGGGCGTCTATCCCATGGACTTCGAGGTGTGGAATCAGTTGGACGTCGAAACCCTGCGTCAAGAGGGCCACATCACATTGCGTTACAAAGAACAATTGATCAAGAATTTGATGCAACGGGTGGATTGGGTTCGCATTCAGGGACACCGGGTACCGGCAGTCAACACCCCACTTTTCGCTTCAGAACTGGGCAATAGCCTCTGTTTAAAATATCCCGAAGCGGCTTTTGCCGTGGCTTATGCCGACCAAAATGGCCTGCGCAAATTTAGCCTGCGCTCAATTGGCGAATTTGATGTGAGTGCTATTTGCAGGACCTATGGTGGCGGTGGGCACCGCAATGCCTCTGGTTTTGCCCTGGCCTTGGACAAGGTCAAAGAGCACGTCTTGAGCGGAGACTAAAACCATGGAAAAACAGGCGTTTGGCAGCAGTGGTCTCAAAGTGACCCCCCTCGGTTTTGGGGCGGGTCAGATTGGGGGGAGCGATCAAAGTGAAGCTGAGATCGAAAAACTGTTGCATAGCGTATTGGACTTGGGCATTAACCTGATCGATACAGCGCGGGGCTATGGCGAGTCCGAAGCCCGCATCGGCAAATATTTAAAGGGTCGCCGCGATCAATGCTTGTACTCAACCAAAATTGGGTATGGCGTGCCCGGATTTACAGATTGGACCGCAGCGGGAATTACAGCAGGGGTCGATTATGCCCTTAAGCTCATGCAAACCGACTGGCTGGACATTGTGCATCTACACTCTTGCCCGCTGGAAACCCTGCAAGCGGGCGCAGTGGTCGAAGCTCTGCAAAAGGCCGTACAAGCCGGTAAAGTACGTGTCATGGCCTATTCTGGTGAAAATGAGCCCTTGGCCTGGGCGATTCAATCAGGCTATTTTGGCAGTATTATGACGTCGATCAATCTCTGTGATCAGCAGAGCCTACACCAACTTGTGCCCCAAGCCCAAGAACGTGGTTTGGGTATCATTGCCAAACGGCCTTTGGCCAACGCTTTTTGGCGATTTAACAGCCAGCCCCACGGCGATTATGCCGAAACCTATTGGCTGCGTTGGCAAAGTCTGGGATTGTGGTCCGATGATTTGCCGATGGCAGACCTGGCCATTCGTTTTGCAGCCTTTGCACCTGGCGTGAGCAGCTGTGTTGTCGGAAGCCGCCAATGGGGTCATTTACAAACCTTAAAGTCGGCCATCGAACAAGGTCCTTTGGACGCAGATACGCTATCACTTTTACACAAGGTTTATTCAGAAATAGGCCAAAATTGGCGGGGAGAAGTCTGATGAAAAACTGTCCGGTCTGTAATCGGGTTTTGGTCAAAAAAACAGACCAAAGTCTGACGTGTATGTTTTGTGGTTGGAAAGGCAAAGGCAATACCCAAGATCTCAAAAAACCTGAAAACAATGCCAAAGCGGAGCAAAAAAAGCCTGAAACCCCGCTTAAAATTGAAACAAATCCTGAAACTATCGCCAAACAAATGTTGCAACAGGAAAATTCTAAACTGCCCCATTTTGTTTTGGCGGGGGCCATTGTGATCACCTTTTTGGGCTATATGTCGAATCAGATCTTTTCAGACAAAAACAAACCCCAAGCCAGCGCCAGCCCTGTTATACAAGCCACAGATGAGCCAATACAACTGCCCATTCCTTCGATGGAAAACGCAAGTCAAAGTGCCACTCCTACTCCAACAGAAAGTGCAAGTGCCCCCAGTGGAGTCAGTACAGCCCCCAGCGCATCGCCCTCGGCCTCTCCCAGTGGCAGCAGCAGTCCTGCCGCTGATGCCAGCTCAGAAGCCAGTCTTGCTCCCCCCCCGGCACTGGCTGAGAGCCCTGCGACCAGTCCATCTGCAAACGAAATGGAAGCAAGCCCCGCAGCCATTATCACCTCACCACCTTGATTCACTCAATGCGCGTTTGAGTCCCGGGCCAAGCGTAAATTCGCGAAAAAATGTGCCAATTGTTGCTGGGCTTCTGCTTCGCAAATGCCGCCCAAGACCTCCATCGCAGGGGCAGGAAAAAGGCTTAAAAAATCACAAACACTGCCACAGGCCCCCCATTTGAGATTGTTGGCGGCAAAAACCACCCGCCCCAAATGGCAATGTATCAGAGCTCCCATGCACATAGGGCAAGGCTCAAGGGTCACAAAGAGTGTGCTCTCACGAAATTGGATCTGGCTCAATTTTTCAGAAGCCACAGCCAACACCCGCATTTCGGCATGTTCCAAGGGTTTTTCACTGTGTTCAGTTTGGTTGTGTGCAGAGGCAATAATCTGGTTTTGCCAGACCAATATCGCCCCCACAGGCACTTCTCCGATTTCAGCCGCCAAGGCAGCCTCTGCCAGGGCCTTACACATCATGCCCTGCAAATCCACTAAAGGGTGCTCACTATTTTTTGCCGTGTTTTTCTTTGAGAAAGCCAAAAGAGGCATTGATCAGTGCCATGACTCGGGTTGCCGTCTCGCGCTCTTCGGCATTTTGAAAGCGATCGGGGTGGTATTTGCGGGCCAGTTTTTTGTAAGCTTTTTCAATCTCTTCCCAAGAAGCAGACGAGGAGACTTCGAGGGTCTTATACGGATCGTAGCCCTGGTTATCGTGGTACGTGTTCTGGTTGTGGGACCGTTTTTGCCCACTGCTCTGCTGAGAATAGCCCTGACCGTGTTGGCGGTCATATTCGCGGTCAAAGGCTTCGCGGTAATTGTCATAACCTGGCTGATGGCTAAACCAAGCTTTAAACTCTTCGCTCAGCTCACGGTCCGGTTGATGTAGATGTGAGATCTCGGCTTTGGCCAGATTGACCAGCCGTTTCAGAATATCGCCCATGGTGATTGGGGCTCTCCTTTGGATAAGTCAGAATAGTATAGGCGAATTCACGGTAAGTGGAAAGTGAAGGCCCGCCGATCTGCTCCTGTAATAATGCCAAGACCTGTTGGACTTGGGGTTGAACAGCATTTTCCCGGGGGGAATAAGACTCCTTGCGCAGGGGGCTGATGCTATCGACCTGCAGCCCGCCGTTTTGCAATGAGGCACGCAATTGTTCGGGAGTCAAAAAACTGAACATGTCAAAGGGCCGAAAGCCCCAAAGATCGTTGTCCCATGAGCCATTGAGCAAACGCATCACCACCGACTCGTGGCGGGGATTGTAAATAAACGTCAGCAAACGCCCGCCCGGAGCTAAAGCCCGACACAGTTTTTCTATCAGGGTTTGAGGGCTGCCCGGTCGCTGTTCCAGGGCAAAATTGCAGATAATTAAGTCGTAAGTCTCATCCAAGTCAGTGTCTTGAAGCTCCCAGGGTTTTACCCGTGTCACTTGCAATTCCAGATCTAACTCTTCGAGCACAGAACTGACCGACATGCGTGTAAAGCCCGAGAGTTCAAGCACTTTTTGGCCCTGACTCAGGCCCTGCAGAACCTGGGTGTAAATCGGTTCTTGATAGCCCACCAACCGGCGCTCGTGGTCTTCCATGCTAATGCCCAGATTATTGCGATCCATGATGGTACAAAAATGGGTATAGGCCTCTTTAAAGGTGGCCAGAGAATAATTTTCATTAAAAAAGAGGTAATCCCGTTTGTCCATATCGAGGTAATTAAACGGGCGCCAATCTTCGATTTCGTTGTGCACAATTCCCCGCTGAACCGCCTCTTCCCAAAATTTGGTGCCGGGAAATGGGGTTAAGCGAAAGACCCCCGCCATCGACATGGGTGGATAATTGCCGCGAATAAACCAATAGGCCTGTTGTAACTCGGAATAGGTTTCTGTCGGTGTGCCGATGATAAAATAGCCCCCCATGCGAATCCCATGACGGGCACAGATATCAATCGCGCGCACATTTTCGGAGACCTTGTTGCGCGGGCCTTTGAGGTATTCCAATTGGCGCTGCACCCCCGACTCCAAGCCAAAGGTCACAATCGAGACGTTCATATCGCGCATCAACATTGCCATATCGTCGCTGAAGACACTGGCTTTGGCCATGCAGACAAAAGAGACCTTTTTATGTAACTTGGCCGCCCGAATGCCCTGGGTGAGTTCATAGAGGCGCTTTTTGCTCAAGGCAAAGAGATCATCGTGAATCGAGACACTCTCCTGACCGGGATTGTGACGCAAAATATCTTCGATCTCACTGACGACACGGTCGACAGAGTGGTAGCGCACTTTTTGCGACTCCATGCTAAAAATACAAAAAACACACTTAAACGGACAACCGCGCGAGGTATAGATCGGCTGTGGCCAGTTAATTTGGGCTTGTTGGGGGGGCCACCAGGTCTTCATAATGCTGCGATCCGGGGGAAGGATTTGATCCAATTCCATCAGGGTCTCACGGGGTTCGGTGACCACCCGTTGACCTTCATCCCAATAGACCACCCCTTTGATGGCATGCAAATAATCGGGGGTCAAACGTTGTTTTTCAGCCAATTCCAAGAGTTCGACAAAGGTCTGCTCTCCTTCTCCGACCACACCCAGATCAAAAATGGGGGCCAAGGTCGTGGGCAAGGCATTGATATGGGGCCCCCCCAACCAGATTGGCACTTCTTTGCCGAGATAGCGGCGTATGTGGTGAGCGGCTTCAATCGATTGACTGTAGGTCTCTGTAAAAGCACGAATACCGACAATGTCTGGTTTGGCAGCAATCACCCGATCAGGATCCACCTCAATGCTGATTTCAATTTCAGGAAACCGGGCCTTGGCCGATGAAGCCAAATAAGCCAGTCCAATCGGCCCACTGGAAAGATTGTGGTATTGGCGGTAATCAGAAAGATTCAGAAAGGTGATGCGCATTTAACGCCCCCGGCTTACAAATTACTTTTATCTTACCTCAGGTAACAGGCCACTTTAAAGCCCCAGTCTGGATTCTCAATCGTCTTCATCCAAGCGATGGGGAATGCCCAACCACCCTTTGTACTTAAAAAAGAGCAGGAGACCGACCACTGTTGCAACCATCAAAAACAGGGCAAAAGGATAGCCATAGTACCAATTGAGTTCAGGCATGTTCCAGGGAGAGATGTCTGTTTTAAAATTCATCCCATAGACGCCAACAATAAAAGTCAAAGGAATAAAAATCGACGACATTACGGTTAAAAAGCGCATGACTTCGTTCAAGCGCTGACTGGAACTGGCCATCGCCATTTCCATCAATGAGGTGGCCACTTCGCGGTAGGTGTCGAGCATATCCATCAATTGAATAGTGTGGTCGTAACAATCACGGAAATAGACTTTGGCATTTTCACCAATTAATTCCTGGCTGCCACGCATGAGTGAGTTGATCACGTCACGCAAGGGGCGAATCGCCCGGCGCAACAAGAGAAACTGGCGTCGAATTGAATAGATTTCAGCCGTTAATTGGGTATGCGGATGCGCCAAAATTTCATCTTCGAGATCTTCCAAGCGAGAGGCAAATTTCTCCAAAAGTGGAAAATAATGATCCACCAAGGCATCCAAAAGCGCATAGAGCAAATAGTCTGCGCCAAAATGCCGGAGTTTTCCCAAGTTTTGACGCAAACGTTCACGCACAGGCTCAAACGTATCCCCCGGTAGGCCCTCTTGAAAGGTCAGCAAAAGGTTTTGGCCCAGAAAAAAACAAATTTGCTCACCGCTGTGCCCCATGGCAGATTGGGGCATGCGGGCCACCACAAAGAGCAAATCCCCATATGACTCTAATTTGGGGCGTTGGTGCACATTGATCACGTCTTCCAGAGCCAGGGGGTGCAAGTGGTAACGCTCCCCCACCGCCTGCAGGATCGCAGCATCTCCCAGACCTTCGATATTGATCCAGGTCACTTCATCAAGTTGCTTGGGATCAGGTAAATTCCGAGGTTCAGAAATTTCCCATTCCCGACAGGCATCAGGCCCATAGGCCAAAACTTGAAAACGGGGGGTTTGGGCCGCCGGGTGGGGCACCAAAGTTCCAGGCATGGCCCCCGGTGGTGATCGGCGTTTAAAAAACTTTAGGGATTTTAAATCTGAAGGCAAGTCTTTGAGTTTGACCGCAGGGTGAATCGGTTTGCGCGTCATGGTTAAAAAAGAGGTTCCCGCAATTTAGAAGGGCAAACCTGCATTGACACTGATGGTCACCCCTTCAAGCAATTGCTCAGGAGACCAGCGGTGACTGCGATAGCCAATTTCAGCCCGAACAATGCCATAAGGGGGGACCGCAATCCCCAGCCCCGCTTTCGCGCTCCAGCCCCACGCCAGGGGATAACTGACACTGCCTGCGAGGGAGGCAAAGGGCGAGATGATACCCATGATATATTCCTGAAAGCCGAACCATTTGGGAGTCACTCTCACCCCCACATCCAACAAAAAACCTTTGTATTGGCCTTCAGAAATTAGAATTTGGGGACGGGCCTCTAAGCCACTGGTTCCGACATACAAACCTGCCAATAAACTTGTGCGACTGTCGGTCAGGTCGGTTGGATAACCCGGACCCCGAATATAGCCCAATTCAGCCACCCCACCCACCAAAATTTCAGCTTGGGCAGGCGCAGAAATAAACAATGGCAAAGCGACAACCAGAGACAGACAGGGAATTTTCAATAAACGCTTCATACTCAGCATCATAACACCTTCTTGGGGATTTTGTCCCATCCCTAAAATCGGATTGATCCGAATCAATTTCGACTTTGATAGCTATCATGCCTCTCTGTGGTCAGAAGCAGCATGATAGTCATACTACCCCCATCAATTGAGAAAGCGAGGACCAGACATGTGAATCTCTCCCTCTTCCCCGAAAACATGCGACAAATCAGAGCAAAAATTGCCCACACGCCTGCTGAGCAATTGTTTGTCTGGTTTATGACAGCAGATGCAGCCCTTTTTATAAGTTTTTTGGCTGCCTTTTTCATCAATCAAGCCCAAGACCCCAGTTTAATCCCATTGGGAGGCCTGCCTGTCTGGCCAATGCAGTGGACCCTGTTTAATTGTCTATTTTTGGGTGGCAGCTTGCTCTTTTTACTGCGCGCTTTTCAGGCTATTTTTGGCCCGCAACAACGCCCCCAAACCTCCAAATGGCTGGGTTTAAGTGTCTGGTGCGGTGGCATTTTTACGCTGCTTCAGAGTGTCGAATGGCTCCAGTTATTCTTGTTTGGCATCCACGAACCCCTCAATGTGATGTCAACTTTCTTTTATTTGCTGATCGGCGGCTATGCCTTGCATCTTTTGGCGGGGTTGATTGCCTTAAAAGCAGTGCAACGCAATTTAGCCTTGAACAATTGGATGTTGCAACCGTTCTCACATGCCAGAATCATTCTGGGTCAAACCCATTTCGCCTTGGTTGGGGCCTGCTGGGGAGGGCTTCTGCTTTTGTGGCCCATCTTATACTTTTTGACTTATTTAAGTTAGCCCCAAAAGTGAGTGTACCCACCGGGGTATTTAAACTGACACACTTGAACAGTAGAGCAAGAGGGGTATATACTATTAGGGCGAGGTAAATCCCTCAGCCGTGATCACGCAGGTATAACCGAATGGCCCAAAATCATCCCGATTGTGCCCATTGTCAGTCCCGTCAGTCTAATCCAATGCGCAATTTGTCCACAGATCAGGTGGACGAGCTCTCTCACTGTAAATTGGCCCACAGCTATAAACCTGGGCAGGTCATTTTTTACGAGGGCAATCGTCCCTTTGGCGTTTATTGCCTCGAAAAAGGCAAAGTCAAATTGACCAAATACACCCCTGACGGTAAAAGTTATATTATTCGTCTGGCCAAAGGCGGCGATTTGTTGGGTTACCGTTCATTTCTGACCAACGAACCCTATTCAGCCACAGCCGAAGTGATCGAAGAAGCCACGGTTTGCTTTTTGGATCGCAATATCTTTTTGCAGTCCCTGCGTCAAAACCCCGCTTTTGCTTTAGAAATGCTTGAACAATTGGGCTCTGATCTCAAACAGGCCGAAGACAAAGCCCGCGATTTGGCTTATAAATCGGTGCCTGAGCGCTTGGCTGAATTGCTTTTTTCGCTCAAAGAATCTTACGGCCAAGATACACCCGAGGGCGTGCGCCTGGATATTCGCCTGACCCGTGAAGAGTTGGCAAGTATGTTGGGAACCACCATTGAAACAACCGTGCGCAATCTGACCCGGTTTAAAGAAAAAGACCTGATCAGCTTCGACAAAAAATACATTGTTTTGCGCGATCTAACTGGTTTGGGAGAATTTTTACCCCAGATTTAAGTTAGATTCAGCGTTTGGGGCTGAGGATGTAAAGGCAAGGTGACAATGAATGTGGCTCCTTCGCCGAAACTGCTTTCAACGTGAATGTGTCCCTGGTGCAATTCCACCATTTGTTTGGTCAAAGCCAGCCCCACGCCGTTTGAACTCTCTTGGGCCGTGGGCCTGGCTGTCAATCGTTGAAAATAACCAAATATCCGCGATTTATCTTCCTCCACAAAGCCAGGACCTGAATCCTTTACACGAATCTCCAACTCTTCCCCTTTCAGCTCAAAAAAGACATCTATTTGCCCATCAGCGGGGGTGTACTTGATCGCATTGCTGAGCAAATTGTCGAGAATTTGATTCAAGCGATAGGGATCTGCTTCCAACCAAATTTCAGGGGTAGCTACATGCAAATGAAATCGCTGATTTTTTTGCAAAGCCTGTTCGCGATAAAGTTGAATAAGGGGCTTCAGAGAGGCCATTAGATCCATTGGGAGAAAATGCAATTCAACATGCCCCAATTCAAGCGCCGCTTTCTCTAAAAAAGTATTGATCATTTCCAACATATTCTGGGTCATGTGTTGAATGGAATCCATAAATTGCTTGGCTTCAGGGCCGAGGGTTGTCGCTTCATCCATTTCCAGCAATCGCAGATAGCCCTGCACGGCACTGAGAGGATTGCGCAGATCGTGGGCGGCCAATCCCAAAAATTGGTTTTTTAAGTCCAAGGCCTGTTTCAATTCGGTGTTGGTCTGTGAAATGGTATCTCGGGCCTTTTTCAGCTCCAAATGGGTTTTGACCCTTGCCACCAATTCAACGGGATTCACGGGCTTTTGTAAATAATCCACTCCCCCCGTCTCAAAGGCCGTCATAATACTGACTTCATCGGTTTTTCCGGTCAGAAAAATGATTGGAATATCCCGTTTTTCGGGATGTTCTTTGATCGCTTTACAGACAGCTATGCCGTCCATATCGGGCATCATAATGTCCAAGAGAATCAGATCAAAATCATTGGCCAAGACCTGCTCCAGGGCTTTTTTACCCGAATTGGCAAATGAGACATCATACCCTTCGGGCCCCAAAAGACCCGCCACGAGGCGAATATTGGGTGCAATATCATCCACCACCAAGACATTTATCGGTTCATTCATCCGTCAGCCTCTGTTTTTACTAGGGATTCAAGTTGGGAAATCAAGAGAGGGTATTTTTGCAGACCCTGATCAATTCTATCACTGTCAAAACTGTCGAGACGCTCAGAAAAATCTTCGGCATAGGTTTTTAAGAACCCCAGCGGAAATTCCAAACTCAGACGCAAAAGGCTGCCCGAAAATTTTTCCAATAAGTTCATTTTCTGGTTTTTGCTGAGTGCGCGGTGCACTTCACTCAATTCAGATTCCAGGCGCAGCAATAATTCAGGCACAATGCTGAAATCTTCAACGGCCGACTCAACTGCGGTAACCGTCGGCAAAACCTGCTGATAAGGCAGAATTTTCATCAACTCTTTGTAGATATTGTCGAGTTTGGCTGGCTTGCGCAAATAGCCGTTAAAGCCGCTTTCCTGCAATTTATAGATTTCGTGGTCCATCACCGAAGCGGTCAAAGCCACCACCGGGATTTGGGCCGTTGAGGGATTCTGGCGGAGAGATTTGAGTTCTTCAAAGCCATCCATGACCGGCATGCGGATATCCGTAATGATTAAATCGGGGGGATTTTCTGTCGCCATTTGCACTGCTTCCAAACCATTTTCAGCCTGCCTGATTTCAAAGGGCTGGGACCCAAAAATTTCTTTGATCAACTCACGGTTAACTTCGATATCGTCCACAATCAGCAATTTGGCGGGTTCAAATTGGATCTGCTCCAACTCAGCACTTTTGATTCGGCTTTTGGCTTCACTGGCGGAAATACTCACCCCTGTAAAAAAGACCTTAAAGACCGATCCTTCGCCAAAGTTACTTTCAACTTCAATGGAGCCGTCCATCATGCTGACCAGTTTGCGTGAGATCGAAAGCCCCAGACCTGTTCCCCCGTATTTTTTGGTGTCTTGTTTTTCTTGCTGGGTAAAAGCCTCAAAAATGCTTTTGAGGGCATTTTTGGGAATGCCCACACCTGTGTCTTCCACGCTGATGACCATATCCACTTTGCTGTCATCAAATTCATTGGGTATGCTGCTTGCTGAAACTTTGACATGGCCTTGTTCAGTAAATTTGAGCGCATTGCCCATCAAATTAAACAAGATTTGGCGCAAGCGCACTTCATCGAGAATCAGACACTCGGGCAAAACCGGGTCAATATCCAGAATCAAGGCCACTTTTTTCTCTTCGGCTTTGGCCCCAAAAATACTGATCACTTCTTCAAGCAGGTCTCGCAGGGCCACAGGTTCATACATCAAATCCAATTTGCCCGCCTCGATTTTAGACAGGTCCAGCACATCGTTGATCAGGGTCAGCAGAGACTGCCCTCCCGCTTTGATGGCCTGAAGATAACTCAATTGCTGTCGATCTTTGAGCGTGCGTGAGAGCAATTCGGTAAAACCAATCACCGCATTCAGGGGTGTGCGGATTTCGTGGCTCATATTGGCCAAAAATTCACTTTTGATGCGGCTGCTGTCCATGGCCTGTTGGGTCGCTTCTGCTGCGATTTGATTGAGTCGCACCAATTCATCAAGCATTTTTTGTTTTTCCGACAAAATCGAGGCAAAGACCAACGCTGAAATCATAAAAAAGGCCACAAAGAGCTGTTCGGTGATCAAGACATATTCTGCGGGAAAGAGGGTGAAAGGTCCGATCCCCTGCACTGTGGCCCACAATGCCAAAAGTGAAGAAGAAAAACCCACCATCACAGCCCCCGATTCGCCAAAGAGAATGGCTGCCATCATCAGAGCACAGTACAAAAGCCACAAGATCGGATAGCGATGGGTCAGTGGAGAGAGAAAAACCAGGTAAATGATGGCACTGTAAATCCCCAAAAAACCCAGGGCCTTGAGCAAAATGTTTTTGCCAAAGGAGCGGCCCCGCTCATGAAAGAGCACAACCATCAGAGGCGTAATGCTCAAGGCGCTGGAATAGTCACTCAACCACCAATTGCGCCAGAGCAAAAAGATCCCCTCTGCCGACACCGCTCCTTCGAGCATCACAATCGGCAGAGAAAGTGTCGCACCGATCAGAAATGTCAGCGCAGTCAAGCCAACATAAGCCAATATATGGCTCATTTGTCGAAAGGGATTGTGGGTCTGTAATAAGCGTGTCACCGCAAAATATCCCGCAGAGAGATTCAGTGTGACCGCAGTGGTCAGTAAAAGCCACATCAACAGATGCAGCCAGAGTGAATCTTGGCGGGCCTGAGGGATGATTACATAACTGAAAAAGTCAATTTCAGCGACCGCAATGCTGAGAAATATCGCGGGAATAAAGCGGACTCCCCGCAAGAAAAGGACAGCCAAAGCAAAACCCGCACCCAACCAAATCGGGGTTGATGCGGTACCCGGAATGACAAATGACATGCTAAAAGCACCGCAGTATTTATACCCCAAAACGTAGAGCAGCGATTCGAGTAAATAGACGAACTTATGCCAATGGGGTCTAGCAGCCAACCAGCTTTGGCTGCGCGCGAAAAAAAGTTCTGTTTGTCCGGACTTGAGCAAAAAAATAGACACACCCCACGATTTTTAAGGCATCTTTGATAAATTCATTATACTGAGATCGGGCTCTTTTCGCTCGCGCTTAAATTCGCTATGCTGAGAGCTATGAATCAAACCAATCCCGAAAATAAATCGTCGTTTCTCAAAGGTTGTTTAATTGCCCTGGGAATTTTTGTCATCTTGGGGGCCCTGGGTGCTTTTTTTGTGGTCCGCGGCCTGGGAGATCTGTTTAAAGAGGCCTCAAAAGAAGTCGAACAGGAAATCCGCAAAGAAGAAGAGGCCTTGTTGGCCAAACCTGAAACAGAATTTCAAAGCCTGAACCTGGCAGATCTTATCAAAGCCCGAAAAGACAATCTCGAAGCCAGTAAAAGTACTTATAATGGCAAATACCTGCTGCTTTCAGCCCTGGTGGGCGAAACAGGCAGCCTCGCAAAAAGCCAGATCCCGATCAAATTGCCTGTAGACCTGATGGTCTTACAACCCAGCAACGCCAAAGGCCTAACTTCTCAGGATATGGTGGCCTGTCTCTATTCGGCAGCGCAAAAAGACAAATTTGCCGCATTAAAAGCCCAATCAGAGGTTGAGGTGCGCGGCAAATTGGAAATTGATGAAGATGGAGAGATGAGTCTTACACCTTGTGTTTTAGAGCCCTGATCAAAACAGTCGCATAGGTCTCAGAGGAAACCGCAAGGCTCTCTTTTATAAGGCATCAATCGAAGAGCGCCGGTATCTTGTGCGCATTTGCCGAGCAATTAAATTGTGTCCGGCATGGGCAGATGGCACAACATAGCTCTGAATTGATTGAATTTCAAAGGGAAACTCACCCAATTTTTGCTGCAGGGCGTCGAGGTAGGGCTGCAGCCATTCCTGTATTTGCCGTTTTTCGACCCCCAAACGAATGCGCAACGCTTTGCCGCGCATATTGAGAGAAAAAACCAAGGTGCCCAGGGTATGGGTGCGAATATTGAGTTGAATCAGCGTTCCTGCTGTCCCTCCTTGACCTTGGCCTCCCTCTTCGGTTTGGGGGCGAATACTGATCTCCACAGGATAACCCAGGCTTTGGATAAACGCAGGGATCAACAATTGGGGAGAGGTGCTTTGATTTGCCCCTTTGGCCCCCTCGGCTTGCGCACTGGGGCCAGGATCTGTTTGCATAAAGAGCTGCAAGCTGCTCAACTGATCTTCTAAGAGTTGAGCTTGCTGCATAAAGCGGCGCAAAATCAACTGGGTCTCTTCACGCAGTTCGGGCTGTTTTTCGGCAATCTGTCGGGCCATACCTTTGAGTTGGCGTAAGACACGGGCCAACCAACTCTCCCCAGGCTGAGGAACTTCACCCCCTTCTTCGACCAATTCAGCTTCAGCGCTATCGAGCGCCGATTTGAAGCGGGTGTCTTCGGCCAATAATTGCTCTGAGAGCCCAATCAACCAAGGCCCCAATTGGGCCTGTTGTGCGGGCGAAAGCAATTGTTGACAAAGCTGTAGGTGGTTTTGCACCAGCAATAAAAAGGCCTGGGCCAATTGGGTATAGCGCAACGAGGCGGGCAAACTGGCCTGGAGCAAACCCAAAAGGTGGGCCAAGGGCTCTTGCACAGGCTGTAACAAAGCGCGGGGATTGAGATCGCTGTGCAACAATTGCTGCATTTTTTCCAATTGGACGGGGTTTTTGGGCAAATGACTCTGCATCAGATAACGCAGCCCCTCAAAGGTTTCTTCGGAAACCTCACCCGGAAATTCTTGCAAGAGTTGCATGCCTTTGGCTTCGGCTTCTTCGTCAAGCTGCCAGCCCTGAGGTTTGAGCAATTGGTTGAGCGTGGCTTGTTTGCCGGTTTGTTGGAGCTGCTCTTTCATTTTGGCCAAAAGGGCATCACTCAAAAACAGCAAAATTTGACTGATGCTCTTGAAGCGCTCTTGGGGGGGGAGCAGGCGCACGTATTCTGCCAAAATTTGAATATGGGCCGGAATCAAAGGCATCTGGTTGCGCAACAAAATCCCAATGGCATCGAGCCTGTCACGGGATCCTTCTGCCAAAGCCAAAATCTGGCGCAAATCGCCAGGATCATGTAAGGGGATTCCCAAGGCCCGCAGGTAATTTTGCAAACGCGGCAAATCTTCAGGCAAATCTTGGATCTGATTCAGGGTCTGCAACGCGGTTTCAGGCAGTTCTTCGGCCAAATCGGGCAATATGCCCAAACCTTGGATTTTTTTGGGCAATTCCTGGGCCTGTTCAGTGCCCTCAAGATTGTGGAAAAACGTGGCAAGTTCTGGGGCCAGGCCCGCCAATTTGTGACCAATTTGGCGGCTTAAAAAAGAGAGATCGCGAGGCAGTGCCTGGCTTTGAGTTAATTCTGCCAAAATCTGACGCAGTTGGGCTGGTAAACGCGCAAAGGGGTCTCCCGTGCGCGGCAAGAGGGCCAAATCAGCGTCGAGGCCCTCTTCCAAATTTAAAAATCCAGCCTGTAAACTGGCAGCCAATTGGCGCAGAGGAGCCAAATCCGCCAAACTCATAGTTCCAGCGCTGCGCAAGTTGTTTAACAGGTCCTGCCATTGGCGCAGAAGAGCCTGGAGGTTTTGCAGCCATTGTGTGAAGACCTGAACCGGGCCAGACTGAACTTTACCAAGCAGGGGTAATAATTGGGCCAGTTCTGGCTCCAGTGCAAAAATCCCTGCGAAGGGGTTGGCTTGCCCCTGCAAAGACTGCCGTATTTTGGCCTGATGCCCTTCTCCAGACAGCGGCTGAGACAAGAATCGCGCGAGAAAATGCAATTCTGCCTCATTTTCTTCAGCCGCCTGTGCAGTGGGAGCAGGCAGTTGGCCCGATTGCATTTGCTGGTTGATCAGAGAGATCAATTTGGGGCTGAGAAAAGCCAAAATCTGGCTTGCACTCTGGAAACGGCTCTGGGGCGGCAAGGCCCGAATATAACTGAGAACCAGCTCGATATTGGACTGAATCAGGGGCATATTGCCTTTGGCTAGCAAAGCCAGTGCATCGAGCCGGTCACGCGAACCTGCGGCCATTTGCCAGAGGTGTTGGGCAAGTGCTGGTTCTGCATTTAAACCCCAGAGGCGCAAACGCTCTTGAACCAAAGGCAGGGGGTCGCGCAAATGGGGATTTTCTGTCATCAGCCGCACCAGTGCGGCTTGGAGGGCCTCGGGCTGCCCTTGACTGAGGAATTGGTTGAGGGCTTGAGTCAGGCGGTTTTGCAGCGGGCTTGAAAGCATCCACTGCTGCTGAGGATAAGCACTCAAATGGCCCAGTGCCGGCTGCAAAAGCAGAGGCAATTGGGCAAGACGGGCCCCGAGTTCAGCCGGGGGCTGTGCCCAGAGCTTTTGGGCTGATTGTTGCCAATAGCCACCGAGTTCAAAATCTTGGCAAAGCTGATGTAAATCGACAAAGCCCTGACGGGCTTCGGAACCGCTGAGAATTTGCTGCAGGGGAGCTGGCAATTCGCCGGGATAAAATCGGCTCCAGAGCTGATTGATTTGCTGGTTTTGGCTCTGGGCAGGTTGGGTCTCGCTCTGCAATTGCAAACGTTGAGTGACCAACTCCACCAGGGCCTCCTGATTGGCTTTGGGCAAAGCCTGAGCCCCTGCCGCCAAATAGCGCTCCAGGGCATGGCTGAGCGAGGGATAAATAGCCTGTAAATTATTGGCAGTCAACTGCGGTTGGGCCTGCAAAAGTTTGGCAATGGGGGGCAAAAGCGATTGTAAGGTTTGGGTGCGTTCAGAGAGTTGAGCCAAAACCAAGAGACTCTCACGGGTCAGGCTCTTTTGCTCAGGCGATAGGTTCAGGCCTCCCAATAAGTGATCGGCCCAGGCCGAGGCACTGAGTTCGGGTCCAGGCAAAGACAATGGCGGTGTCTTTGCTGAAGGGTTGGGCTGTAAAACCCGCTGCAGACTGGGATTATTGAGTGGCAAAGGCGCAGAATTGGGCAAAGCAGAGCCCGATTTGAGTTGGGATTCACCGGGCATTTTCCAATGCAAATCGGCCATCACCCTTGGCAATAAATAGGCCTGTCCCCCTTTGTCGAGTTGTTGGCTGATCACATGTAACAACTGCTGTTGACTTTCTGGACTCAAAATCTGACCAGGGGGTTGTTTGATCTGCCCCAGCCCCTGTTTGAGCAGGGGGGCCAGGTGTTCCATGCGTTGCAAAATCGTGTGGGCCAAGGGGCCACTCAGGCGGCTTTGCAATCGGGACAAAAGCGCCTCTTCTATCCCCGTCTGGGCCCCGAGACGTTCGAGCAATTGCAAAGCCTGACGCGAAAGCGGCATTTTTTCGAGCAGACGTTGGGTGCTTTCGGGCAATTTTTCTAAAAATTCTGGGGCCATCGGCGGTGTGGCCATTGGAGCGGCACTCTTTTTTGCCGAAGGCAATTCGGGCAATTGCCAATCTTCAGGAGACATGGTCTCGGCTGCCAAAGTTGTGGGCCGGGTCCAATCCAGGCCCTTTAAAACCTTGGGCAAGAGTTCGGGGTCGGCACCGGGCTGCAAAGACTGGGCATAGGCCTTGATCAGGTTTTGGCGGCTGTCTAATTTCAGGGTGCGGTTTTCGGGCACTTCGAGTTGGGCCAGGGCCTGTTCGAGACCGGGTTTGAGCTGGGCCAATTGCTCCAGAGTGGCCGCAGGATTTTGGCGCAAAGCCTGTTGCAAACGGGGCAAGAGGCTGCTCAGCGTTTCGGTGCGCTCGCCCAGCATTTGAAGCAACAAAATGGCTTCCCGTGCAGGTAAAGGGGCATTTTCGAGATGCAGGCGCAGGGGTGCCATCGAACCCGAGAGCAAGGCTTTCCATTGGCGATCTTGCTGTGGGGAGAGCCGCAAAGAAACCGAAGAATCCCCTCCCGTATTCAAACGTTCTGCCAATTTGTCTGGCAAAGGGATCTCGAGGTTTTCAAGCAGTTCTGGCAAAGACATTTGGCGCTCTTCGGGACTCAGTGTGCTGAGTTTTTGGTCCATGGCCTGCAGGGCTTCTGGAGAAAGGGGTTGGCCCAAGGCCAATTGCAGGGCCATTGATTGGGCCCGCAAGGGGTTGCCCTGGGCACTTTGCAATAATTGCAGAGCCATCACCTTGCTGGCAGGCAAGCCATAATTTTTGAGCAAAGCAGTCATTTCTTCTTGCAGAGGGTGAATATCTGGCGCGTCTTCATAGGCTTTGGCAATTTCATCGGGGCTCAAGATCGTAATTTGATCGCGCTCCACAGCTTGATACAAAGGCGCTTTGCTGCGATCTGGCCCGCTGGGCAATGGCGCATTTTGGGCAGGCAAGCCCGTGGCCAATTTGCCTTTGCCACCCTTAAAATTCGGCACAGAGTGGGTCTGCATCAGAATCAGATCATTTTCTTCGACAGGGGGAGGCACATTTTGGGGTTGTGTCTGCTGATTTTGAGATTTGAGTTGCTGAACCCGTGCCCCCAGAATAAAACGCAGCAATTTGCTGATAATCGTCTGGCGGGGAAATTTTTCGTAGGTCCGCAGCGCCTCTACCACCGTCTTCATTAGGTCTCTTTCTGCGCTTAATCCGGCAGTGGTGACCAAGACCGCCGCTTTGAGGAAATGGTGGCTGGAGTCCCTCAGTTTTTGCGAAGCCAACAAAAGTGACTGCACCGTACCTTGATGCATGGGCAGCTTGTGTTCATAGAGCAAACGCTGGATATCGGCCTCTTCCAGGGGCACATAGCGATTGGGATCTTCACCGAGGTCTTTGGCATGGGCCATCGAATGTTGAACCTGTTTGAGATCGGGGCGAAAGAGGTGAGCATCAGTTTTGGCCTGAAATTCAGAACCCGGTGGTTTTAAAATCGGGTTGAGTTCACCGGGGATGCCCTTTTGGGCGTTGGTATGGGCCCCCCCCAATTTCATGCGGAGTTTATTAACCGCATTGTCGAGCAGATTGCGGTTGGTCTGAGCGGGTTCTTCGGCCCCTTGGGAATGGGGTTTGGCAGAGGGTTCTTCGGCCCGGCTGGAGATCAGTTTGCTGACCTCCGGACGCAGTTTGGCACGGGCCGAGGAAAGACTTAATCCTTTGTTGTCAGCCTCTTTTTTGCCTGTTTCGAGCAGGTCTTTGCTCTTTTCAAAGAGGTGGTTTTCGCTCTTGTGTTTGAGCACTTTTTCAACGTGTTTTTGACTGATGTCTTGCAGACGCGAAGTATAGGTCTTGCTAAACCCCTGCTCCTCTTCGACCAGTTTATCGGCTTCCTCGGCCTTTTCTTCGCGGAGTTCATTGACATTGCGCAGGTATTCTTCGGAAGCCTGACGGGCCCGCTCGCGCATCAAATTGCTGCGCCGGTCAACATATTCGGTATAATTTTCTTCTTCCTGACGTTTGCGCAGGGTTTCGAGCATATTGGTCATGCCCTGGTTTTCCTGGGCCTGGGGCTGAGAAGATGAAGAACCTGTCTGCTGCTGTTGGGGAGACGAGCCCTGTTTGCCCTCTTCGTCGGTGATCGTCGTTTCACGGTGAAAACGGCGGTCCGCCGCCATTTGTTGAATTTTTACATCAAAGGGGTTGGCGCTGATTTTGTTGATCTCACCCATGTCCCAACCTCCAGGCTGTGCGTTTCACTCAGCCCGACCGTTTGGTGCCGCTGGTCGAATCCGAATCCGAGGGCTGAGAAGACTGGGGCAGATCAAAATGCCGATACGGCACTGGGTGAGGATGGCGGGCATAGTGAATCTCAAAGACCTCAAGCAAATGTTGCACCAATTGCACTGGGGCATTGTGATTGGGCATGAGCGTGCGTAGAGTTAAGCCAATTTCACGGCGATGTAAGGGGTCCATCAGCAATTGAAAAGATTTTTGAGCAATATCCAAGGCATCAACTTGCCCGACAATTTCAGGCACCAACATGCGCTCGGCTTTTTGATTGGGAATAGAGACAAAGCGCAGACGCTTGAGCAAGGCGTGAATCAAGCTCTTTTTGAGTACCGGCCCCAGGACAGGTATGCGGGTTAAAAGACCGCCAAGACCATCCAAAGGCAAGACCTCGGGTTTGTTCAAAGGCAAAACCACCACCATCGGGATCCCCAAAACAGCCAGTTCTGCTGTATTGGTGCCCGGCAGGGTAATACTTAAATCTGAGACCTGCAGGGCATTATAATGCCAAGTGGGAGGCACCACCTGGACCTTATTGCCCTGGGGGGTGACAATCGAAGTGCTGTTGCGATCGTGGACAATTTTTCCAGCCACCCCGCCCAAAACGTCAATATATTTGGGATCTTGTACCGCTTCGCGCAATTGAGAGAGGGGGGTAAACGGCGATTGGGGCAAAATAAACTGGGCTTCGGGCAAAAGTTGGCTCAATTCATCGGCAATTTTGAGCATAAACGAAGTAGAATAAAGCACTTTGAGCGGTTTGCTGCCTGGCAAAAGCGAAATCACAGGCAGCCCATGGCTGAGATTGAGCTTGCTGCGGGCCTCACGCGAAGACAAACTGGGGTGCACCGCATTGACCATCAGATCACCGATGCTGTGCAATTTGTGAGCGGGAATCCGGCGTTTGCGGTGCTGCTCATATAGGCCCTCATCGCGCAACAAAAAACGGCTGACATGGCGTTTCCACTGGGCCAGTTTTTCGGTATAAACCACCACCGGAAAACGGGTCCGCCAGCCCAAACTGACTGAAAAGAGTTGATCTCCACCCAAATGCAGAACAATGCCTTCACGCGCCAAAACCACATGGGGGGGCAATTTACCCGTGAGCAGATAATGCATGGTCTCTTTGGGCAACATCACCGTGGCCCCCAACATGCGGCTGCTGACCTGGGCCTCATAACCACTGCTGTGGGGACAAGGCACCAAGGCAATAATAATCCGGGCTTGGGGAATGGCATTGCGCAAAACTTCCACCACTGGTTGTACCCAGGCGGCAATTTCTCCGGGACCATTGGTGGTGATGATAATATTCAGGTCCAAGTGTTTGTCCTTTGCCTGTTAAAAAGTTGCGCCGATGCCAAGCATCTTTGTATTTATGGTAACAAATTCAGACCTGAGAAATATATCTTAAAGCTGTAAATTTTTGATCCTGCCCACCACTTGTGAGGCATGGGCCGCTAAAATCGGCATAACTTTCTTTGCCAGCGGATCTTTCTGCAAATCCAGGTCGATATAAAACCAGCCCTCTCCCTGTGGCAAAGTTAATGGCACCAGGGTTCCTGTCGAATTGGCCTTGGCCCGATTAAGCTGTTCCATCACAATTTCAATGCGGGCATTGAGATCGGCCTCCTGCTCGGCATCACCACTGTAAAGCAGGTAAGGGGTCTCTTGCTCAGGCAAAAGCAGATAAAAGAGCACCAAGGGAGAATGGGTGATTAACAAAGCGGTTTCAACCATTCTTTGTAAAATCTCGCCAGGGGTTTCCAACCGCTCCATTTCGAGCACCACCCTGTGAATAAAGGTCAAAACCTGCTCAAGGAAATAGGCATGGCTGAGTTCGGAATAGGTTTTTAAAGCGGTCTTAACCGCTGTATAGAGGCGCATTTTGGTCATTTCAGCTTTGGCCAAATAGCCATCAATTTCATAATCGTCGATCACTTGGCGTTCCGGAGCCACACCCGGCTGGCCTGTGCGCAGAACAATCCGCACACGTTGATCCCCTTGTTGCTGACGAATCCAACGGCAGAGATCCAGACCGGCTGTTTCAGACTCCATGACCACATCCAAGAGAATGACCGCTGTTTGGGGATGCTCTGTCAGGAAGGTTTTGGCCTCTTCGGCACTGGCAGCATAAGACAATTCCACAGGTTGGCCCGCAAAGCGCAGATCTTTTAGCGCCAAACGGGTCAAGGTAAAGATATCGGGTTCATCGTCCACAATCAAGACTTGACGGGACAGAGTTTGACTCAACATGTAAAAGCCTCCACTCTCATTGACAAGGATCTTAAGCCATTAAGGGCCCAAGCGCAAGGCTTACACATGCAAAAGCCTTGTCTTTGAAGGCAAATTCCGGCCATAATTCAGGGATAGACTCAGCTCTCAGACAATTTTGCTTTATTTTTGGCCTCATTGAGAAAGGTTTTTTTGATGCGCATTGGCGATCTCCATTTTGATAAGACCCCGGTGGTACTGGCCCCGATGGAAGACGTGACCGATCTGGCTTTTCGCCTGGTCTGCAAACGACGGGGCGCGGACATTGTCTATACAGAGTTTGTCAGCTCCGAAGGTCTGATACGGGATATCCGCGAGGCCGTGGCCAAGCTCAAAATCCTGGATGAGGAGCGGCCGATCGGCATTCAAATCTATGGCAACCGCGTGGCCAGCATGGTTCAAGCTGCCAAAATAGCCGAAGCTGCAGGTCCAGATATTTTGGATATTAACTATGGCTGTCCCTCCAAACACGTCGCAGGCAGCGGAGCGGGATCCGGCCTATTAAAAACCCCCGAATTGATGGAAGAAATCACCCGTGCGGTGGTGAATGCCGTGAATATTCCTGTGACGGCCAAGACCCGCTTGGGTTGGTGTGACAGCGAAATCACGATTGTGGAAATCGCCAAAATGCTGGAATCCTGTGGCATTCAAGCTCTGACCATTCATGGTCGCACACGCACCCAAAAGTTTAAAGGCCAGGCCAATTGGGAATTGATAGGAGAGGCCAAAAAAGCCGTTAAAATCCCCGTGATCGGCAATGGTGACGTGGTCAGCCCCGAAGATGTTGTGTCGATGTTGCAAATCGCCAAGGTCGATGGGGTTATGATTGGCCGGGGAAGTTATGGCAATCCCTGGATTTTTGAGCGCAGCAAACACTATTTGCAAACAGGCGAACTCTTGCCTTTGCCCTCACTGCAGGAGCGGGTGGATGTCTTATTGGAACATCTCGATTTATCGATCCAACTCAAAGGGGAACGCCGGGGCATACTCGAAATGGGCAAACACTATGGCAATTATTTCCATGGCTTGCGCAATGTCAAATACCTCAAGGCCCATCTGCGCGACTTAAGGACTTTTGGCGAAATCAAGGCAGCCATTCTGCGCTTTATTGGCGATTACAATAATATCCACGAAGCACTGAGCGAAACGGGAGCGTCGGAATTAAGTCCCTCAATGCTCTAAACAGCTTCGCCTTGGAGAAAATCAACTAGGTCTGAACCCGCTGGGCCAATTCTGCTGGGGTGGCTGAAGGGGCTTTAAAAGCCACAGCCAAACAAATCAGGCTCAGCAGCCAAAGCAGTAGAAATACCAGCGAGAGAGAGCCCTCAAGACCGTGGGCGGTTAATAATGCGACTTGCAATGCACCCAAGGCACTGACACCGCCGGCTGAGCCCAAATTGCGGCTCAGGTTGAGTACAGCAGAAACGGTTCCAATTTCACCTGGATGCACAGAAACCTGCACACAGATCACCAGCATAGATGTCATCATGCCCATACCACAGCCCAAGAGGGCAGAATAAGCCCCAATCACGATAAGCGACCTTTCTGCCAAATGCCCCATGCTGATCCCACTTAAGCCAGCCACCATCAACAAGGCCCCCAGAATAATCAAGCGCCGAAAGCCATAGCGATTGACTTGCATGCCCGCTGCAGCACTGGCCAATGGCCACGAAAGCATCATCGGTGTGAGTACCAGTCCGGCAGCAGTCGGTGAATGTTTCATCACCTCTTGCAAAAACAGGGGCACATAGGTCAAAGCTGTAAACATGGCAATATTGCTCAACAAACCCAGTCCCAATGCCGTATTGATCACACCTGATTGAAACAAATGTAAGGGAATCAAAGGCTCTGGTACTTGACCTTGGCGCTGAAAGAAAAAAAACAAACACAGCAGCCCCACTCCCCCCAAGGGCAAAAAGTGGATTTGCCCTGCCGCCAGAAAAAACATCAAGCCACTGAGCCCCACCAACAATAAAGAGGCACCCGGCCAATCAAAGGGTTTGCGGGCCACTGGAGCCACTTGAGCGGGAAAACGCAGTGCAAAAACCAGGGTGGTCAGCAAGCCCAAAGGTAAATTGAACCAGAAAATCCATGACCAGTGCATGACCGAGACCAAAAATCCCCCCAATAAAGGCCCCACCAAACTGGAAACGCCCCAGACAACACTGACCATGCTTTGGCGGGCCCCCCGCTGTTCAGGTGGAAAAAGCACCCCAAAAGCAATCATCGTCAGCCCCATCAGCCCAGAAGCCCCCAGTCCCTGTAGGGCCCGAGCGCCGATCAAAAAGGGCATCGAGCGCGCAGCACCACAGAGCGCAGAACCCACTAAAAACAGCGCTACCGCAACCAACATGCAGCGACGAACACCCAACAAATCGGCAAATTTACCATAAAAAGGAGTGGCCACAGTAGATGCCACCATAAAGGCGGAAAAAACCCAATGATAGAGATCTGATCCCCCCAATTCGGCAATGACCTTGGGCATGGCCGTCGACAAAATAGTGGTGTCGATGGCCGCCAAAAACAACATCGTTAACAAAGATCCCAGGGCCCAAGGGCTGACAGGTGGATAAGTATGGGGCGTATTTTGCATAGCAGCCAGTATAACCCAGGACAAGATCTGTCAGGGACAAGCTATAATATCCCTTAACCTTAATTTTAACTATTCTTTGTTTTCCTGTGAGGATGAATGATGTCTCAACTCTTGCGTGTGGGCGGTGTGCCCGAACACTTTAACGCCCCTTGGCACCGGGCCATTGAAAAACAATCTTTTGCCCGTGCTGGCCTGGCAGTAGATTTTCAGCTCTACCCCACAGGCACGGGGGCCATGTGCGCCGACTTACACGCAGGGCGTCTCGATCTCGCAGTGGTCTTAACAGAAGGCATTGTCAACGACATCTCCCGGAGCAATAGCAGCCGGATCATCGGGGCCTATGTGCCCTCCCCCCTGGCTTGGGGCATTCATGTGGCCGCACAATCACGTTTGCAAAACATTCAGGATCTGCGCAATAAAACGTTTGCCATCAGCCGTTTTGGCAGCGGTTCTCACCTCATGGCTATGCTCTTGGCTCAAGCACAGGGCTGGGATCCCCGTGAAGAGGCCCATTTTCATGTGGCAGGGGGAATCGAGCCCCTCGAAGCTGCCGTTTGTGAGGGCCAGGCCGATGTTTTTTTGTGGGAGAAATACACCACGGCTCCCCGGGTCGAAGCCGGAGCACTCAAACGCCTGGGTGAATTCCCTACACCTTGGCCCTCATTTGTGATTGCAGCCCGAAAGACGCTGATTGAAAAAGACCCCCAGACCTTACAGACATTGCTGGCGGTGCTTTATCAAGAGACTGCCGAATTTATGGCAGATGAAGCCGGGTCTGTGGCTTATGTCAGTGAACGCTACGCACTCAAGTTAACCCAAGCCCGAGATTGGTTTTCAGGCGTAAAATGGGCCACTCAGCCCGATTTAGACCCAGCCATGTTAACCAAAGTTATAAACAGTTTGGCAGGTGTGGGCATGCTTGAAGGGGCCTTGCCGCAAGTAAAGGATTTAATCCTCTAACTCTTCATCTGTCTCTTCCGAATCCAAATCCTCAGACTTGGCATCTGACTTGGGGGGTGGGGTCTCTTGGTTTTGCGCTTTGCGATTGCTGCCAGCCACGGTGCCTGCAGCATAGGGCTGTGGGCCACAGCCATGTTCACAGGCTTCTTTGAGCTCCAAATCACAGGCCCGTTTGAAATCCGCCATGGCCGCTTCACAGCGATTGAGTTCACGCAGAGCCAATCCCCTGTAAAAGAAATGGTGGGCCGCCGTTTTTTTAGCTGCTGTCGCCAAACGTAAACCTCTTTCAAAATCAGCCAAAGCCTGGGCCGGACGGCGCAGGTAGAGGTATGCCGCCCCCCGTTCAAAATAATACTCAGCCACTTTGGGATGGCGCTGAATCAAGACATTATAATCAGCAAGTCGCTTTTTTTGGTCCAATTCCACAGAGTGGGCCACGCCACGGCGCTCAAAATAAGGAGAATCAGGAGACAGCTTTATCGCCCGATTATAATCTGAGAGCGCGAGATGCCGGACATTCAATTGGGCATAAATTTGGCCGCGTAAATAGAGCGCATCGCTGTTATCGGGTTCAATAAACAGGGCCTTGGTAAAGTCCTCAAGGGCCCCATAGAGATCTTTCATATTGGCCCGCAACTGGCCCCGCTCAAGATAATAAGTCACATTGCGGGGCGAGAGGCGCAAGCAGGTATGATAATCTTCGAGGGCGTTGGCCTGATTATTGAGATAAATCCAAGTTTTTGCCCGATTGCGAAAATAGGAACTTTCCTGATTATTGAGTTCGGTGGCCCGCTGAAAATCTTCTAAGGCCAATTTGTTTTGGCCCAAAGCGTTGTGAACAGTGCCTCGGTTGTTATAATAAAGCGCATTATCGCGGTCCAGGGCAATCGCCTGGTTAAAAGACTCCAAGGCCAATTCAGGTTGGTTTTTGAGGCTCAAAACATACCCCCGGTTAAACAGCGCAGCAGCATTGCGGGGGTCGAGCCAAAGAACCTGTTTAAAATCCTGAAGTGCTCCGTTTAAATCCGAAAGCATTATCCGCGCTCTGCCGCGGTTGTTATAGGCCGCAACCAATTTTTTATCTGTTTTGAGTGCAAGACTGAAGCGCTCTTCAGCCAATTTCCAGTCTTTTAGGTCATAGGCCCGCAAACCCTGTTCAAACACCTGCAAAACCTGGTATTGCTGATTCAATTGGGGCTCTTCAGTGCGATCAGTCAGGGTCTCTAATTTTTTGCGGATATCTTCCTGCTTTTGCCGCAAAGTGGCAAAGGCCTGCAATAGGGGAGAGTCCAAATTGGCCTGTTTAAAGTACAGGTTGATCTGATCGGTATTTAGTCGCAGCAAGGCTGCTAATTGGGCCGTATCGGGTTGTTTAAATGACAATTGTGAGGAGCGCAACAACAGCCCCTCTAATTCGTACTGGGTCAAGTGATGGCTGCGCAAAACAGGCATTTCACCCACTTCGTTGAGGGCTGCTTGTAAGACGGCGTTTTCAGTTTTGAGGGAAGCCCAATTCCGACGCCCAGCATCCCCCAAATGATCAGGGTAATCCGAACGCGCCTCAAAATTCAAACTGGCAGCATTCAGTGGCAAAGCCATTGCCAACAAGGCAAAGGTGATTCCGGTTGTCCACAGCTTATTCATGACAGTCTCCATCTATCTCCAAAAAATAAGCCCAAAAACAGAGTTCAATCAGGCCTGATTAAGAGAATATAACACAGCCTTACAGCCACGTATAGGCAGGATGGCAATAGCCGCTGAAGCGAGAAAGGATCTGTGTTAAACTGAGCAACATACTTTTTCGGGGCATTTCAGAACGTTTTAACCTATGACAAACAAAGAAAAAAAACAAGATCGGGTCGTCAGCGTAAACCGCAAAGCGTATCACGATTTCGAAATCTTAGAGACTTTCGAAGCGGGCATTACGCTGGTGGGCACCGAGGTCAAATCCATTCGTGCGGGGCAGGTCAATCTGCGTGACAATTATGCACAAATTGACAAAGGTGAGGTCTGGGTGCTCAATTTACATATCAGCCCCTATAGTCACGGCAATGTGATGAATCACAACCCCATGCGCCCCCGTAAACTGCTGATGCACAAGCGCGAAATTAGCCGACTGATTGGCAAAACCCAAGAAAAAGGCCTGACCTTGGTGGTCACAAAGATGTATTGGCAGCGCAATTGGCTCAAAGTGGAAGTGGGTCTGGCCCGGGGTAAAAAACTCTACGACAAACGCCATGCGCTGCGCGAAAAAGACGTCAAACGGCAAATTGAGCGGGCTGTTCGTCGGGATGATGATTGAATTGCCAAAATTTGGGCTGAGGGCCGCACTCATGTTGGGGCTTGGGCTTCAAGCTTGGCCAGTTCACGCCCAATCCACGCAAGTTCAAGCTGCGCCCCAACTTCAAAATTTGCGCTTGGTAGGCACAACCCAACAAATTCCCAGCACCTATCTGCGCCAACGGGTCTTGGAATGGCTCGTGACAGCAGAAAATTTGCCAGGAATTGAAAAAGCCCTGGAAGACCATCTCCGCGATATGTATGTGCAAAGGGGCAATCCCAATGCCGAAATCCATGTCAGCCAGCCATTTTCACAAGAACCCACCATCACAATTGCCGAAAAAGTAGAAGCTCCAATCGTTTTAGAATCACTGGAGATCACGGGTGGCACGCCCCTCTTGCGCTGGATCGTCAGCCACAATCTGGCCAGTGCCGTCCCTGGAAAGTCGTTTAACTACGCCCAATTTCTTCAGGATTTGACCTGGCTGGAACACAATCTCTTTGTGCCAATCACCCTGCATTTTAGCTCCAGTGGTCCAGGTAAAATTAGCGCAGCCCTTGAAATTTTGACCTATTCTGCGGTTTTGCCCACGGGCAATATCAGCAGCAATTCAATCACCGGTCTGGCCCTAACGGCAGGGGTGATTACCGACAATTATTTGCTCGAAGGTTCGGTCTTTCGGGCGCTGGTCAAACGCAATAATTTGCCACTGCTCAACCAGCCTGCCTATTTGGTCCAAGATTGGGAGTATGTGGTGGGCGCTTCGACCACCCAATTGCCGATACCGGGCATGACCTTGGGATTTAACCAATACAACAAGGTCGATTATATCTACCGGGGCTTAAAAGCCAGCGAACCCACTCAGATCACCTGGATACAAAGCCTGGGGGGAGATCTCTACAGTGGGTTTCCGGTATGGTCAGATCCCGCCACACATCGCTATTTGCGCGGCGTGGCCAATTTAAGCATTATTCAAGACAGCTTTTTTAACGGCCCCGACAATTTGCCTCCGAGTCCCGCGCTCAGCCAAAGTGGCCAAGCCAGTGACTTATTGTTTTTGCCTTCAATCAATCTGATCTATTCTGACGTGGATGATTTTATTATTCCCCGCAACGGCAACTTTTTGCGTTTTCAACTCTCAGGCAGCCTCGGGGGGGCTCAATATGCTCAAACCACGGCCACGGGGTTTTCTTTCTGGACCCCTTTTCAGGGCCCCCAATGGCAGGGCACCTTTTTATTTCGATCGGCCCTGGGGGCCACCTTGGGTCAGAATTTCCCCTTTTACAGGGGCTTTCTCAATACCGGAAATTGGCTCGTGCGCGGGGCCCGAGAATACTCGATCACCCAAAAACACAGCGTGCGCAGTTCACCAGAGTTTCACCTGATCTACAAACCCTCCAAACTCAGCATGGATGGATTTTTTGAGTCCATGATCAACACCCCTGGTCTGGGTGCTTTCTTGGAGGGCTGGGCCTTTGACCTGAATGGATTTATGGATGCTGGGGCCTATTGGAATGATGACCCCATGCCACGCAATGTGCAATTGGGTGCCGGTGTGGGGTTCAATGCCATCACGCCAACCGGCTCCATTTTGGGTGTAGATATGGCTTTTCCTGTCTATCCCCAGCCTGGCGGCCCAACCTTTATGCTGCGCATTGCTGCCCCGCTGACCTTTACGCTCTACAGCGATTGGATCAACTCCAACGGCTTTTTCTTGCGTTAAAGGCCTGTGCGGATCTGTTTCGCTTTGAGATGGGCAGGCACCTGTTTAAAGTCCCAGACAATGCCCAAGACCCCAAGCAAGCGCAAGAGATAATAAGAAATGTCGATTTCCCACCAGAAAAAACCCTGGCGAGCTGAAGTGGCATAATAATGATGGTTATTGTGCCAGCCTTCTCCCAGCGTGATCAGGGCCAACCAGAAATTATTGCGGCTGTCGTCTTTGGTGGCATAGCGGCGCGAACCCCAGACATGGCAGAGCGAGTTGATCGTAAAGGTGCCATGGTAGAGCACCACGGTCGAGACAAAAAAGCCCCAAACCAACATTTGCATGCCATTGCTGCCCAAAGCCGGCCAGAAGTGCTCCAGAACAGATCCCAATCCCCAGAGACTGCCAGCCAAAATAACCGGCGGCAAAATGTGGTTTTTGTCCAGCCACACCAATTCGGGAAATTTGGCCAAATCAGGGATTTTGCGGTAATCGGTGCCGACATTTTTTAGCAAAGGCACCCAGCCAATATGGCTCATAAAAAAACCGCTCTGCAAGGGAGAGTGTAAATCTTCAGGCATATCTGAGTATTTGTGGTGGTGGCGGTGTTTTTCTGCCCACCAGAGCGGGCCCTGCTGGGCTGAAGTAGCCCCCAAAAAACCAAACAAAAACTGGGCCCAACGCGATGTTTTGAAAGCGCGGTGAGAAAAATAGCGGTGATAAAAGGCGGTGATCGCAAACATGCGAATCAAATAAAGGGCTACCGCCATCGCCACAGCCACCGGACTGACACCCACAAAAAAGGCCCCCAAACAGGCCAGATGCATCAGAATAAAAAAGGTCCAGCTGATGAGTGCAAAAGCACCTTCAGACGGCTGTGTTAGGGGTTTGCGTGCCGGTGCCATGCTGCGCAATTGCGGCGACGCCAGAATTTCTTGTGCCATAAAATCTGTCCTTTAAAATCGTGGGGAATCTATCCCATATCCCGATTTTAAAAGGCCCCAAAGCGCGGCGCGTCACGGCTCAAAGAGAAGTGTCAAGGTTTGGTCATAGTTTGGTAAAAGCTTGATAGCGAGGTGCCTCCCGCCTGAAAACCCAACGCAACCCCGTTGATACAATATCGCAAACCCGTGGGGGCGGGGCCATCGTCAAAAACATGGCCCAAATGACCGCCACAGCGGGAACAATGAACCTCGGTACGTGGAGATCCAAAAAAACTGCGATCTTCTTTTTTGCCTATTAAACTGGCCGCCAAAGGCCGGGTATAGCTGGGCCAGCCCGTCCCTGAATCAAATTTATCAACAGAGCTAAACAGGGGCTGCTTGCAAGCGGTGCAAAAATAAACCCCTTTTGCCTTATTTGCATTAAAGGGACTGGTAAAAGCCCGCTCAGTGCCGTGCTCGCGCAGGACATGGTAGGCCTGGGGTGAGAGTAGTTTTTTCCATTCTGCCGCACTTTTGACCACTTTGAATGGATCCTGAGATTGGCTCTGTTTGCCTGTGGTCTGTTTGTCTTTGGCATCTGAAGGCGCGCAGCCCCATAGCCCCAGGCTCAAAGGACAGAGCAAGAGCGCAAGAGAAAAAAAACGTTTAAACATCCTGATTTACCTCTTCCCTGATTCTAGGGCAGGCCAGGGTTTAAATTCAAGTCCCGTGGGATTCTGCCGCTAAAAAAGTGCCAAAGCCGACGGTCGATTTCAACACATATTCAGGCACAGACGCCAACTCACTGGGACTCAAGGCATATTGTTCACAGACCAAGCTGAGGCGGGGGGTGGCGGCCTCTGGTAAAGATTGCACGGGGCTGATGGCGTGTTTGAGGTCACCCCTAAAATGCAGCCACAGACCGGTTTGGGGTTGAATTTCTATCAGGGGATTTTCGGCAGGGTCGTAGATCTGTAAGGCCCCACCCACCATCGCAGGAATAGACACATAGAGCACACTCACGCGCTGGGGAAAAGGCAATTCTTCGCCATAACCGCGAATGCTGTGATCAATATGCCGTTCCACCCGCGCACTTTGATTCAGAGCCAAGGCATTGAGATAATAGAGGTTGATCTCTGGTCGAATCAAGTGATTTAAATAGGTTTGCAAAAATGGGAAGTCGCCCAGGACGCGGGACAGCTCTTGGGTTTGAAAAATCACAGAAAAACCTTCGGTGGAGGCAAAGCGCGCATTCAAGACATTGTGAGCCAAATAGGGAGAGGCCAGTAATGCTTGGGTTAAACGGTCCAAATAAGCAGGTTCAAACAGCCCCTGCTGTTGTTGAAACAGGTCCGATTGAGATTTTTTGCGCGAAAAAGGCCACATGCCTTTCATTATAGCCGGGAAAGGTGTTTCAGCGTTACACTGGTTCATCCGGGAATCACAAGGAGTCACACACATGGACGAAATGGAAATATCCGTACACGAAGCAGCAGAACTGCTCAAAGCACAAAATCCTCCTCGCTTGGTAGATGTGCGCGAAGAATTTGAACGCGAGATTGGCCTAATTCCAGGCAGCATTCAGCTCACCGAAGAATTGGCCGAAGAAATGCTCAGCCAGTGGGACAAAAACGCTGCGATCATTTTTACTTGTCATCATGGCGGACGCAGCCGGGGAGCCGCTGAATATTTTGTGCAACAGGGCTTTACCCAGGTCAAAAACTTAACGGGGGGCATCGACGCCTGGTCGCTGTACATCGACCCTGAAATCGCTCGCTATTAGGACATCGCGATGAAAGTCAAAATTTCGCTTTTACAGGGGGGCTATTGCACCCACAGCCGCAAAATGGTTTTACACGGCGAGCCCAACGAAACCTGTCAATTTCCCTCACTCTTTGCCGTGATCGAACATCCCACTGAAGGCATTTTGCTCTACGACACGGGCTACAGTGAACATTTTTTTGCGGCCACCCGCCGTTATCCTTACCGGCTTTACGCCCAGGTCACCCCGGTGTTTCTCAAACCCGAAGAGACGGCTCTGGCCCAACTCAAAGAACGCGGGATTTCTGCCAATGAGGTCAAATACATCTTGGTCTCCCATTTTCATGGCGACCATGTGACCGGTCTGCGCGACTTTCCCAAAGCCCAGTTTGTCTGTTTGCGCCAAGGCTACGAACAGGTACGTTTGCTTAAAGGCATTTCAGCCACCCGTAAGGGCTTTTTACCCGCCCTGATGCCCGACGATTTTGAACGCAGGGCCCTGCTGATCGACCGCGAGGACAGCCCCCTGCGTATTGCCCCGATACCCCCTTTTGCCTACAGCTATGACCTCTTTGGCGATGGCAGCATCGTTTTAATTCCTTTAGAGGGGCATTTTTGCGGTCAACTCGGGGCCTTGATTCAAACCACCCAGGGCCCACTCTTCTTGATTGCTGATGCCTGTTGGCTGCGCGAGGGCTATCTCGAACAGCGCTTGCCACACCCTCTGGCCATGACCCTGATGCACAACGCTGGGCAGTACAAACAGGATTTGGCAGACATCCTCACTTACCACACCCAAAACCCCAAAACAGCGATTATGCCCTCCCACTGCATCCCCTCGTTTCAAGAATTTGTAGCAGCAGGGCAAGCACAAAGCAGATGAATCCGATTGAAACAGCCATTGTCGCTCTGATTCACTCAGAAATCAGCACAGAAGCTGTTTTTAAGGCAGCCGTGGAGCAACCCGAAGCGGGAATGGCCTGTTTGATCACGGCCCTCGAAGGCAAATTGGAGACCTTTCCTGCCAAAGGCTATTACCGCGACATCATTGAAAATCTCGAAGGGGTGATCTGGTTATTGGCCGAAGCCAATCCCCAAGCCGTGATAGATGCCCTGACAATCTATCCCAAACACACTGTGAGTTTGGTTTGGGCACTGGGGGCGAGCAAAAGCCCCTTGGCCCTTGAAGCCCTGATACAAGCGACCAGCCACAAAGAGCCTTGGGTACGCTGGGCAGCAGCAGAGGGCTTGGTGCGGTTCAAACGCAAAACCCTGCTGCCAGTCTTTCACAGACTGCTCAGAGATCGCTCTTCAACCGTGGCATTTACAGCCCTCGAAGGCCTTCACAAACTCAAAGACCCCCGCTCAAAAGAGCCACTGGAAATCTATCTGTGCAAAAAAAGTCTGGCGATCGGCGCACGCCAATTGGCCGAAGAGACCTTGGCCGCTATTCTGAAGAAAGCTGAAACAATTCAGTGACTGATGCCGACTGCAAAAAACGCAGTCTTTGCCGCCAAAGCGGAATTTCTGCAGACAAAGCGGGACTGCCCGCCAAGGTGATACCCGCCTGCAAAGCCCCAAATAAGAGATAGGCCTCCAGCCGAGCGGGAGCATGACTGAGATCCAGACCCAAAGCCCGGTAAGCTGGTGCCCAATTTTGCCAAATTGAGGCCCACTGCGCTTCGGGTTGATGCCAGATCCAGGTCGCGGTATCAAAGAGAAAATCGCCTTGGCCCAAACCTGCCCAATCGATCAAACCTGTAATGGGTTCAGAGATGGGTCCGCTATTTTTCGGGTGTTTCACGATGATTTCTCCAGCGTGATTCACGATGATTTCTCCAGCGTGATTCACGATGATATTCGCAGGTTTAAAATCCCCGTGTATCAGCCAGAGAGGCATTTCAGGGCATAAGCCGATCTGCACTTGCAAACGCGCCAGCAGAGCGTCTAGTTCATTTGGTAAGAACCCTATCGGAGCCTGAAGCAACCCCCCTAAACGGGAAGCCATGCCACCAAGATGGGACAAAGAAGCCCGCCACCCGCCAAAAATGGGGGCATGGGGTGGAATAACATTCAGTGAGCCAGCCCCTCTGAGAAACAGCGGCTGAGCAAGCAAATCCAGATGCAGCACCAAAATAGCCGGCTCCAGGGATTTTTGTGCAAGCGCAGACAGCATATCTAAGCTCTGGCCCTCACAACGACTGACAATTGCCCAATGCCACATCTGCTCTACTTCAAGGTCTTGCTCAATCTCCTGCCCTGCCGCCCAGACACGGGGAATCGGCAATCCGTGCCCATAGCGCTGAGCAGCCAGGGCTTCTTTGTATATTTGCTCAGGGCCACTGGCTACACGCAAAACGAGCTGTTGCCCGCGACAGACAAAACTGAAAATCCGGGTATTCCAACCCCGTGTGAGGTAAGTCAACTCTGTGATGGGTGCGTGGCAGGTTGTTTCGAGCCAAACTTGGGTGGTTTCGGGCTGGGCAAAGGGGTTCATGATCTTGTATATTAGTGTATGTAATATTCCATGTCAAATAGCCTGCTGTTCAAAGCCTCTCACTGCGCTGAAATTGCTCTCAATTTTAGCCCAAAACTATCTCAGGAGCACCCAAATGAAACTCTATTACAACCCCCGCAGCCGGGCCAGTATCGCCAAATGGTTGCTCGACGAATTCCAAGTGGCATACGAGTTGGTTCCCATTGATTTTGAAAAAAAAGAACACAAAACCCCAGCCTTTTTGGAGATCAACCCCGCAGGTAAATTGCCTGCTTTGCTCGATGATGGCCAAAAGATCTTTGAAACTGTGGCGATTGGGCTCTATCTCGCCGAAAAATACCCAGAGGCTGGTTTGGCACCTCCGCTGGGTTCAGCCGAGCGAGGAAGATTTCTCTCGCTGATGGTTTTTGCCACCTCGCAATTGGAACCGGCGATGGGCGATAGCCTGCTCAAGGTCGAAACCTCTGTGTACCGCGGTTGGAACGATTTTGCCAATTGCGAAGCCCTGATCGCCCAAGAAATTGGCGAGGGCCCTTACCTCTTTGGTGAGCAGTTTACGGTGGCAGATATTTTGATTGGTTCGCAGTTTATTTGGAAGCGCATGTTTGGTGCCCACGACGAAAACCCGGTGGTACGCGACTATGTCAATCGCCTACGCGATCGGCCCCACAGTGTCAAAATGGGCTGAGAGAAAGGCGTTGCTCTCAATGACTGAAAAAGCTGAAAACACGCTACCCGCTCTTTTTTGGGAAATCCACAGCGATTTGCCCCGTGAAGGCCCCGGAGACAAAGCGTCTACCCACAAAGCCTATCTCTTGGCGTCAGAATTGCCTGCTGTGCCAAACATCCTGGATATCGGCTGTGGACCTGGAAAACAAACCCTGGATTTGGCTGAAATCAGCATGGGACAAATCGTCGCCGTGGATACACACGACCCATTTTTGCAAGATCTTAAACACAGAGCCGCAACTGCCGGAATCAGCGAACGCATTCAAACAGTCAAGGCCTCGATGTTTGACTTGCCATTTGCAGATCAGTCCTTTGATTTGATCTGGTGTGAAGGGGCCCTGTATTTTTTGGGCTTTGAAACGGCTTTAAAACAGTGGAAACGCCTTCTCAAACCGGGTGGTTATCTGGCTGTGACCGAACCCTGCTGGCTCACAAGTGAAAGGCCCCCATTTCTCAAAGATTTTTGGGCTGAATATCCGGCGATGACAGACATCCCCAGCCGCTTGGCCCAAATCATTGCCCAAGGTTATCGTGAATTGGGTCATTTTGTCTTGCCCGATTCAGCCTGGTGGCAGGACTATTACACGCCCATGTTGGCCCGAATTCAGCAATTGCGGCAAAAATATGCAAATGAGCCAAAGTTATTAACCCTATTGGATGAAGCAGAACAAGAACCGCTGCTTCACAAACAATCGGCGGGTGCGTACGGCTATGTCTTTTTTGTGATGCAGACAAATTGAATCCCAGCTTTAAGCCCAAAATCCGCTAAACTGTAGTAATACCTATAGGCGGTCATCTAGAGCAAATATGTCTCACCCCCCCATTGCAATGATTGGCATGGCCTGCCGTTTTCCAGGCGGGGAAAACCCCGAAGCTTTCTGGGAGTTGCTGCGCTCGGGCACCGATGCGATACAACCCATTCCACCTGAACGCTTTGAACTGCCAGGTCGCCATTTTGCCGGCCAATTGTCCGAATTGGGCGGCTTTGACCCCGATTTTTTTGGCGTAACCCCAACCGAAGCCGCCAGCATGGACTTACAACAGCGCCTGATGCTGGAATTGGGGGTTGAAGCCCTGCAAGATGCAGGCCAAGCCAGCGAAGGTCTGCGCGGAAAAAAAGTGGGGGTATTTATCGGGGTCTCGAGTGTGGACTACACCCACACCCAATTGTTGAGCCTGGATCAGGTCAATATGTATACAATCACAGGTGCCGCCACCAGTGTGATCGCCAATCGACTCTCCTATTTTTTTGATTTTCACGGTCCCAGCCTGGTGGTTGATACCGCCTGTTCTTCGGCACTCACAGCCCTGCATTTGGCTCTACAAAGCCTGAGAAATGGCCAAGCAGAAATGGCCTTGGTGGGGGGCGTGAATATTTTACTCTCTCCCCTGCTGCAACAAGGGTTTGAGGAGGCCCAAGCCCTGGCCCCCGATGGCAAATGTAAGACTTTTGATGCCGCTGCGGATGGCATGGTCCGGGGAGAAGGAGCAGGTTTGGTTGTACTCAAACCATTGGCCCAGGCCCAAGTTGATCAGGACCGCATTTATGCGGTGATTTATGGGTGTGGCCTGTCTCAAGACGGACAGACCAATGGCCTGAGCGCACCGAGCCCCGCCGGACAGCGCCGCAGTTTGCAGGCCGCTTGCACAGATGCAGGCATAGACCCGGCCCACGTGAATTATGTAGAGACCCATGGCACAGGCACGCCGCTGGGGGACCCGATCGAAGCCCGTGCCCTGGGTGAAGTCTATGGCCAAGCCCGGCTAAACTCAGGCCTTTCCCCCTTGAAAATAGGTTCAGTGAAGACCCAGATTGGCCATTTAGAAGCAGCAGCAGGTATGGCTGGTCTACTCAAAGCCTGTCTGAGTTTGTATCATCGCCAATTGCCCCCCAGTTTGCATTTTCAGACCCCCAACCCACATATCCCTTTTTCCAAGTGGCACCTAGAGGTGGTCACCCAGCTTGAACCCTGGCAGCAGGCCAGACTAGTGGCCACTGGAAAAAAGCCGAACGAAAGCGTTGACTCACCACCAAATAGATCTGAATTGATGGGTGTGAGCGCGTTTGGCGTTGGCGGGACCAATGTGCATGTGCTGCTGGGCGCGGC